>JAQYWF010000121.1 GCA_030145105.1 Desulfosarcina sp.
CACAATGACCCTAATTTCAAACCGGATGGCCAAGAGGCGACTACGCCTGTTTGGATGTTGTAATTTGAAGTTTATTTGGAACTTGGTGCTTGTGATTTGATCATTATGTAAAGTTAAGCAGTTGCCAAAGCAATGGGTGATGCGCTAATAAGGCGCCCATCGGCGGACTTGTGCCGGTCCGGATGCCGTCGGGTGCCGGGTGTTAAAAAAAACGGGTTCCCGCAAGGCAGATGAGGGAACCCGGAACTGGTTTTGGAGCCACCGCGCGGAGTCGAACCGCGGACCTACGCATTACGAGTGCGTTGCTCTACCAACTGAGCTACGGTGGCGTGTAGCTGTCCCGCTGATTCGTAGATAAGTCTTTTACTTAATGTTTTAGGACGCTTATTGTGAATCAGCTGCGCTGCCGGCTGAGCTACGCCGGCTGAAAAATAGAAGGATCACGTATAGCGTTTATGGATCAAAAGCAAGAAAAAAGTACATCGGATATGCTGATCCGTACCATTGCCGAGCGCACCGGGCCCCTCGTGATTACCGGTATGGGCAGCAGTGCCGGTGCTCGTCTGACGGCCGGCATCAGACGGACGCTCAAGTCACCTGTGCTGGTGGTGGCCGCATCAACCAAAGCCGCAGAGCAGCGGCAGGCGGAAATCGATTTCTTTTCCGGTGAGACGGGCGCCGATACCCTTCTCTTTCCCCCATACAATATTTCGCCGTTCAAATTCATGTCCTACCATAACGAAACAGCAGCCCGTCGCATCCGGGCGCTGTATGCCATGATCGAGGGTCAGCGGGCGCAGATCATGGTGACCACAGCCACGGCCCTGCGCCAACGACTGATTCCTAAATCCGTGTTGGCCGACTTTGCGGAGTTGATCATTGCCGAAGAGGAGATCGAACCGGATCGCCTGGTGGCCAAACTCGTGGCCGGGGGTTACACCCGCAGCGTGGTCGTGGAAGAACCGGGCGATTTTTGCGTCCGCGGCGGTATCATCGACATCTTTTCGCCCCTATATGAAAACCCCATTCGCATCGAATTGTTCGGCGACTTTGCCGAAACCATCCGTTTTTTTTCCCCTGCCAGCCAGCGTAGTTTGGAGCATGTACACGAAGCGATCATTCTGCCTGCCAGAGAAGTGACCCTGGATAAAACCCGATTGGATGTGATCGTCGGCCGGTTCCGGGCCCGCGCGCTGAAACAGGAACTGCCGCGCACCACGGTCCGGGACATCGTGCAGCGCATCAAGGAGCAGGGGGTCTTTCCCGGCATCGAGAATCTCACACCGATGATTTACGACCACATGGACACGCTTTTCGACTACTTGCCGGAGGGCACGGTCATTATCGCCGACAATCCGGCCGAGCTGGCCCAGGTCGCTGCCAAAAGCGAACAGCTTGCCCAGGTGAACTTTGACAAAGCTTACAGCGAAAAGCACCTGTGTGTGGAGCCGACGGACCTGTTTTTAAACTGGGAAGAGATCACTGCCGAACTAACTCGTCGCGAGGCCGTCTCCCTGGCGCCGCTGGCGGTGACCGGCGATGGCGATCGTCTGACCGCAAGTGTCGATACGGCAGACAACAGCGACCTGATGCTGGCCATGCAGCAGGCCAGAAAGACCGACCAGCCAGCCGCCCCGCTGTTGCGGTGGATTGCCGCGCAACAGGATGCGGGTCGCACCATGGTGGTGGTCTGTGAGACCAACCGCCAGATCGGCCGGTTATCCTCAATTCTGGCTCCCCATGGAATTGACGCGGTCTCCGGCCAACCGTTCCCGCAAAAGCACCGGCAGGGGGGGCTTTTCATCTGCCGTGGCAGCCTGTCTGAAGGATTTGTCTGGCCGGTAGACAGCCTTGCGGTAGCCACGGAGGCTGAAGTTTTCGGTCCCCGGACCAAGCGCCCCAGACGCAGTGCAACGACCGTACGAACCGAACTGCTGGCCTTTTCTGACTTGAAGCAGGGGGACTTGGTGGTGCACGACGAGCACGGCATCGGTCAGTACGAAGGGCTGGTTAAACTGAGCCTGGAAGGCACCGTCAATGACTTCCTGCTGGTCGTGTACCGGGATGAGGATCGCCTCTACCTGCCCGTGGATCGCATGGGGCTGATCCAGAAATATATGGGGGTGGAGGGCATGCGGCCGGCCCTGGACAAAATGGGCGGCCGGTCCTGGGAGCGGGCCAAAGAGAAAGTACGCCGGTCCGCTGAAAAAATTGCCGGGGAACTGCTCAAGATCTACGCCCAGCGAAAGGTCAACGACGGCCACGGGTACGGTGCAGCCGACAGCCACTTTGCCGACTTCGAGGCAGACTTTGCCTACGAGGAGACCCCGGACCAGCTCAAAGCCATCGAAGATGTCCTCGAGGACATGCGCAGCACCACCCCAATGGACCGGTTGGTATGCGGAGACGTGGGTTACGGGAAGACCGAGGTGGCCCTACGAGCCTCCTTTTTGGCTGTCAGCGAGGCCAAACAGGTGGCGATGCTGGTTCCAACCACGGTGCTGGCCGAACAGCACTACGCCACCTTTATCCAGCGCTTTGACGCCTACCCGGTGAAGGTGGCCTGCCTGAGCCGTTTCCGCTCACGGCCCGAGCAGCGACGGATCGTGGAAGAGATTAAAAAGGGCACCGTTGACATCGTCATCGGCACCCACCGGCTGCTTCAAAAGGATGTCACCTTTGCCGATCTTGGACTCTTTATCCTCGACGAAGAACAACGATTCGGTGTTCGGCATAAGGAAAAGCTCAAACGGCTGCGAACCACCGTAGACGTGCTGGCCCTCACCGCCACCCCCATCCCCAGGACGCTGCATCTCTCCATGATGGGCATCCGGGATATCAGCATCATCTCCACACCGCCGGAGCAACGCCAAGCTATCATCACTTACGTGTGCGAGTTCGACGAGACCGTGGTCAGCGAAGCCATCCGCAGTGAACTGGCCCGGGGAGGACAGATCTTTTTCGTACACAACAACGTCAAGGCCATCGACCGCATGGCCACCTATCTGCAGGAAAGGGTGCCCGAGGTCCGCCTGGCCGTTGCCCACGGACAGATGGCCGAAGAGGATCTGGAAGCGGTAATGATGCGCTTCATGAACCGGGAGATCGACATGCTCGTGTGCACCACCATCATCGAGTCTGGCATCGATGTAGCCACGGCTAACACCATCCTGGTCAACCGGGCAGACCGGTTCGGCCTGGCCCAGATATACCAGCTGCGAGGCCGGGTGGGCCGGTCCGACGAGCAGGCCTATGCCTACCTGTTCATTCCCGAAGAAACCCGGCTGGGAAAAGATGCCCAAAAACGTCTCAAAGTACTCATGGAACACAGCGATCTGGGATCCGGTTTCCAGATTGCCATGAACGATCTGAAAATCCGGGGCGGCGGGGCGATTCTGGGCGCGTCCCAGTCTGGCCACATTGCCGCCGTGGGGTATGACATGTTCCTCAAGCTCATGGAAGAAGCCGTGGCCCAGATGAAAGGAGAACCCGTAACCGAAGGTCTGGAACCGGAAATCAATCTTCCCATGTCCGCTTATGTGGCCGAAGACTATGTGGTCGATATCGACCAACGGCTGTCCATCTACCGCCGCCTGGCCAAGATGAACGACCTCAAGGAAATCGCCGCCATGAAGGCCGAACTGGCGGATCGATTTGGCCCGCTTCCCGAAGAGACGGAAAATCTGCTGCTAAAAATCATGCTGCGGGTGTTGTCGGTCCGCGCCGGGATAAAGCGCCTGGACCTCTACGGCCAGCAGTTGTGCCTGGCATTCAGCGAAACCCATCAACAGCGGCCCTTGGGAATTGTCCAGATGATCACCAGCGATAAACAACCCTACCAATTCACCCCGGACCACCAGTTCAAAACCAGCCTGGCCAAAGGAACTGCACGGGCCATGCTGGCCCAGACGAAAAACATCTTGATCGAAATAGCGCAACATGTTAATTCCTGAAGGCTTATGGGAACCATATTTAGAAAGTTTGCAATAAGTTATACCCAGGATGAAAAATCGGTGAGGCGAAGCGGTTCGCCGGTCGCGAGCCACGTGTATCGCCTCGTCTGTTGTGTAGCGATGGTTGTATGGACAGGGTGTTCAGAGCCCAACCACCCAGTGCAGCAGGATGCCGTGCTGATCCGCACCGACCAGCAGACCGTGACCCGAGCCCAGTTTGAACGCGCCTTTGAGGCCGCTCGGATTGCCTACAGCGACGACCGGTCCGTGGATCCTCAGGTGATTGAAAATGCGCGGTTGCGCCTGCTGAATCAAATGACCGAAGAGGTGATCATCGACCGCCGGGCTCATGAGTTGGGCATCGTACTGGATGACACCGAACTGGAAGCGGCGATCCAGACCATTAAGAAGGATTACCCGGAAGACGAATTCGAGCAGATGCTGCTAGAGAGCGCCATCCCCTACTCATTGTGGAAGGATCGGATGCGGGTGCGCCTGCTTATGGAAAAAGTGGTAGACCGGGAACTGGTTCAACCGGTGAACATCACCGCACAGGATATAGAAGCCTACTATAAAGCCCACGAAGAAGACTTTGCCGTCCAGGATGGAAGTCCGCCGGAGATGGATTTAAAGCATTACATCGTTGAACAGCTCCGGCTCGAAAAGGTGGAAGCGGCCTATCCGCAATGGATGGACGGGCTGCGAACGCGTTACGGGGTCGAGATCAATTGGGACCTGTGGGAACAGTCCCAACGCCCTGGCGCAGGATCCTCCGGCCAGGGAAAGGAATAGTGGCCTTGAAGCGATATTTGTCTTTGGGTATGCTGATTGGGATGGGGGTACTGGTTTTCACGGCCACGGCCACGGCTTCGGCGGCATCCGAGGTATTGGACCGGATCGTTGCGGTAGTCAATGAAGACATCATTTTGCTGTCTGAACTCGAAGAACGCATGGAACCCTATACCCAGCGCATCCGTCAGCAGGGATTTGACCAGGACAGGGAGCGGCAGATGCTGTTTAACGTTCGCGAGGAGATGCTCAACCGACTGGTGGACGAAAAGCTCACGGATCAAGAGATCAAACGCAACGATATCCAGGTGGGTGAAGCGGAAATCGACAGCACCATCGAACGCATCAAAGCGGCCAACACGTTTACCGATGAAGACCTGCGCCGTTTTCTGGAACAGGAACAAATGACCATGGAGCAGTATCGGGAACAAATCAGAGAGCAGCTCCTGCGCACCCGGCTGGTCAACTATCAGGTCAAGTCCAAGATTGTCATCACCGAAGAAGAAATCCGGGCCTACTACGACAGCCACCCCGAGATTTACGGCGGAACGATTCGTTACCATTTGAGAAATATCCTGGTACGGGTTCCGGATTTTGCGACCGATACCGAAAAGCAAGCGATAAGCGAACAGATGCAACAGATCCGATCACGGATCGAAGCCGGAGAATCCTTTGCCGATCTGGCACGATCCTACAGCCAGGGCCCGGCCGCTGCTGACGGCGGTGACATTGGTGAGTTTTCAAAAGAGACCCTTTCTCCCAAGATCCAGGCGGCACTCGACGGATTGGCTCCGGGCCAAGCCACAGCCGTTCTGGATACGGATCAGGGGTTTCAGCTCTTTTACGTGGAGGCGGTTAACCGGACCGAAGGGAAACCCCTGGATAGCGTAAGGGAAGAGATCCACCAGAAGCTGTTTGCCGAAGTGGTGGATAAAAAATTCCTCTCATGGTTGGAGGATCTGCGCAGCCAGTCACACATCAAAATCATCAATTAGGAATGCAATCGAACGATAAGGTTCAGGATCCATGGATATAGCGTTTCTCCTATAGGCTTTAAGATAATTAATTTGGCAAGACTAGAGGGAGGAAGCCGTAATATGATACTGCGACGACCAATAACGCGGTCCAAATTAATTATCTTAAGGCCGATATATGGAATCGGAAACGAATCAGGATACATTCGGCGGCTATCTGAAAGGCTTCCGGATAAAACAGGAACTGGCGATTCCAACGGTCGCCGGAAAAACAAAAATTACCGTCCACTGCCTCAAGGCCATTGAGGAAAATGCCCATGACCGGCTTCCCCCACGGGCCTACGTCAAGAGCTTCATTCGGATCTACGCCGATGCCGTGGGGGCCAACGCGGACGTCGCCATCGAGCTCTACCTGTCGGATCTGCAACAACAGGAAAATGCCAAGCAGCATAACCTGAGACGTCGGGAAAAATTATGGGCCGTCCGTCGGGCGATGATGGCTGTGGGTGTAATCGTCGGCATATTGTTCCTGCTGCGGTACACCGATTTTTTTATGGCTCCGGCACCGCCGCAAAACACAACAGCGCCAGAACGTAAAGCCCTATCCGAGCCTTCTGCTTCCGGAGCTGGATCAGTTGGTACCCACCCATCCGCTGCAAAGACGCAAGACAAGTTCAAACTCCAGGTCATCGCCGTGGAGCAGACCTGGTTGAAGGTGATCGTGGACGGTCAGAATGCCCGGTCCTATGACCTGAAGCCCGGAGACCGTCTGGAGTTGGAAGGAACCCACAACTTCAACTTGATGATCGGCAACGCCACTGGGCTGCAGATTTTTCTGAATGAGCGACCGGTGAAGATCTTCGGAAGCAGCGGTCAGGTGGTAAGCCTGAAGATTCCATAAATAAAAGTGTTAAGTTTTACGTGTGAGGTGGTTAAGGATAACCGCACCGATCGCACCGAATACTTAGCACCTAACACCTAACTTAAAACTTTCATCAAATGCAGCAGGATCGACAAAAAATTCTGACGATCAGCGTCAAACGACTGTTGCGACGAGGCGCCAGCAGCCGGCTTCACAAAATCGTCAACAAAACCCATGGCGCGGATATTTCCATCTTGTTCAGAAGCCTGTCGCTCCAGGATCAACGGCTGCTATTCGACATGATTGAAGATGTGGAACAAAAGGGGATTGTCTTCAGCGAGTTGGATGAAGACCTCTTTGTTGAACTCATCGACGGCATGGATCCGGATGAAGTCGTTGCCATTTTGGAAGACATGCCCAACGATGACGTCGCCGACCTGCTGAACCAACTTCCCGATGAAACCGCCAGCAGCTTGCTCAAGCGCATGAAGAAAGAGGGGTCCGATGAGGTCGAGGACCTGATGCGCTTCGAAGACGATACTGCTGGTGGTATCATGAACCCCGACTTTATCGCCTTGGACCAGGAGATTACCGCCAAAGAGGCCATCGAACGTATCCAGAAAGAGTTTGCCGATGTCGAGATGCCCTTTTATCTCTACGCGGTGGACGAATACGGCAATTTGGTGGGCGTTTGTTCCCTGCGGCAGCTGGTGGTGGTCAAACCCCAGACCCCCTTGAAATCCTTCATGACCACCGATGTCCTATCCGTGCAGACCCACATGGACCAGGAGGAAGTGGCCAAACTGGTCGCCCGCTACGACATCCTGGCGGTTCCGGTGGTGGACGAAAGCAACCGGCTGGTGGGAATCGTTACCGTGGACGATGTCATCGATATTTTCCGCGAGGAGGCAACCGAAGATATCCTGAAAATGGCAGGTGTGGGCGAAGAGTTTGTTGAGACCCAAAGCATCCTCAAAAGCACCCGCATCCGCCTGCCCTGGCTCTTTGCCAGCTGCCTGGGCGGTATATTCGCTTTTTACGTCATCGGCCACTTCGAGGACAGTCTGAGCAGGATCACCTACCTGGCGGCCTTCATTCCGGTTATTATGGGCATGGGCGGCAACATCGGCACCCAGTCCTCCACCATCGTTGTGCGCGGACTGGCCACCGGGCGGCTGAATATCCGGGACATCGGGTCGGTGGTGGGTAAAGAACTGAGCGTCGGCTTGATCCTTGGCCTCGTCTACGGCCTGCTCATCGGGTCGGTGGCCCAATTGCAGTACAGCACCCACATGCTGGCGCTGGCGGTCTGCCTAGCAGTCGTCTGTTCGATGTCTGTTGCCGCTCTGGTTGGGTCTTGCGTGCCCATGCTGCTGGCCCGGATCAATATCGATCCGGCGGTCGCCACTGGGCCGTTCGTGACCACCGCCGTCGATATCATCAGCGTCTACTTTTACTTTACCATCGCCACCAGATTTCTCGGCGTCTGAAATCATGGCCAGCCTGAACACACCCGCCATCCTGCTCCGCCGGATCGAATTTGGCGACTTCGATCTCATCGTCACCCTGTTCACCCCGGCACACGGAAAAACCAGCGCCATTGCCAAATCCGCAAAAAAGAGCGTCAAGCGATTTTCCGGGGTGCTTGAACCCTTTTCCAGGCTCAACGTGGTGCTGGCCCAGGGCAGGGGCAAAGGCATGCCGGTGCTCCAGGAGGCGTCTCTGGAAGACCCGTTTTTCAAGATCCGCGAAGATATCACCAAAACCGTCTACGCCAGCTACTGGTCGGAATTGATCTATTTATGGATGGCCGAGGGAGAACCCCAGGAGCCCCTGTACCGGCTGATGTCGCATGTACTGGCCGAACTCAACCGAGGAGAGACGCCCGTGGAAGTGCTCAGCATCCTGTTTCAGATGCGATTCCTATCACTGGCTGGATTTCGTCCCAATTTCGACCACTGCCATTCCTGCAAAACCTGCCTGGACCAGATTCGGTATGCGTCGGTGGTCTCGGATCCCTCGAAGGGGGGAATTGCCTGCCCGACCTGCGGGATCCCCACCAACGGCCGGCTGAAGATCTCCAAAGGCACGTTGAAACAGCTCATGTGGACCGACACCGGGAACCTAGAGCGGGCCGCACGCGTCCGGTTTGCACCCACGGCCATCTCCGAGGGACTGAAATTTCTGGAAGCCTTCGTTCCCTTTCACATCGGCAAGTCCCCGAAAAGCCTGAAGGTGCTTCGGGCTGTCAGGGAATCAATGGGTGGCAGGAAAACACCAATGCTGCCAGAAAACAAGCGGAATTAATATATTTATTATATAAATAATAGTTTTAAGTGTTAAGTATTAAGTGTTAAGTTAAGGATTGAATTTTATATAATTGATCGATAGAAACCATCGACTTAAAACTTAACACCTAAAACTTAAAACCCTAATATATTAATGTAAACGGAAAACCATGACAACACAGACCCATGCAATGACACTGGGCAATATCGGGCCGCTGCTGGACAACCGTCCCATCGACGCGTCGGCGCCCTGCCGAATCGATTTCGGGGGAACCTTGGACATCAGCAGCTTTCATTATCCGCTGAGGCACATCGCTCCATCCACGGTGAATATCGCCTTGGATCGACGCACCACCGTCCGCCTGCATCCGAACACTGGCGATCATGTTCGGATTTCATCAGCCGGCCTGGCCGAGGCTGAATATTACCCATCAACGGCCCCCTATGATCATCCTTTGGGGCTCATGTTCGCCGTAGCCGACTATTTTCAAGTCAGCGGCGTCCATATTGATATTCAGTCCACCTCACCCCCACGCAGTGGGTTAGGTGGGTCGTCGGTGGCAGCCGTGTCGCTGATTGCCGCTTTTTCCAAAGCGCTGGTTGCCATGGGTAAAAAAGGAATCTCCCGGAACCGCACGGTGCTCCTGGCCCACGCCATCGAACAGAGTGTGGCCGGTGTGCCCTGCGGCCTCCAGGACCAGTTGGCCGCCGCTTTCGGCGGGGTCAACGCCTGGACCTGGCCGGCGGATCCGGGCCTGCCGCCTTTCGCCGGAAACCCTCTGTTGGCGGGCGAGGCGCTTCGTCGCCTGGACCGCCACCTGCTGGTGGCGTACCTGGGCGTCACGCATATTTCAAGGGATGTTAACAGCACCTGGGTCAGACAGTTCATCAGCGGAAACAGCCGTGAAAACTGGTATGAGATCGCCCGCTTGGCCCAGGATTTTGCCGGAGCGATCATCCGATGGGACATGCGGTCGGCCGCCGATGCCATGAACCGGGAGACGGCCATTCGAAAGGCCATGACCCCACAGGTCCTTGACGACATGGGTGACCGGCTGGCGGCAGCCGCTTTCGAAGCCGAATGCGGTGCCCGATTTACCGGCGCTGGAGGCGGCGGCTGTTTGTGGGCCATTGGTGCGGCCGATGCCATGGCAGCCCTGAAGCCGGTATGGGAAAAGTTGCTGTCAGAGCGGCCCACGGCAGGATTGCTCGACTGCGGTGTAGACGCCAACGGGGTCATGTAAACAACCCCATGTGTGTTGATAGTTAGCATCATTCGCAGGGTCCACCTCAGCGCCCGGTTGATCGAATTCGTAAAAGAAAGCCTGTACGGGTGACAAGCTGGGTCTTGTTAAACCCTATCGATAATGCTACGTAGACTGCTTATCGGACACCGTGTCATATCCGGGAAATCCAATCGATTATTAATTTTATCAACCGTTTGACTATGGATACGGACAGTCGAGGAAACGCGCATGAATTTTCAGGATGTAATTCTCACGTTGGATCGGTTTTGGGGCCGCAAGGGTTGCGTGGTGGTTCAGCCCTATGATCTGGAAGTAGGCGCCGGAACCTTTCACCACCACACCACCTTGAAAGCACTAGGACCCGAGCCGTGGGATGTGGCTTACGTCCAGCCATCCCGGCGGCCCACCGACGGACGCTACGGAGACAACCCCAACCGCCTTCAGCATTACTACCAGTACCAGGTGCTGCTCAAGCCATCCCCCACCAACATTCAGCAGCTCTACCTGCAAAGCATGAAGGCGCTGGGCGTGGACCCGCTGGAGCACGATATCCGCTTCGTGGAGGACGACTGGGAATCGCCCACCCTGGGCGCTTCCGGCTTGGGCTGGGAAGTGTGGCTGGACGGCATGGAGTGTACCCAGTTCACCTATTTTCAGCAGGCCTGCAGCATGGAACTGTCGCCCATTTCAGTAGAGCTGACCTACGGCCTTGAGCGCATCGCCATGTACCTTCAGGGAATCGACAACGTCTACGACCTGAAGTGGAACGACGCGGTCTCCTACGGTCAGGTCCACCACCAGCAGGAGGTGGAGCAATCCACCTACAACTTCGAAAAAGCAGACGTAAACATGCTGCTGGACCTGTTCAATCGTTATGAAGCCGAAGCCAGACGGATCATCGAAGAAGATCTGGTGCTCCCGGCCTATGAATTCACCCTCAAGTGCAGCCATACCTTCAATCTGTTGGACGCACGTGGCGCCATCAGCGTCACCGAACGGACCGGTTATATCGCCCGGATCCGAAATCTGGCGCGGGCCTGCGGCATGGGCTACTTGAAGCAACGTGAAGCCATGGGGTTTCCGCTCTTGAAAAAAACGGCATGAATGACGGAGAGCCAAACGGATTGGAACGAACATCGAACGTGAAATCGTGATCGAGGTGAATATGGACACCCTACTACTTGAAATCGGTGCTGAAGAGATCCCTGCAGGATACATCCAGCCGGCCTTGGACGCCTTGGCCCGAAACCTGCTTAAACGGCTGGACGGTGCCCGCATCAGCCACGGGCAGGCCCGCACCTGCGGCACGCCCAGGCGGCTGACGGTGACCGTGGATCAAGTGGCACCAAAGCAGGAAACCGTCACCGAAGACATCATGGGCCCGCCGGAAAAGATCGCTTTTGACGATCATGGCAAACCCAGCGTGGCGGCGGTAAAATTCGCCGAAAAAGCCGGCGTCGCGGTTAAGCGCCTGAAAGTGGTGCAGACGGACAAGGGCCGGTACCTCAGCGCCCGCAAAACCAATCGGGGGAAAGCCACCGTCAAGCTGCTCAAGGCCATCCTGCCCGAGGTGATCCTTGCCACCCCCTTTCCCAAGAGCATGCGCTGGGCGGACCTCTCTATTCAATTCGCCCGACCCATCCAAAGCATCGTGGCACTTTATGGTACGAAGTTGGTTTCTTTTACCCTGGGCGGCCGGATCAAAAGCGGCCGCCAGTCACTGGGCCACATGTTCATGAACCCGGGCAAGGTGACGATCACCTCCCCGGAGGCCTACGTGCAGACCATGGCCTCGGTGAATGTGGTGGTCAATATCGCCGAGCGCCGGCAGATGACAGCGGCGGCCGTGATGGCAGCGGCGGCCGACATCGAAACGATGAATAAGGCTATCGTGAGTAGTATGCCCACGCGAGTATAGTCAAAAAAACGATAACCACCAGGACCAAAGACCAACACATTGGCTTTATGCCCCACGGGTGAAAGGAAACTGGTGGCTGCTCCAATGACCACCGCCATCGTGAAGGTCAGATGGTTGACATCCAAACTGATGGCGGTATCCACTGCTATGGGCACCATCAGGACCACCGCGGCTGCGTTGGACATCGGCTGAGTAATCAGAGCGGAGAGTAAATAAATTCCCGCCAGCAGTC
>JAQYWF010000433.1 GCA_030145105.1 Desulfosarcina sp.
GATGATCGTCGGCGGCAAGCCCAAGGCCCACCAGGGCGCGACCCTGTGGAGCAAGGGCGAGGAAATTTTGAGTATTTTCTTGGATTATCGTCAATAATCACCGTTAAATTTTTCAAACATAAATCTGTCAAACAAGTTGGCAGAAGGAGGCGTTAAATGGATATCAATCTTAAAGATAGTAACCCTGTGGGGAATCATGGTGAAGTGTGTAAGCCCATAAATGAAAACATCGAAGGGAGTTCATCTATGAACGATTCAATAAAGCTATTTTCCGCAGGCTCACTTGTCTACGATTTCCGGAATCGTAGAGACGTTATAGTTAAATGGTCAAAATGCGGAACCAAATTTGAAGGTGTCGATTATAAATGCCTGATTGAAGGCCACGATGACCTTGACCATTATGAAAGGACTCTTTGTGAAAAAATTATTAATGAATTTTTCACAGAGGATGAGTGTACCCTTCTTGAGGAATATCTCAAACTGGTGCACAAATATAATTTTACCATTGTGGAAAATTTGTTCCCGTTGGTTGTAAAAATAGATGGATGGATGAGGTATCCATTGTCGGTACTGTGTACCGACAGCAATTCGATTGACCTATCCAAAGAGGAACAATACTCCCTCCCTTTTAAAGTATTGGGGTACTGTGAAGTGTTTAAAAAGAAATAAGGAATCAGGATTTTCCTTCCGACATTTACCTAAATCAAAACCTCAATCAAACTCATGAACACCGCTGGTGGGTGGGGCATTCCCCACCTGCCTTTTGGTGTTCACAGAAAGGATCAAGCCTATTGGTCAACACAAACAATCCACAAAGTTCTACGAAACAGCGCCTGCTCTCAATCAAACAGACCACTGACGAGTATGGTGCGTCCGATTGGTTCTGGCGTTCAAGAATATGGGGTGGTGAGTTGCCATACGTAAAGGTGGGCCACAAACAGCTCCTCGACAGGAATGACCTGGACCATTTTATTCAGCAGCACAAGACGGTCGAGCTGGCAGCGAACTGAAATCGGATAGACAAGGAGGTTGAAACAATGGGATGAAGTATGGGATAAAGAACCGCCTGGCCGGCAACGGCCGGGCGGTCCCATCTTGTGCCCGTCAAGATACAAGATGGAGGTGTGATATGGGTAGTTTATATCGTAGAGGCAATGTTTGGTGGGTCAAGTATTACCGCAACGGCAAGTCCTACCGGGAAAGTTCACAAAGCACCAAGAAGATGGTGGCCAAAAAATTAATGGATCGGCGTGAAGGGGAAATTTCCAAGGGTAAGCTCCCCGGCGTCCATTACGAAAAGGTCACCTTCGATCAACTGGCGGAAGACTTTCTGCGGGACTATCGGATCAACCGACGAAAATCAATCACAAGGGCAGAAGGGAGTATAGAAAAGCTGAAAGAGTTCTTTGAAGGCTATCGTGTTCCAGAAATAACAACCCAAAAGGTAAATGAATACATCGAAATCCGAATGCAAACCAAAGCTGCAAATGCCACTATTAACCGGGAATTATCAGCTCTTAAAAGGTTGATGAACCTTGGCGGGAAGCAATCGCCACCTTTAGTTGAGCGTGTGCCCTACATTCCGATGCTCAAGGAAAATAATGCCCGTAAGGGATTTTTTGAACATGGCGAATATCTTGCTTTGAAAGAGGCCTTGCCAGATTATCTAAAAGACTTTGTCATCTTCGCCTATAAGACAGGCTGGCGTCTCTCTGAAATTTCAAAACTCACTTGGAGCCAAATCGATGTTAAGCAAGGCATCGTTAGGCTTGAAGTAGGTGAAACGAAAAATGATGAGGCCAGGACCATTTATATGGACTCTGAACTGAAGGAAATCATTGAGTCTCGATGGTCTAAACGAAGGAACCTTGTGCCGTTCATTTTTCTTAATAGGTATGGAAATGATAGGGTTAAACGGTTTGATAAGGCTTGGAAAAAGGCTTGCAATGAGGCCAAGATTGGCCTAAGACACTTCCACGATTTCAGGCGGACTGCGGTCAGAAATATGGTTCGGTCTGGAATCCCTGAGCGAGTAGCTATGATGATTTCAGGCCATAAAACAAGGTCCGTGTTTGACCGTTACAACATTGTGAATGACGCTGACCTCAGACTTGCCTCTGAAAGGCAAGAGAGTTATTTGAATTCGCTCACGGGCACAAATTCGGGCACAATCCACCAAATTGATGAAAAAAAGCATGCTCGAATTCTCCCCTAACAAATTGTTATAATGAATAAAAGCCCCCGTAGCTCAGGGGATAGAGCATCGGATTCCTAATCCGTGCGCCGCAGGTTCGAATCCTGCCGGGGGCACCAAATTATATGGGTTTGGCTATAATCGCCGAACCTTTTTTTTACGGATAGTTATGGGAACACCGACTCCAGACCCCGCTCCAGATACCGTTTACCTGTGCCAGATAAGCCCCAATGTCTCCTGCGGGGCCTGCTGCGGGCTATACAATGTCGCCGATCCTTCCCGTGAAAATCTGGAAGCCATGCTGATGCGTCGCACACAGTGGTTTGCAGAGGTGCCACACACGGTAGCCGGTATCGATGCGTTCAAGTCCAGCGTCGAGAGTACCGAACCCCAGGAAAGGCCGTTTCCGGATTTTCACCACTGCGCTTTTTTAGGAATGATCGAGGACGACGGTCGTCGAGTGGGCTGCCTGCTGCACCCGTTGGCCGTGGGCAACGGCGGGGTTGACTGGCGGGGATTGAGCTACTACGGCGGCATGGCCTGCCGAACCTACTTCTGCCCCAGTGTCCGGCACCTGCCAGTCCGATGGCTGACTGCCGTCCGCCAGAGCATGGAGCACTGGTACCTGCACGGCCTGGTCGTTACCGAACGGCGGCTGCTGGCAGCCATATTTGCCGAATTGGAAAACCGGTTGGGCCGGGTGATCAATAGCGCCGATTTTTCCAAGCCTGGCCCTGCGGCCGAGCTGGTGACCACGCTGGCCACCCTTAAACTGAACTGGCCCTTCCGGCGCCAGGGTGCGCTGGGCGTAAGCAATTATTTTTTTGAAGACGGGCTTTATCCTCGTCCGGCGGTGAAGCGAAAAACCGCAACCATTCCCTCATCCCACTTCGAAGAATTCTTCAAGGAACTCGGTTCCTGGTTTCCATCGGTGGACCGTATCGAGCGTGCCGAAGCAACGATTGAGAGACTTCTCACCGCGCTCGAGACGATGCTGACATTCAATCAATAGTGCGGATGGACTTGTCTTAAAGCATCTGACCGACGGGCGTAAAATCCATGCCGAATGCCTCGGCGACGGCCTGGTAGGTGACCTTGCCGTCGATCACGTTGGCGCCCAGCCGGATCTCTTGGTTCTCCTGCATTGCCTTTTTCCAGCCCTTGTTGGCGATCTGGACCGCATAGGGCAAGGTGGCATTGGTCAGGGCCAGGGTCGAGGTCTTGGCCACCGCCCCGGGCATGTTGGCCACGCAGTAGTGGATCACCCCGTCGACCACATAGGTGGGCTCACCGTGGGTGGTGGCTTTGGAGGTTTCGAAACAGCCCCCCTGATCGATGGCCACATCCACCAGCACCGAGCCCTTTTTCATGGTCCCCAGCATCTCCCGGGTCACCAGCCGCGGCGCCTTGGCCCCGGGGATCAGCACGGCACCCACCACCACGTCGGCTTCCTTGACCAGCCTGCGGATCATCGCCGGGC
>JAQYWF010000060.1 GCA_030145105.1 Desulfosarcina sp.
GTTTCTCGAATCTCTTAGTTTAAATAGGTAGGGAACCAGAGCCTAATTTATTGCTCCAAACAGTGGATCTTTTTCTTATTGACGAGATAGAGAGGTCAGCCCAATTCTGTAGGAATTTAACCAGATCAATTCAGTTGGATTTGGAATTTTGAGATGAGTGAAAGACTTATAACAAAAAAGGCGGCATTTGGTCAAATTAAAATGAAAAATGGGCGGGTGGTGATAAATGGAGATAAGTCCCAGCCCGGTACATTTACAGATACCAACATTCGTGATTGCCGGACAAGAAAAATTTACCCTACAAAATGGCTGAGTTATCCACTTTTGGTATTATTGCTATCTTTCTACCTATTCACAAGGTTCTTTAAATCAAATTATCGATTTAGCAAAAATATAATCGTCTTGGATATCGGATCCCAAAGTAAAGGTTGCGTTACCGATAATTTGAAACCGCATTTTGGTGTAAAATGCATTTCCTCTGCTGTTTTTCTTCCAGCTGCTTAACCAGATCGATTTAAAATCTTTTTCGCGGGCATAGTTTATACAAGCCTTCATCAAAGCTGGACCTATACCGCAACCTAAATATTCTTGCATGGAATAGAGTCGGGCAAGTTCAATAGATGGGATTTGGTTTACGCAATCTGGTGGGACGCCCTGGTTAAGTTTAGCGTACCCCACCCATTCATCATTCAAATTGGCTATGAAAAAAGTGGAAGCACTATCAAGAATTTCAGATCGAATCTGTTTTTCTGTAAATGAACGAGCAACATACCTTTCAAAATTTTCTTTATCATTCAGTTTGGCGAAGGCCCCTCTGAAGGATTTTTCAGCCAGTTTAGATAGAGAAAAAGCGTCGAAGGATTCTCCAATTTGTATGATTGGCTCATTTTTCATATTTGTGATTGGTTGAGATACATTGAGATAGACACCAGTCTGGGCGATTTGCAGATACCATCTTTTGTATCTGTCAGGTTAAGGAAATCTTACGATAAAATATTGTCGTGTTACTTTTATTTTTCGACTGATAAAGAGCCCAGGAATTTTAAGCCCGTGTTTCGATAACGGTGGATACGACACGATACCTGTTACCTGCCCTAGCTTTGACCGGCTTTCGTATCCTCTGCCAGGGGCAGGGAAAAGCCGATGTGAATGGTGCCATCCCTCAGGTCGGCATGAACCTTTCCGCCGTGGGCCTCGACCAACTCCTTGACGATGGACAGGCCGATGCCGGCACCACCGTGGTGGCGGGACCGGGATTTCTCCCCGCGGTAAAAGCGTTCGAAAAGATAGGGCAGATCCTCGGGGAGAACGTCACCGGCGACGTTGGAAAAATCTATTTTAAGCGTCCCGGTATCGTCCCCGATAGTGATGTCCACAATCGTTTCCTGCGGTGCATACTGAATCGCATTGTCGGTGAGGTTTCGCAGGACACGCGCCAGACGGTCCCGGTCGGCCTGAATGATTGGCAGTGATGCAAAGGCATGCAGGCTTACGGTCAGCGATTTGTTGGTTAACGCCGGCGTAAAGGTGGCCACGATGTTTTCCACCATCGCTTTCAGATCGACGGCGGTCAATTGAAGTTGGCTGCCGGCGGCGTCGGCCCGGGCCAGGGCCAGTACGTCTTCCACCAGTTGAACCAGCCGCAGGGTTTCATCCTGGAGCAGGGAGAGGGTTTCGGGTGCCGGCGGCAGCACGCCGTCGTTGAGTGCCTCCAGGTATCCCCGAATATTGGTCAGCGGGGTGCGCAACTCATGGGCCACATCGATCATCAGGGAGCGTCGCAGATGTTCGATCTTCTCCAGGTTTCCGGCCATGCGATTGAAGGCCCGGGCCAGTCGTCCGACTTCGTCTGCAGTGGCCACGGGCACCCGGGCCGAAAACTCGCCGGCGGCAATTTCACCGGTGACGGTGGTCATGCGGGTCAGCGGGCCCAGAATCCGCCGATTCATCACATAACTTAGCACGACAGCCAAAAAGATAGCCCCCGCAAAGGCCCAGATCAGGTAACGGTGAATGGAGTCCACAAACATGGCGTGGGCGGGTTCGGGGGAGATATGGTATTTTTCCATGAGGGTGACGAAGTAGCCGGCGGCTAAGGTATCAATGGCCAGCCAGACCACCACCACGGCAAATCCCACAACGATGAGGTTGACCGCGATGAGCTTGATGATCAAGAATCGTTTCAACGTGCTTTTCCCCTCATTGTGGCTGCCGGTCCGCAAACCGGTAGCCGATGCCGCGAACGGTGATGATGTATTGCGGTTCGGCGGGTGTCGGTTCGATTTTCTGGCGCAATTTGCCGATGTGAACGTCCACCACCCGGTCGATGACCACCGCCTCGCCCATGGGATAGAGGCAATCCAGCAGTTCGTCCCGGTTGAAGATGCGCCCCGGGGACGCCATGAGTGCCACCATCAGTGCATACTCATGCGGCGTTAGAGAAACCGGTTGTTTGTTTACGGAAAGCCGGCGCTTTTCCAGGTCCAGGCAGATCGGTCCGTGGACCAGCCTTTTCTTCCCTTCGCCTGGCGCAGGCGACGTGCGACGCAGCACGGCCTTGACCCGGGCCACCAGTTCCCGGGGGCTGAAGGGTTTGACCACATAGTCGTCGGCGCCAAGGGTCAGTCCGGCCACCCGGTCGATCTCTTCGCCCCGGGCCGTGAGCATGATTACCGGAACTTCAGAGGTTCGCCGCAACCGGCGGCACACCTCCCAGCCGTCTACCTTAGGAATCATCAGGTCGAGAACCACCAGGTCAGGCTTGTGTTTGCCGGCCAGGGCCAGGGCCGTTTCGCCGTCTCCGGCGGTCACCGCACAAAAGCCTTCACGCTCCAGATACAGGGCGATCAGGGATGACGTGTTTTCGTCATCTTCGACCACGAGAACCGTTTTCGCTTCACCTTGTGCCATTCCGCTTTCTCCCGAGGAACTGTTATGGTGCGAAACACCGGCTGACTGACTGTGATCTTCACCTTGCCTGAATCCTGTCCGTTTCGGTGACTGCAGGCCAAAACAAAGTGTAAGCGGCGCGCCTTCGAAAAGCAAGTAGCGGTGCGATCTATATCGCTCTGCCCATTTCCGACAGGTTGTAAAATAATTATGTTCTCCGCCTGTAACTTTCTGCATCGGCATCCGTTTAATAGGTGGAGAACCTTGTTGTCGGCCATGTCGCCTGATCGCTTCCCTTTTGTTTCTGAGTCTATTGGTTTGCCTGTTTCGGGTGCTGCCGATAACCACCTATGCCCTGATTGCGTGCGCCAGTGTAACATCAATTGTGCTTCACTGTCTGAACCACTGGCATTGGCCGCGGCAATGCAGCAGGCAGAAATGGATATCAATCAAATCCTATACTGAAAAAGAGGAGGGACCAGATGAAAAAAGGAAATGCTCTGCTGGCATGTGTTTTTTTACTTTCAGCGACACTTTTGGCGGCACCGGTACCGGCGGCCGATCCCATTGTCCTGGCTCCCGGGGAGACAACCATCGTCCGTGTCCATTACCCCAACCAGGAAATGGGCAACAAAGCCATCATCTCCTTCGAAGCGCAGTTGCTGGAAACCAACTATAGCAAGGGCTATCATGTGATGAGGGTTACACGTGAGGATATTGACCGGCTCACCGCAGTCGGCCTGAGGGTGGAACTGGACGATTCCTGGGCAACGACGTCGCCGGAGGAGATGGCCACTGAAGAAACGGATGAGGACGGCATACCCAGATATCCGTGCTACCGTACCGTGGAGGAGACTTTTGCGACTGCCGAAGAGATAACCAGGAAATATAAAAAACTGGCCCGATGGGAAGATGTCGGTGACTCGTGGGAAAAAACAGCCGGCATCGGTGGGTTCGATATGCGGGTACTCGTATTGACCAATCAACAGATCACCGGTGAGAAACCAGACCTTTTCATCACCGCGGCCATGCATGCCCGGGAATATGCGACAGCCGAGCTGGTGACCCGTTTCGCAGAATACCTGGTGGAGAATTATAACACCGATGCGGATGTGACATGGATACTGGACCACCATGAAATCCATCTGATGCTCCAGACCAATCCCGATGGGCGAAAGATTGCCGAAGACCACACGTTCTGGCGGAAAAACACCAACGATGCCTATTGTCTGGAGGATTATGACAGCCGCGGGGCGGACTTGAACCGCAACTTCACCTTCGGCTGGAACTGCTGCGACGGTTCGAGCGGTGACGAATGCAACGCCACCTATAGAGGGCCTGATCCGGCCTCCGAACCCGAAATACAGGTTGTGGAAGCCTATTTAGAAACGATCTTTGCGGATCAGCGGGAGGATGACTGGGAGTCTCCGGCACCCGATGATGCCACCGGCATCTATATCGACGTCCATTCTTACGGCAAGCTGGTACTCTGGCCATGGGGATCTTCGGATGATCCACCTCCCAATGCCACCCAACTCCAGACGCTGGGAAGAAAGTTCGCCTACTGGAGCGACTACTCACCCGAACAGGCGATTGGTCTTTACCCGACCGACGGCACCAGCGACGAGCATGCCTATGGCCACCTGGGCGTGGCGTCCTATTGCTTTGAAATCGGCACCACCTTTTTTCAACCCTGCAACACGTTTGAGTCGTTTGTCCTGCCCGACAATCTGCCGGCATTGCTTTATGCGGCCAAGGTCGTGCGCACACCCTACATCACACCTTCCGGCCCGGATGCCATTGATGTCTCCTTGAACATGGATACGGTCACTCCGGGCAGCCAGGTCACGCTGACGGCCACAATCGACGATACGCGGTACAAGAAACCCAAGGGTAATGAAGACAAAGAACCCAGTCAGGTTGTTGGTGCTGCCGAGTATTACATCGACACACCTCCCTGGTATGGTGGTACCGCGATCCCTCTCCAGCCTGTCGACGGTGTACTCGACGACCGCGTTGAGATCGTTACTGGAATTGTCGACACCATGAATTTGCAGGGGAGGGAGCACCTCATTTTTATTCGCGGGCAGGATGCCGATGGAAACTGGGGCGCCTTCAGTGCCGTCTTTTTGAATATCGTCCGGTGATCATCGGCAACCCGTCCATGGCCGCCAGGGAGATGGTGCGAAACCTCGTCTGCTGGTGTATGAAGCGGCCACCTTATTTTTCGGTCAATTCGCGATACCGGAAGCAGTTCACCAGGTGGTCGTTGACCACTCCCGCGGCCTGTAAAAATGAGTAGCAGATGGTGCTGCCCACAAAGGTGAAACCCTGCTGCTTCAGTGCCTTGCTGACGGTGTCGGACAAGTCGGTTCTGGCCGGCACCGCTTCTGCGGTTTTCCAGCTGTTTTGGATCACCCGGCCTCCGGTGAAGGTCCAGATGTAATCGTCGAAGCGGCCATGGGTTTCCTGCAGGCGTAAAAAGGCCTGGGCGTTATTGACAGCGGCCCGGATCTTGAGCCGGTTGCGGATGATGGCCGGGTTGGCCATGGCCCCGGCCATGGCTTTTTCAGACATTCCGGCCACCTTAAGTGGGTCGAAGCCATAGAAAACCTCGTGGAAGGCATCCCGCTTGTGCAGCACCGTTTTCCATGACAAGCCGGCCTGAAAGGCATCCAGGAGGATGTATTCAAACCACTTGCGGTCGTCGTGGACAGGTACGCCCCACTCTTCGTCGTGGTAGCGCACCATCAGCGAGTCGTCGCCGGGCCACCCGCAGCGTTGGCGTTTGTTATTTACCATGCAACACCTGTTTTTGTCATGAGTTATCGCGGCGGCACATCCAGTGGTCGCCACAGGATAAGATCGGTTTGCCGGTCATTGCCCAACACAAAAGGCTGGGTTCCGATCTGCACAAATCCCCATTGGTTGTAAAACCGGATGGCCCGGGCATTTCTACCCCAGACCCCCAGCCAGATGCCCTCGAATTGTCGTCTGGTCGCTTCAACGATGCATGCGGTCATCAACGCGCTCCCCACGCCACTGCCGATCCACCGTTTGCGGGCATACAAGCGCGACAGTTGGATGGGCTTTTTTGCATTGATACAGGGCGGTGTCGATGCTTCAACCAGCCGGGCGTACCCCACCGGCTTGCCCCCGGCTTCGGCAATCAGGAACCGTGAAGACGGCTCGGCCAATTCCGTTGCCTGGATGCGCGGGCTGAATGCTTTTTCCAGGTAGGCGGCCATGTCCTCCGGGTGGTTGTCGGCGGCGAAGCTGTCGACAAAGGTCTCCCTGGCCAGTGATGAAAGGCGTTCATGGTCTTCGACCCCTGCCTGTCGGATAGTAATTTTCATTCGCTGCATGGTCACCGTTCTCGGGCGTGAAAGGGTATTGGTGTCCATCGTCCTTCCGTTTGAATTGCCTTTTTTTGTCATTTTAAGTGGGGAAACCAAGATCAATAGTTATTGATACTATATCACACTCAAGTTTCAGGGAAAACGGTCGAACTAAAGCTTGACCCTGAACCCTGTGAGGCAAAGAAATGATTTTTAATGGAGATTTGAGTAAATATCATCCGGCCGACGCCATCATGTTTCTATCCCAGTTGAGCCTGAACGGGATTCTTTCCGTTGCCGAAAACCAACGCCTGATTACACTCAGTTTCAAAAACGGTTTCATTATCGATGCCCATTCCGCCAGTGGGGACGCGAAAATACTCCAGAGCTTGATTTTCAACCGCCGGGTTACTGCCGATGATGTCAAGCGAATCCGCCAGATCCGGACGGAAACGGCGATTCCGATTCGTTCGATTCTTACGCAGATCGACCTGTTTCCCCTTTCGTCTGTGGAAGAAATCCTGCTGACCGGCATGAAAGAGGTGCTGCTGGAGATGTTTCTGCTGGATGAGGGTGCCTTTAATTTCACGGATACGCCGGTCGAAGCCGACGGTGCTGAAACGAAACTGGATGCACGGATGCTGGCCCTTTCCATTGCCGTCCAGTCCGATGAATACCGTGACTTCCTAAAGGGAATCATTTCGCTCGACCGAGAATTCTCAATTCCCGCCAACGACATTCAGACCGACACACTACCCACTGAGGAGCAGGTGGTCCTTCGACTGATGTCCACCAGCCAGACCCTTCGACAGGTTCTTGAAAAATCGCCTTTCGACAGCGGTACCGTGATAGCGATCATCAAGGACCGCATGGAAAAAGGCACGATCGCCCTCCTTCCGGTCGATGCGACTGAACCGCCGGCGTCATCGGAATCCAGCGGGGACCCCTTGTTCGGCGCGTTTCGCCAGGCCTTAAAAAAGCTGATGCTGAGCAACGATCCATTGAAACGCATCGAGGCCCTGGCGGCATTCTGCAAGGGCTTTTACAAGGGCATACTGATTCTCACCGCCAAAGACGGCCAGGTGGTGCACTGTAAAAAGCTGCTCAGGGTTAACGGGCACGGTCTCGACCAGACGTCCGCAAAGGGTCTTTTAGGGGCACTGGACGAAGATCTCGTTTTATCTGCCGTTCATCGGTCCGGCGTCGCTTTTTTCGGGAACCAGTTTCCATCGACGCTGTTGGACAAGCTGTCCGGAGCCTCCGCATCCGGCGAATGTGCACTGATTCCGGTTGTCAACAAGGGTCAGGTGGCGGTCTTCATCTATGTTTTCAGCGAAAGCGGCTATGCGGGCCTGTCCCCCCAGCACTATCTGGAGCTGCTTTCCTGGATGGTCACACCCCGCAAAAAAAATATGGCCGCCCTGCCTGCGCAACCCATGTCAGTTACACAACAGGATACCGAAGGAAGGCCACCCTTGTCCGGTCAGTTCAGTTCGGCAGAGTTGGTGTCCAAAATTGACGAATTGCCGCCCCTTCCCACGCTGGTGACACGTGCACTCGACATGCTCTCGGATCCCGGCGTGGATATCAAAGCGGTCGAAAAAGTGATCGGCATGGATCAATCCCTCGTTTCCAAACTGATCAAAATCAGCAACTCGGCGCTCTTCGGCGGAATGAACCGTGTCGAGTCCCTTCAGCAGGCACTGACACGACTGGGTGCGAAGACGACCAAGGGCCTTGTCTTGTCGGCCTCCATGCAGACATACTTTCTAAAGGGCAATCCCGGCATGCAGACCTGGGGCCCGTTTCTATGGCAGCACGCGGCCGAGTGCGGCCTGGCCGCTCGCCGAATTGCCGTTGCCGCCGGATACGACGATTCAGAAAAAGCCTTCGTGGGCGGGTTGCTGCATGATATCGGCAAACTGGTTCTCCTGCTGGTGAGCGCGGACAGCTACCGGAAGATACAAAACCTCAAGAAGCGCGAAGCAATCACCGACCATGCAGCCGAGAGAGAGCTCATTGGAACCGATCATACTGAGATCGGTGAGCGGCTCATGGAAAAATGGAAAATGCCGGCGTCGGCAAAGGTGTGCGTAAAATATCACCATCACATTGAAAATGCGGGCGAGGCTATGTCTCTGGCCGCCATCACCGCTTATGCCAACCACTTGAGCCACCTTCACGGCACCCAGCTCCAATGGTTCGTCCCGGACCCAGAGGCCATCTCTGATGAGTTGGTCGGAACATTGAAGCTGTCCCACGACGCCAACGAAGCGCTGGTCGAGTCGGTGATCGCCGACTTTCAGCAGGCAGGCATGCTCTAACAGCTGTTAAGGGCCACGGCTCCTCGATTGACCCGACATGACAGGCCGAAGCGGGTTGATTGCAACCTTCGTTGTGGGATATGAAGGGCTTGAGGTGATCGCATGCCCAACGCTTTTCAGACAACCAGACGATCCCACCGGTCCGTGTTCAGCCTGCTGTGGAAAACGGCTGCGTCCATCGTTCTTGTCACCGTGGCGATTGTCCTGCTGTTGCGATGGGTTCCCCCGCCTACGAGTGCATTCATGCTGCAGCAGCGCCTGTCCGGCACTGTCGTCGACTACCGCTGGACACCCATGGACCGGATCTCTCCCTATGCGGCCCTTGCGGTGATCGCTTCCGAGGATCAAAACTTTTTCGACCACTGGGGCCTTGACCTGAAGGCGATTGTCGATGCCATCGAAGACAACCGCAGCCGTAGACGCCCCCGGGGGGGCAGTACCATCAGCCAGCAGGTGGTCAAGAACCTGTTCCTGTGGTCGGGACGAAGCTACCTGAGAAAGGGAATCGAGGTTTACTTCACCCTGCTCATGGAATTGCTGTGGTCCAAAAACCGGATCCTGGAAGTTTATCTCAACATTGCTGAAATGGGCAACGGTGTGTTCGGTGTGGAGGCGGCCGCGCAGCGTTTTTTTCACAAACCGGCCGACCGGCTCACTCGGCGGGAAGCCGCCACCCTGGCTACCGTTCTACCCAGTCCCAGGCGCATGTCGGCAGACCGGCCGTCGGATTATGTGATTCGCCGTACCTGGCAGATCATCGAGCAGATGCAAGCGCTGGGCGGAACCGGCCATCTAAAACTGAAGGGCCGTTGAGAGCGGTTCTCTGCTATGAGCCGTTGATGACCGAGATCTGATCGTTCAGCGTCCAAAAGTCATAAAGGTACCCCAGCCCGAAGATCCCGCCGGTCAGCAGATAAACGATGCCGATCAGCCATTTGCCCATGTACATGCGGTGAATGCCCAGCAATCCCAAGAAGGTGAGCAATACCCAGGCCACCGTGTAGTCGACTGGGCCGTTGCGGAAGCGGATGCTGGCCTGCCGGTCCAGTGAGGGGATCAAAAACAGATCGATGAGCCAGCCGATGCCCAGCAGGCCGAGGGTGAAAAAGTAGATGGTTCCCGATATGGGTTTGCCGAAGTAAAACCGGTGGGCGCCGGTGAATCCGAAAATCCAGAGGATGTAACCAACTGATTTGAGATGAGTATCGTTGTCGTTCATGGTATTCCTTTCATCGATGCGGCAGAGGCTGACGGCCGGCCTCATAAAACCGCGTTTTCATCACCGTGAGGGTTTAAATCGATTTATCGTTGGTTCACCAACCCCGCTGCAAGCAACGGGGTTGGCACACGTTATCGCAGTTCAGAACCGGCTTTTGAGATACGACTGAATGATGGCCATTGCCCTGGCCGTGCTTTCGGGAGCCAATATGTCTCCGGCCAACACGTGCCGACCCAAATCCTTGTTGCCCCTGAACAACACCAGCTTTTTTTGTGAAGAAGGAAAGGTCAGGTAGCGCATGACGGCCAGGGTAACGTTGATCACCCGGTCCCAGGGGTTGACCATCATCAGCACTGGCATGGAGGCGTTTTTCAAATCGATCCGCCAGGACAGACGGACCAGCTGCATCATGGTGGCGATGGCCCTGACCGGATAGCGTACCGTCCAATAGATGGCGTGCCGGGCATTGGCCACGCTGAAGCTCCGCCAGCCGCCGAAATAGCTTTCGAACAATCGCAGTGTGGGCGGCCAGAGTGCTGCAGCCGCCAGGGGGTTTTTGGGAAAGAAGTTGGGCGAGAGCAGAATCAGGCGGTGAATCCGTGCTGCCACCGACGGCTGGGCCGCCAGCCAGGTTGCCAGGGTGCCGCCTGTGGATGTGCCCACCAGAATGACCTTTTCGCCCAACTGTTGTCCGATGGCAATGGCTTGCACTCCGTCGTCCATCCAATCCTGGACCGTGGCCGTGGCCAAGGCATCGCCATTCTGCCCGTGGCCGGTGAGGCGGGTGTAGAACAGGTTGGCACCCATGGCCTCGGCTAAATGGTCGCACAGGGGCCAGGTCTCCATTCGGCTGGCCGAAAAGCCGTGAATGTAGACGATGGAACGGTCGCGCTGTCGGCGCTGGTCGCCGTACCAGACGATTATTTTCTCACAGCCGTCCCTGATACCGGAAACTCGGGATTCCGATTCAGCAAGATAGCTGTCGAGCATTTCCAATCGCTCAGGAATTGCGTTTTTATTAAAAACGGACACAGCAGTGCATTGCTCCCTGTAAGATTCTCGGTTAAACAAAGATCTACGTCTACCAGAGAACAATGGGAAGGGTCAACGGCCGCCGCGGGGAGGAATGCGAAACAACCCAGATAACACCGTTTTAATAAGGCGACAATTGTCAACGGTGAGGGTGGATTTGTGGTGCAATCTCGCGTATAAACATTTATCTTCATATTTATAGGCAAATGGGATGTCGGCTGATCATCTCGTTTGGGAGCGTGTGATGACGCAGATTCAAATCATTTATCTGACCGGTGGGGCTGCCGGTCTGCTGCTGGTTGCGGCCATCGCCCTGCTGGTGGTTCGATCACGGTTGAAGGCCGATCTGGCCGCCATGGTGCGTCTGATGGAGATGGAAAAGACAACTCTGGAGGAGAAATTACTATCGGTACAAGAGCAACTGGATAGGGTTCGAGCCGATTTGGCATCGGTCGGGGCCCAGCTGGACCAACGCCGCGATGCCATGGCCGAACTGGAAGCGCAAAAGGCCGGTCTGGCACAAACCGTGACGCGGATTCCCGTGCTGGAGGAATCGCTGGAAAAGAGCCGGCATGTTCAGGAACAACTCAATGGCGCGAACCTGTCCCTGGAAAAAAAGTTGTCGGAACTGTCCACCCGGTTGGATGCCGAGCGCCGCCAGGCCGAAGAGAAAATCGCCGTACTCAACGATGCCCGGGAGCGGCTGACCGTTGAGTTCAAGGTCTTGGCGGCGAGGATCCTGGAAGAAAAGGGCAAAACCTTTGCCGACCACAACAAGGCCCAGATGAATGGTCTAATCGGCCCCCTGCGCGAACAGCTGGGCGACTTCAAGAAGCGGGTGGAGGATGTCTATGACAAAGAGTCCCGCGATCGTGCGGCCCTGCTCAACGAGATCGGCCACCTGAAGTATCTCAACGAGCGAATCGGCAAGGATGCCCTGAACCTGACCAACGCCCTCAAGGGGGATGTGAAAACCCTGGGAGGGTGGGGAGAAGTGATCCTGGAGCGGACATTAGAAGCCTCGGGCTTGGAAAAGGGGCGGGCATACGAAACCCAGGTGAGCCTTACCGCAAGCAGCGGCAGCCGCTATCAGCCGGATGTCGTCGTTCATCTGCCCGAGGGCCGGGATGTCATCGTTGATGCCAAGGTGTCGCTCAAAGATTATGAACGCTACCACGCATCCAGCGATGAGACGGTTCGGGCTGCGGCCATCAAAGCGCACCTCGCCTCCCTGCGGGCCCACCTCAAAGGCCTGAGTGAAAAGCACTACGAGGACCTGGAAGGTATCCGGACCCTGGATTTCGTGCTCATGTTCGTGCCCATAGAGGCCGCCTTTTTTGCTGCCGTGGAGCATGATTGCACCCTGTTCACCGAGGCATTCGAGAAGAACGTGATCTTGGTTTCACCGTCGACCCTGCTGGTGACCTTAAGAACCATTCACAACATCTGGCGTTATGCGGACCAGAATGAAAACGCCCTGGAAATTGCCCGGCAGGCCGGTGGGCTTTACGATAAATTCATCGGCTTCATCGAGGCTCTGGAAGACGTGGGCCGGCAATTGGACCGGGCCAGGGAGTCATATCGCACGGCCAAGGACCGGTTGTCCACGGGCAAAGGGAATCTGGTGCGGCGCGCCGAACAACTAAAAGCCTTGGGCGTGAAAGCCAACAAGGCCCTTCCGGAGTCCTATGCGCTGGAACAGGAGCCTGATGTGTGAACCCATCGTATTTACGAATAGGAGCACTTAGCAACTGGCAACATAAGGAGACAATATGTTCAAGAAAAAAAGTGAGCTGAGCTACCGAAAACTTCTCGACGGGGTGAACATGGCTACCATGGTTCACGGTAAGAAAACCCTCATGGCCCGATTCAAGCTGGAAAAAGGGTGTGCCATTCCCGATCACAGCCACCCGCACGAGCAGACCGGCCAGTTACTCTCCGGGCGCATGGTTTTCACGGTTGATGGAACCGAGCATGAGGTGGTACCCGGTGACAGCTGGTGCATCGGTTCCAACGTTCCCCATTCCACCCGGGCGGTGGACGACTCGGTGGCCGTAGAGATGTGCTCACCGGTGAGGGCAAGACTATCTGGAGTGATTAGGATTCAAAGAATCCAGGGTCCAGAGATAAGTAGTAAAAGATGAAGATCGCCTGACAGAAAAGCATCGCAAGATTTTCTTGACCAGACAACCACAGACTAATGTATCTGTGATTTTGTCAAGCTTATCTCAATGCATCACAATTATGGTAAAATTGATGCGCACAATATTTATCACTATTTTAACGGTTTTACTTATTTCAATCACTGTTCTTGCATTATGGCGGACGCCGATAACAAAATATAAGCCTAAAACCGATGAAGAACGCGCACTCACCCAAGTATTTATAGAATATATCACCTCCAGGAACAACCGTGATATAAATAATTTTTTATCAACCTTGCACAAAGATTGTGAGTATATGGTCACGAAGGATTTGGTTGCTACCAAGGACGACCTAAGAACAATGTTACCGGAGCTCTGGATGCAAAATGAAGATAATAATGCGGCGTTTGGTCGTTGTATGGCTTGGGAATGCTGGCACGAGAATTACTATAAAACCGTAATGCTCATAAACCCTAAATTTCGAATCTCAAAAGACCGGGCGTTCGCTGAGTTTAAAATTGTTTCAGGTATTTTTATGGATGACAATTATTTTGATTTAGTAAAGGAAAATAATGATTGGTTGATTGCAAAATTTTCAAGGCCGATTCAATAACCGCCTATAATAAATCACGCAGATTGCTGGTATCTCCAATTCATCACCACCCGGTGTCATTCAATGGCATCTGGTGAAATTTTCAGGTTTGGACAGTAGCCAAGATAGTAAGATACGCTCAATGTATCCCAACCTGAAGAAACCCTTGGAATCCCAAACATCTTGTATTTTCCCATCAAGCTGATATGATTTTCTAATCCACCCCTGAGCGGCCGTTGTCTATACATGCCCTCTCGAAACGCTGACGATTAATCTTTTTTCTAATTCAGTATCTACTTTGGGATACCAATCCTGCTATAGACAGTCGCTATAATTACGAATGATGGATTTATTCGCAACGCCCGAATACCTGATTAACATCGAGGTTGAACATGTCTGACAAGCCTACTTCTGAAGAATTGGAGCGACGCAGTCGGGAATTGGAGAAAGCTGAGACCGACCGTAAGTATACAGAGGATGCACTTGTGGAACAAAACAGAATAATGACAGTGCTCCTTAATAACTTAAGGGTCGGTGTGTTTATGGTTGAGGCACCCTCTGGGAAACCGCTGTTGGCAAACCGCGCTGCTAAGGATTTGCTTGGTCGCGGCATTGTTAAAGGTTCCTTAAAAGACAACCTTGCTGAGGTGTATGAAGCCTATAAGCTTGGTACTAATCACCATTATCCTGCTGATCAGATGCCGATTTTCCAGGGATTACAGGGCCGTAGTCATACTATAGCCGACATGGTGGTTGTTCATCCGGACGGTAAAAAGGTTTTGTTGGAGGTCTTTGGAAGCCCTGTTCGGGATATACGGGGCAACGTCATTGCCAGCCTCGTCAGCTTTTCGGACATCACCGAGCGTAAGAGGACGGAGGAGGAAAGGGAAAAACTGCAAGCCCAACTCCAACATGCTCAAAAAATGGAAGCCATCGGCACATTGGCCGGAGGCATAGCTCACAATTTCAATAACATACTCATGGGAATCCAGGGTCTCACCTCATTGATGATGATAGGCAAGGAGCCTCGGCATCCTGATTACGAACACCTGCGAGGAATAGAAAAGTCCATAAAGAGTGCTGTCGAGTTGACCAGGGATCTTCTGGGCTTTGCAAGAGGAGGTAAATACATACCAACGCTCACGGATTTGAATGTGCTTATCAGAAATGAGAACAGGAATTTCTGCCAAATGAAAAAGGAGATTCAGATTCACGGAAATTATGAAGAGGAACTCTGGTCTGCAGAAGTGGATCGTGGGCAGATTCAGCAAACTCTTTTGAATCTTTATGTGAACGCCTGGCAGGCCATGCCGGGTGGAGGCGATATTTTTATACAGACCGCGAATGTAATTCCTGATGAATCTGACATCAAATCCTTTGCGATTGATCCTGGAAGATACATAAGGATTTCGGTTACTGACACGGGGATAGGGATGGATGAAGCAATCCGGAAAAAAATTTTCGAAGCTTTCTTCACCACGAGAGGCCCAGGTCAAGGTTCCGGTCTTGGGTTGGCTTCGGCCTATGGCATCGTTAAAAACCACGGCGGCTTTATTAACGTATATAGTGAAAAGGGAAAGGGCTCCACCTTCAACATCTATCTTCCTGCCTCCGAAAAGGAGCGTGTTGATGAAAAACCAGAATTGGACCGACGTAAAATTCAATACGGCCAAGGGACAATTCTTCTGGTAGACGACGAAGACATGATCATCGATGTGGGACAAAAGATGCTGGAAAGCATAGGTTACAAGGTTCTGATCGCCCATACCGGTAGTGATGCACTGGATGTATATAGAAAACGAAAGGATGAAATAGATCTGATCATCCTGGACATGATAATGCCGGAAATGAGTGGGGGAGACATTTATGAACAGATGAGAGATATTGATGCCGGGGTTAATGTCCTCCTTTCGAGCGGGTACAGCATAAACGGGCAAGCAAAAGAGATATTGGATCGTGGGTGCAATGGATTCATCCAGAAGCCTTATTCCCTAAAAGATCTTTCAATCAAGGTAAGGGAATTGCTGGAGGGAACAAATCAGGACGGCTGAGAAGATATTTATCCTATTCAGGGTTTTGGACAGATTACCATACCAATCTAAAACACAAACGTTGCTACAAGAGGTGGTAGTCATTGGATTGAGGCCAATTCCTTTGATAGCCATCCACCCTACAGGCATCATTTTTGAACCACCCCAAGGGTCTGGCGGGCGATTTCGAGTTCCTCGTTGGTGGGGATAACATAGGCCTTAATCGGGCTTCCGGTGGCCGTGATCTCCCCGCGGTGCTTCTCGGGATCACGATTTCTTTGTGGATCCAGGGTCAGGCCGGCGGTTGCCATGCCCCTGCAGCAGGCTTCACGGATGGCCGCATCGTTTTCACCGACGCCAGCGGTGAAAACCAGGGCATCCACCCGGCCGAGCTGAAAAAAATAAGCCCCGATATACTGCCGGCAACGGTAGACGAACATGTCCAGCGCCAGCTGGGCCTGGGCATCCCCATCGTCGGCCGCTGCATGGATATCACGCAGATCGTTCATCCCACAGATGCCTTTTAGTCCGCTCTCCTTTTGCAGGACGATATTGATCTCCTGAAAGGACATTCCGTTGCGTTCGGCAATGTACATGATGACCCCGGGGTCCAGATTTCCGCCCCGGGTGCCCATGATCAGCCCACCCAACGGCGTCATGCCCATGGAGGTGTCTACGCTGACCCCTTTTTCGATGGCACAGATGCTGGCGCCGCTGCCCAGGTGGGCGGTGATCAGGTTGACTTCTGACGGCGGCCGGCCCAGCCGTGCTGCCGCCTCTCGGGCTACATACTGATGGGAGGTACCGTGAAAGCCGTAACGGCGGACACCCAATTTGTCGTAATACGACCAAGGTAGGGCGTAGTGGTAGGCAAAGGAAGGCATGGTCTGGTGGAAGGCCGTGTCGAAAACCGCCACCTGGGGTGCATGGGGAAAAAGCTCCCGGGCCACGGTGATGCCCATGAGGTTGGCGGGGTTGTGCAGCGGGGCCAGGGGGATCGTCTTTTCAACGGCCTCCAGCACCATGCGATCCACTTGGGTGGGTTTCTGGAAGTACTCTCCCCCGTGAACGACCCGATGGCCGACGGCTTCGATCTCTTCCGGGCCGGCGATGACGCCCGTATCGGGCGCCGTGAGCTGGCCAACGGCTTCGTTCATGGCCGACCGATGATCGGATATGGGCTTTTCATAGACGATGCCTCGCCTCCTGGAGGCATCCGATCGATTAAGATGGGACACCTTGCCCATGGATTCACCGATGCGTTCCACCAGGCCCGATGCCAGGGGGCGTTCGCCTTCCATGTTCAGCAGTTGATACTTCAAGGATGAGCTGCCGCAGTTGATGACCAGAATTTTCATTTAACCCGCCTTTCCCTGAGCTTGAATCACGGTGATGGCCACGGTGTTGACGATATCAGTGACTGTGCAGCCCCGACTCAGGTCGTTAACCGGCTGATTCAGGCCCTGGAGAACCGGCCCGACGGCAATGGCGCCCGAAGAGCGTTGCACCGCCTTATAAATGTTGTTGCCCGTGTTGAGATCCGGAAAAATGAACACGGTGGCCTGGCCGGCCACTTCGCTGCCGGGCAGCTTTGTCTTGGCCACGCCGGCATCCACCGCTGCATCGTATTGGATGGGGCCTTCGATCTTCAATTTCGGGAAGCGTGATTTGACGATGTGCGTGGCCTCGCGGACCTTGTCCACATCCCGACCGGCACCCGATGCCCCTGTGGAATAGGAGCACATGGCGATGCGTGGTTCGATATCGAACATGACCGCCGTGTCGGCCGCACTGATGGCAATATCCGCCAGCTGGCTTGCATCCGGGTTGGAGTTTACCGCACAATCCCCGTAGACGACGACGCGGTCCGGCAGGCACATCAGAAAAACACTGGAGACGATGGACACCCCCGGGCGGGTGCGGATAATCTGAAACACCGGCCGGATCGTATCGCCGGTGGTGTGGATGGCGCCCGACACCATGCCGTCCGCCAGCCCTGCCTTGACCATGAGGGTGCCGAAGTAGCTCACGTCGGCCGTCATATCCCAGGCCATCTCCTTCGACAGGCCCTTTTTTCGGCGAAGGTCGTAATAGATCTGGGCCAGGGCCTCCCGGTGGGACGAGCCTGGTGGATGAATGATATTCAGGCCTTTCCAATCCAGGCCGAGGGTTTTGGCCGTCTGCCGGATCTGCTCCGGGTCGCCCAAAAGCGTGATGTCGGCCACATCCCTGCGGACCAATATCTCTGCGGCCCTAAGAACCCGCGGTTCTTCTCCCTCGGGAAGAACGATATGCCGGCGGGCCGACTTGGCCCGTTCGATAAGTTCATATTCGAACATGATCGGGGTCACGCGGGTGGATCGGACCACGTCGATGCGTGCTTCCAGGCGGGCAAGGTCCACGTTGGCTTCGAAGAGGCCCAGCGCGGCGGCGATTTTGCGTTCATCGCCGGGTTGAAGGCTGGCACGGACTTCGCTGGCATTCATGGCGCTGGTGAACGTGTCCGTGGGCACACTGATGATGGGCAGCTGTGAGGTCAGCTTGAAGCCTTCCATCAGGCGCTTGACCGACGGTTCCGGTTTGAACCCACCGGTAAGCAAAAGGCCCGCAATGGTGGGGTAATTATCGGATACGACCGTTGCCAGGCTACCCAGAATGACATCCGTGCGGTCGCCCGGCGTGATCACCAGGTCCCCCTCCCTGATCAAATCGAGGAAATGGGGGATGTTCATGGCGGCCACCTTGAAATCCTGGATCGACCGGCTCAGTGCTTCAGTTTCACCCTGGAGCACCTCGGCCCCCAGTTCTCTGGCGATATCGGCAACGGTGGGCCTGCCCAGGGTGGGCATCTCAGGAAGCACGCTGACCGGGACGTCGCTGGGGATGCCTTCGCCGACCGCCGCGCGAACGGCATGCAGTTCCGATTTGTCGACCCGGTTGACAATTACGGCAGCGAGGTCGCACCCTCTGTGGGTGAAGGCATCGATCCCCATCTGAATGGTCTCGAGGATTTCATCCGGGTCTTTGTCGCTCCCATTGACCAGCATCAGGATGGGGCTGCCCAGGTTGCTGGCCACGTCGGCATTCATATCAAATTCGAATGCCGATGAAACGCCGGTAAAATCGGTTCCCTCGCACAGGACGAAACGGAATTTTTGCTGCAGCTGCCGGTATTTTTCCACGATCTGTTTCAGTATGCCCTGGCTGCTGCTGCCGGTGGACAGACTCTGGACGGCATTGCGGGTAAAGGCGAAGGTCTCGTAGTAGGTCTGGTCAAGGTGGTAACGCTGCAAGATGAGTTCGATGTCGTTGTCCCGTTTCTGGGCCGTGGGAATGATGGGCCTGAAATATCCCACGCGGCCCACTCTTCGGGAGAGCATCTCCATGATGCCCAGCGCAACCACCGACTTGCCGCTTTCCGGCTCGATGCTGGCGATGTAAAGGCTGTTGGCCATGCGGTCCTTCCCGTCTAATTTACGGTTATCGTCAAAAGGCTAACGGCAGTATTCTAACGTAAAAAGCGTCGGGTAACAAACCAATTCTGAGGGTAATACACCGCTGTCGTCTCCGATCCAGTTTGATTTTCCTGCGCCCACTTTGCTGGACGCAGCACCCTTTTGATTTACAAGTGCATGCCAGAAATGATATGCATTGCTTAAGCTGAAGTATACATGGGCCTATGTTTCCCTTGCCCAATTCTCATGCGTTTGAACACTATCTCAGAGTCGGTGACGGGATATTTCTCCCTGGCTGATCAATGGTTGTCGTCCAATCACCGTAGCCACACGATCAATCTATTGTATACCCGTTTTCCCGGAAAACTTTTACCGGGTGAGTGTTGATCAGCATCTATAAAAAGAGATAA
>JAQYWF010000338.1 GCA_030145105.1 Desulfosarcina sp.
AAAATCTACCACAGCGTCATCACCAAGGAACGCCAGGGAGAATACCTGGGCGGCACGGTTCAGGTCATCCCCCATATTACCGACGAGATCAAAGACAGCATCCGCAAGGCATCCAATGACGTGGATGTGGTCATCGTGGAAATCGGCGGCACCATCGGCGACATCGAAAGCCTCCCTTTTCTGGAAGCCATCCGCCAGTTTCACAACGATGCGGGCAAGGACAACGTCATCTATATCCACCTGACCCTGGTGCCCTACATCGGCACCGCCGGCGAAGTGAAAACCAAGCCCACCCAGCACAGTGTCAAGGAGCTGCGCAGCATCGGCATTCAGCCGGACATCCTCTTGTGCCGCACCGACCGCATGCTCAACTCCGACATCAAGGCCAAGATTGCCATGTTCTGCAATGTGGGTGCGGATGCGGTGATCACGGCCAAGGACGTCAACTGCATCTATGAAGTCCCCCTGCTCTTTCACCAGGAGGGGCTGGACACCAAAATCGTCGAACTGCTCAACATCTGGACGCGCGCGCCCCGTCTGGAGAACTGGGAGACCCTGTGCCGACAGATGAACGATCCCGCCTACGAGGTCACCATCGCCATCGTCGGCAAATACGTGGATCTCACCGAGTCCTACAAGAGCCTCAACGAAGCCCTGATCCACGGTGGCATCCCCAATCGGGCCAGGGTCAACCTGAAATTCGTGGACTCGGAGACCATCGACGCCAATACCTGCAGCCTGAGCCTGGAAGGGGTGGACGGCGTGCTGGTACCTGGCGGTTTCGGTTCTCGCGGTGTGGAAGGCAAGGTCTGCGCAGCCCGGTATGCCCGGGAAAATCAGATTCCCTATTTCGGCATCTGTCTGGGTATGCAGATCGCCGTCATCGAATTCGCCAGGAGCCTGGCCGGACTGGACCGGGCCAACAGCACCGAATTCGACCTGAGCACCCCCCATCCGGTGATCTATCTAATGGAAGAGTGGTTCGACGACAAATCCGGAACCATCCAGAAGCGCGACATCCATTCGGACAAGGGTGGAACCATGCGCCTGGGGGCGTATCCCTGCAGGCTGGAAAAGGACACCGTCGCCTACCGGGCGTATGGCAAGGAAGCTATTGCCGAGCGGCACCGCCACCGCTTTGAATTCAACAACGCCTACATGGAACAGTTGAAGAAAGCGGGTCTGAAGATCTCCGGCATTGCCCCGTCAGGCGAACTGGTGGAAATCGTGGAAATCGAAAATCATCCGTGGTTCCTGGGATGCCAGTTCCATCCGGAATTTAAATCCCGGCCCATGACCCCCCATCCCCTGTTCCGCAGCTTCATCGCCGCGGCCCTGAAGTATTCGGGAAACCGGGAGATTGAAAAGAAATAACCCTTACGCCTGTTGTAGCGAAAACCGCAGCCACTGGCGCGAATGGAAATTCATTCGCGCTTTTTTTCGTTCCATGACGGTTAACTCCTCAGGATTTCATCGATCTTTAGCGACAGGTCTTCAAGGTTGTACGGCTTTTGGATAAACCCGTCGCACCCTCGGTCCATCAAGGCAATCGCCTGGCTGTCAATACTGTATCCGCTTGCCAACAGGACTTTGACACCGGCGTTGATCTGTCTGAGCATGTCAAATGTGTCGCTGCCACTGGCACCCGGCATGATCAGGTCAAGGACAACCAGATCAATCTCGTCAGGGCTTTTGCGGTACACCGATATGGCTTCACCACCATTGCGGGCCGAAAGGGTCTGATACCCCATCTTCCCGATCATCTCCGTGCCGATGTCGAGGACCATCTCTTCGTCATCCACGACCAGTATCGTTCCCTTGCCGAATTTGATCGACGCGTCGCCTTTAACCACTTCGGGGATCTTTCTTTCCGAGACCGGCAGATAAATGCTAAACATCGTTCCCTGACCGATTTCCGACGCCACGTCGATAAAGCCGGCATGCGCTTTAATGATGCCATAGGCAGATGCCAGCCCCAGGCCCGTGCCCCGTCCCATCTCTTTGGTGGTAAAAAAAGGATCAAAAATACGGTTTTGCGTCTCAGCATCCATGCCATGGCCCGTATCGGTGACCTGAAGCAGGATATAGCGGCCTGATCCCATTTTATATGGTTTTTGCCCGATCTCGCTGCGGTTGAGGATTGATGTCTGCAGCCGGAGGTCTCCGCCGTCAGGCATGGCATCTGCCGAGTTGATAAAAAGATTGAATAAAACCTGCTCGACTTGGGGTCGATCAATTTCAACCTGCCCCGCGATCGATGACAAATCCATGTGTATGGCAACCTCCTTGCGGGTTCGACCGAAAATTTCAACACTATCCTTAACAATTTTGTTTAAATCAAGTACCTTGAGCTCAAATTGGCCTTGGCGTACGTATCCGAGCAGTTGGCTGGTAAGTTGCGAACCACTCTGAATCAATTGTTCGACTTTTTTAAGTTTTTCATAATGCGGACTGTTGTTTTCCGTATCGAGCTTCATGATCGATACATTGCCTAAAATTCCCATCATCAAATTGTTAAAATCGTGGGCGAGTCCGCCGGCCAGGGTGCCAATGGCTTCCATGCGCTGCGCAAGCTGGAACTGATTCTCCATTTTCTTTCGTTCGTTGATGTCGATCAGGCTGCCTTCGACATAAAGGATCGTACCGTCTTTGTCTCTGACGGTTCGCGAATGATTCTCGACCCAGAGTACGGATTGGTCATATCGGCGCATCTTGACTTCATGGACATTTTTCACATCGGATCGCTCGATGATCGATTTCCATTTCGAGCGGTCTATCGGCTGGGCATATATGTCTTCCGCTTTTTTGGATAGGAACTGCGCTTTGGAAGGGTATCCGAGCATTCTGACCAGCATGGGATTGGCATCGATGATACGCCCGTCAAACGTTGTTCGATAAAGGCCAACGGGGACACCGTCGAACAATCCCCGGAAATGGGCTTCACTTTCCTTCAATGATTCTTGGGCCAATTTCAGTTCAGAAACCCGGTATTCAAGGTCCTTGAAGAGTTTCTGCAATTGACGCCGCATCGACTCGAAAGAACGTGCCAGCACACCTATTTCATCTTTTCGAGTAACTAATGAAGGCTCGATGTCTGCGTCCCAATGCCCGTCCCCGAAATTTTCAGCGGCCGTGGCCAGGGTTACAATGGGAAGCATATAGTGGAGCGCGGATCGCCGACCGATCAGATAAACGCTCAGGAACGTGACCAAAAAGAACAAGGCCATGAGAACACCGGCAATCAGCAACTGGTCGACCAGAAAATCATTGAAATTGGCGCTTATTGCGGCTTCTTTCTGTCCCATCACTGCAACGGGAGCCGAAAACTCATCAAGGTAGGTTGTGGCCGCAACCATGAGGTTTTTTTCCCGAAAGGGCGCGTCTACCGGTGTCACGGCCATATATTTTTTCCGAACGGAACCATCGGATTCAATCCAGTCGTAATGACCCGAAATCTCTTTTCCGGACAGGGAGCTTTGAAAAATAACCCACCATGACGGGATTTCCGTGGATAAAAAATCCATCTTTCGATTGGCCAGCTCCGGATTGGGATGGATGCGCATGATCCCGGTTCCGGCTTCATACAAGCACACATATCCATTTTGCCCGACCGGCTGCATGGCAATGGCCTGGAATTGGGCGGAGCGCTGGAGGGCGTCCATATCCATCTCTGGCTTGAGTGACAGAAAAAGCCCCACCTGCCTGGCGGCGTCTCTGGCCTTGTTCTGAATGACTTGCTGGCCTAACGACTCCAGCTCCTTTTTGGCATCCGAGCTCAGTTCATGGGTTGAATCAGCGATAAGCGCGGACAGATGCCGCTGGGCGATGAATCCGCCGGCAACCGCAAGCGCAAAAAAAACAACCACCGGGAAAAGGGCGAGCAGCAGGTATTGTCTGGTAAACTCCTTGACCATCGATGTTGAGGATCGGGTGCTTTTTTGCATGAGCCTTGCCCTTCAGCTAAATTGAGCGCGCCGCTATTACGCCTGCCAAATACATTATTGGTTGATTCTTCTATTTCTTTAATGGCAATACGTTGGGCGCGTTCAACTGCTAATCGGTTGCAACCCGAACCCCGACGCCCCTTCATCTTCGGAAGAACTGCGCAATCAGCATGACGGCCAGCACCACCAGCAGCCGACGTAACCAGCGACGATAGACCTCGGTGGGAATCCGGTCGCGGATGCGCATGCCGAACACCATCACCAACAATCCCAATACGGCCAAGGAGGCCGACGCTGTCAAGACATCAGTCGTCATCAGACCCGCCTGGACAAATACTGCCCCCTGAGTCAGTTTGCCGAACAGAAAACAGAAGTTGAAGACCTGAATCATCACGGTTTTAGACATATTCATTTCCAGGGCAAAGATGATCAGGACCGGCAGCATGACATTCACCGTACCGGCAAGGATGCCGGCAGTCAGGCCGAAAACGGCAAAGGCGATACGCGGATGGCGGTGAACCCAGGCAAAGCCGGCGTCAAAGCGGTCGGCATTGAGATAGATGACCAGCATGGCCGCCATGAGGGGTAGAAACGGTTCCGGCGAGAAGACGATGAGCAACCGGGTGCCGATGAGGCTCCCGATCATGCCGTAGACGGCCAAGGGCCAGAACACCGCAATGCTATGACGCCAACGGCCGCCCTTGAAAATGTTGGCCACATTGAGGACCACCGTCGGGAGCACCAGAAGAAGAATGGCTGTCCGCACATCGGTGACCAGGGCAAGAAGGGGGGTGGCGATCATGGGAAAACCGATGCCGATGCTGCCGTGGACCGCGGCAGCGAATCCGACAATGACGGTATGGGTGATTACGGTTGGGAGGGAGACGCTGTCAAGCATGGTCATGCATCGCATAATCGGGTCATGCGCCGCAACTGATCATTCCTTTTGCGCCGTATAAAAAAGGAGAAAGACAGCGCGCTGTAAGCGCGTATGAGTGCCGAGGCACGAATTCTCAGGATGGTGATAACGTCAATGAAACGACGATTTTTTGGTTTGGTTCAGCCGCCCCTGGCCACGCGCTTCGAATTCATCATCAACGATTTCATTCAGCCTGGATTCCAGCATGCCTTCACAAAACTTCCTTCCGCCAATCTCGACGACTCTGGGTTGACCATCGTGCAGAACGTCTGCTCCCAACGAACGCAAAAATTCCTCAGACGGCCAGCCTGGTTCAGAAGGCACATTTTCCGGAATATCCACTATCGCTTCCGCTCTGGCGTCACCGGGGTTATAGCCTTCCCTATCTTCGTGGGCTTTGCATGCCGCTTGCGAAGAGGAGGCAACAATGAACCAGTCTTCGTCATGGTCATCGGTGGTTACCCAATACAATTTCATTTGATTTCTTTCAATTTCAGCCGGTGAAACCACTCAGCCACATCGATGCGCGACTGCCGTGTCATGATACCGACCCTACAAAAGATGGCTGTCAGCAGACAATCGCAATATTCGATGAGCGTCACACCCGTTCATGGCGTCTTCTTTAACGAGTGCCCATCCAGAAACGGTTATTTGGCTCAATATCTGCGTTATGCTCAAAATTTTATCCTCGGAATATCAACTATATGCACCCCAAGGGCACTTCTTTCAGGGCGCCTGCGGTAAAATTTTTCGCATGCCTTGATCTCGACCAAAATCCCT
>JAQYWF010000464.1 GCA_030145105.1 Desulfosarcina sp.
CCGTTCGCGGATATTTTTTAGCGCTGCCGTCTCGATCAGGTTGGACAAAGAGCGATTTTCAGCTTTAGCCATTTGGGCAAAGATTTTGTATACGTCGTCTTTAAGTCGCAACGTCACTGTCTTGTGCATTTCGTTCACCTGCCTTCATTTGTTATTATTTGCATTCTATTTCGTTCATTTGCTGATGTCAATCGGCAAGCATGCAAATACAATTTAAGCAACCCAACTAAACTCACCTACGTAGATTTTGCATATACTTGAAAAATTAGCGATTTAGGTATACAAGAACCGGTAATCGAGTACATTGACCTTTATTTTCAAAATGGATTGAATCGCGCCTATGTGTGGAATCGCCGGAATCATCAATTATACTCGCCCTGAAGATAAACGGGAACTGCTCACCCGGATGGTGGGACTGATGCACCATCGCGGACCGGACGCATCGGGCCTTTACATGAATGGCCCGGTGGGACTGGCCCATGCCCGCCTGAGTATTATTGACCTGAGCAGCGCCGGCAATCAGCCGATCCACAATGAGGACAAGACGGTCTGGATCGTATTCAACGGTGAAATCTTCAACTACCCGGATCTGAGGAAAGATCTGGAAGCCAAGGGACACCGATTCTATACGCAGACGGACACAGAGGTCCTGATCCACCTCTATGAGGAAAAAGGGACGAGTATGTTTGCCGTGCTGAACGGTCAGTTTGCCTTGGCCATCTGGGACGAAAATGAACAGTCGCTCCTTTTGGGAAGGGACCGGGTCGGCATCCGCCCCTTGTTCTATCACCGCCGCAATGGTCGCATGGCCTTCGCATCGGAGATCAAGGCCTTGTTTGCCGATCCGGACGTCGAGCGAACGATAAACCCCCAGTCCCTCTCCGACGTGTTCACCTGCTGGGCGCCTTTGGGAGAACTGACACCCTTTACCGACATCTTCCAGTTGCTGCCCGGCCATTATGCCCGGATCAGCGGGAAGGGAATGCACATTCAGTCATACTGGTCGCCTGATTTCAGCCACGAGGATACCCGGGAGCGTCCCCTGACCGATTGGGTGGATGAATTAAAGGGCTTGCTCCTGGATGCGTCGCGGATACGCTTGCGGGCGGATGTGCCGGTCGGTGCTTACCTCAGCGGGGGGATTGACAGCACTTATATCAGTTCCCTGGTAAAACAGAATTTCAACAATCAGCTCAGCACTTTTTCGGTCAGTTTCTCCGACAAGCGCTTCGATGAGTCGGCCTATCAATCCATTGCCGTTCGATCCCTTCAAACCGACCATAAGGATGTGTGCTGCACCGAAGATGACATCGGGGCCGTGTTTCCAACAATCATCTGGCATACGGAAACGCCTATCATCAGAACCGCCCCCGCGCCCCTTTTCATGCTCTCCAAACTGGTGCGCGAGAGCAATTTCAAGGTCGTTCTCACCGGTGAGGGCGCCGATGAAATATTTGCCGGCTACAATATTTTCAAAGAGGACAAAATCCGGCGATTCTGGGCGCGCCATCCGGATTCCAAGGCGCGGCCCAGACTTCTGGAGAAATTATATCCCTACATCTTTTCAGCCGCCAACAGCCGATCCAGGCAATTTCTGGAAGGGTTTTTTAAAAAAGATCTTCTGGCCACGGATTCGCCCGTCTATTCGCATCTGTTGCGCTGGCACAACACCTCCCAGCTGAAATCGTTCATGGCCGACGGGTTCAGGCCGCCCGGCGATTCACCAGGAATTTCAATTGATCGGTTCATCGACCGTTATGTTGCCACCCTGCCTGAATCATTCATGTCTTGGAATCCGCTATCGAGGGCGCAGTATACCGAGATGAGCATATTCCTGTCGAATTATCTGCTCTCCTCCCAGGGAGACCGCATGGCCATGGCCAATTCCATCGAGGGTCGCTTCCCGTACTTGGACCACCGCGTCATCGAGTTTGCCAGCAAGGTACCCAAACGCTTGCGTATCAATGGCCTGGATGAAAAATTCCTCTTGAAGCAGGCCGCCCGGAAAATGATTCCGGATGAAGTGGTCGACAGGTCTAAACAGCCCTATCGTGCCCCCATCAGCCGATGCTTCTTCGGTGACCACAAACTGGATTACGTCGACGAGCTGATGTCTGAAAGGCAGATTCAGGAGAAAGGCTATTTCGATCCCAAAAAGGTGACACGATTGATCGCCAAATGCCGCAAAGGGCAGGGGAGTCTGTTGAGCGAGAGGGAAAACATGGCCATTGTGGCTATCTTATCCACCCAATTGCTCGATCATCAATTCATCCGGGACTTTCCGGCTTTTCCGGCCGCGGCGACTTCGGATCCGAAGGTTTACCCCATCATTGCATAAAAGCTATTCGAAAATTATCGTTACTATTTGTAATGAAGAACAAAATAAAAAACCAGGTTCAGAGGTTTTTAAACCGCAAGGCGTTAGTCGTAAGGCGTAAGCCGTTAGGCGATAGGCGCAAGTCGTAAGTC
>JAQYWF010000199.1 GCA_030145105.1 Desulfosarcina sp.
AAAAGAAAAAGGTGACGGTGATAGGCGGTGGACCGGCCGGAATTCAAGCGGCCCTGACCGCCTCTGACAGGGGAAAACCCATCGGCGGTGATCACCATCGATGCCACCGGTGCGGTTTTGAAGATCATCCAGGGTGATTTCGACGGTCAACCGGAGGTCGTCTTGACCATGAATGCCGATTTTGCCCATGCGTTCTGGCACGGCAAGGCCAACCTGGTAAGCGCCCTGACCCGCCGTCAGGTGAAGGCCAAGGGCAACGTCCCGAAGACCATCAAGCTGCTTCCGATCCTAAAACCCAGCTATGCCCTCTATCCGAAATTTTTAGCGGAGAAGGGGCTGCGTCATCTGGTAATGAGTTAACCGCGGTTCAACCGTTTAGCCAAGCTGACGGCGGGCGTTGTGGTAGCCGGCGTTGATCAGCCGGTTGACCTGCCGGGTAGAGAAATTGAGCAGGGAAGTAAAACCGAGCATCTGGGACGGTGCGACTACTGAAATCCTCGGTTGCGGGCTGAATTCTGCGGCTTCTTGCCCATTGAAAACCGGCATGGCGGTCTGGTAAGAGCCAATTAAAAAGTGTTCAAAAACCAGTTCCAACCCTTCCCGCAAGGATGCCGGCGGCGGCAGGGGACGCTGCCCGACCGGCGACAGCAAGACCACGATAATCTCCTCTACCTTCCTTTCCAAGGCAATGAAAAGGGGTGAATTCGCCATGACGCCCCCGTCCCAGTGGAGTTCTCCGTGGATGGGTTGCCAGGGAAACAAAATGGGCATCGCACTGGAAGCCATTAAATGATCGATTTCAATGACGGCTTGATTGTAAAGATGGAGTCGTCCGGTGGCCAGATGAACGGCGCTGATGATGATTTCGATCGGGCTTTGACGCAGGGCCTCGATATCCAGGTTGCGGGTCAGCATTGCACGCAAGGGGGCCTCGTCCAGCAACGATTTCAAGGGCTTCCCACGAAGCGCCGACCTTAAAAAATGGAGTGTCTTGAGACGGTAAATCTCGGAGCGGTTATGGGTTCTCCAGATATCGGCGAGGCGCTCGACAGACATGCCGGACCCGATGGCCGCGGCGTTGACGGCGCCGATGGAGGTTCCGCAAATCAGGTCTGGGGTCCAGTTGATTTCCCGCAGGTATTTCCACACACCGACCTGGAATGCGCCCCGCGCCCCACCCCCGGAGAGAATTAGTGCCTTTTTCATTGGGTTGACGTCATCGACGATCCGCTCGATCCGCTATCCTTGGACCAGATCTCCTCATGCCAGGCGTGTTCGCGCGTGTCGACGGTTACGAAGAAATAGTCGATATCCTTGATCGCACGGAATCCCTCGTAGCCCTCATAGATGAAGTCGATGATCTTGCCCATGCCGATGAGATGGGCGGCTGTCCGAACCGTGTTGAGCGAGATGGCCACGACCCATTTCTTGCTTAGTTTATAGAAGACCTGGGTCACTTCCGCACCCAAATCGATTTGGTAGATTCGCTGGTCGTAGTTGTCCAGGCTGCGATACACCGCTTGGTATTGTTCCATATCCAGATCTTCGCCAATACCCCTGGCCATCATCTGCTCGACCATGCGATCATCGAGAAGATCCGATAGCTCATGCAATTCGATTACCTTGCTGACGGCTGAAATGATGCCTGAATAGACCTTGCCCTTGAGCAGTTTGTGCAGTTTTTTTATGCTTGTGTCGCGGAAAGAGAAATCTTCAGGGCCGTATAGCTTTTCGAAGAAGAAGTGGCCTATTTTTTCATATTGAGGATCAGTCATCAGATCCTGGTAAGTTTCAGCAAGACGTTCGGATTGAAACTTTTGAAGCGCCCGCTTCAAGCGGACAAATTCTTCGCTATTTTTTTCTCGAGCCATCCGATGGTTTCCTTGTTCGATTTTCCGGTCAACATGCGTTGACCTGTCAATCGGCCGCATCGGCTGGAAGCGGATGGCGGCCGCACATAACGCATTGCGTTGTTTTTTTGGCAGCAATGCTCACGGATGTCAAGCGGATTTACCTCAACGTTGGGGTTTATTCTCACGGATTGTCAGATGGAACCGGCCGTCAAGTGGATTTCTTACGGGTGGCGGCCTTTTTCGGGCGCGGCTTTTTTTTAGCCGCTGCCTTCGCCTTTTCGAGTTGCTGCACTTTTTTAGAAAGGGCATCCACCTTTGCGGAGAGCGCGGTTAGGTGATCATTCGTGGCCAGGTTCATGGATTGCAGAACTTCCCCGACCCGTTTGTCGATGCTGTCGCTGATCCAGCTTTTAAGGGAGTTGGTATACCCGATGATTTCCTTTTTCAACTTGCTGGCCTCGGCGATGGAAAGTTCCTTGTTTTTCACCAACCGGTTGACGAATTGGCTGACTTCATCTTCCGCCATGTTGAAGGCGCCTTGCCACAGCGAGACGTATTTCTTGGCATAGTCGGTCAAGGTGCCTCCGCCCTTGCGCAGCAGCTGCATCAGCAGCTGGGAGGATACCGCCTTGTCCTTTTCCTTGTTGTCTCTGCCGATCAGCTGGGAAACAATGGCCGCGGTGATATCTTCGCCGGTGCGGTTGTCGATTACCATTACCTCCTCACCTTGCTTAATCAGCTCCGAGAGCTGGACCATAGAGATGTAGCGCTTGTCAAACGTATCGTACATTTTGCGGTTGGCGTACTTTTTTATCACATGCATGCTCATATCCCCTTGGGTTTGTCGTTTAACGGACGCCATTGGTTGCTTGAGGTGATCCGCCATCTTTCCAATCTTTCCCGGGTTTGTCAATTTTAGAATAGTTAAAAAAACGCTTGACAACGATAACGCACTGCATCATATTATCGAAAATAACGCAATGCGTTATCAAGGGCGGCGGATGGCCGTCAGCGACAAAACAATCAACGGCTCGAAAAGAAAAAGGAGATTTCCCATGGCACAGGCAAAGACCAAAAAAGTCAGCAGGAAAAAGAGCACGGCCAAGACCCGCTTTTATGTGGTCGATACGGTTCAGCGCACGCGCCGCCGGGTGAGCGACAAACTGGAAGATTACAGCGACACCTATATCTCCGGGCCGATCAAAAGTGGCAAGGCACGGGTGACGGATTTGAGACAGACGCCGCGCAAAACGCTGTCCAAATGGCTGGATGAGGGCAAGGAGATGATCACGGATCTGAACCAGGAGACCCGTTCGACGGTGGGCGGCATGATCAAAGATGGCAAGGTGTTTTTGACAAAAGCCGGCAAAGCCCCCCGCCAGACATTCGATGGCGTGTTGGATGACGGCAAGGCCTGGGTCGACGATCTGCGTGACGACGCCCGCAGCCGCATGGCGGACTTGAAGGCGGACGCCCGGTCGTTGATCAAGGGGATCGAAAAGGATGCGCGCCTGGTTGTGGACGAGGTGGTGACCGGTGGGCGGCAGGCGCTGGACAAAGTCCCGGGCAAGCAAAAGATCGAAAAAAAGGTCCGGGCACGGATCCGGCGGCTTCCGGCTCAGTTCAATCTGCCCAGCAAGAAGGATATCGATGGACTGACCCGTCGGGTCGGCACCCTCAACAAAAAGGTCGATGCGCTCCATCGCGCGGTCGCTGCCTGAAACCGGCTTTTTAAACAACCAACAACTTTGCACGTGTAATTAAGGAGCAACTTATGCGGACCATCAAAACCTACGCCAACGGTCGATTCTACGACACTCTCAACAAACGGTATATGAGCAAGGATCAACTGATGGCCTTGGTGGATAAAAAAGAAGCGATCAAGATCATTATGCACAACACCGGCAGGGATGTGACCCAGTCGGTGTTGAAGAAAATGGCCACGGTGGTGAAGCCCAAAAAAGAGTCCATGCTCAATATTGACAACCTCAGGAAATGGGTATCCGATCAGGTCGACCGACGTATCGAAAAGGCCATCAAATTGATCAACCTGCCCACCAAAGGCCAGATCAAGCGTCTGACGGTTGATATAGAAAAACTCACCAAACAGGTGGATGGGCTTCAAGATCGCCTGGTCAAGGCAAAGCCACCTGCAGAGCCGCCCAAAACGGTCCCGGCAGAAACGAGTAGTGAGCTGGCTTAACAAGCTTGTTAAAGGCCATTGCTTTTTTCGCCCCATCGGCTATGTTTAATGAAAACCGTCAGCGACGGTTTCGATTGTAGGCAGATCGTGTTGCGTTGCTTTTCATACCCCCGCCCTGCGGCCCGTGCGGGCAGATCGCAAGGCGGGGGGTGACCAGCGGGCCCGATTCCCGCTGCTGTATGGACACATGCCTACCGGGCGGGCCACTGCCAGGAGGCACGGTTCGGGCCGTGACCCCCTCAACAGGTCCGGTCGTGCCTCAGACGGACAATCGGAATCCATAACCATGCACCATCTATTTCCCGGTCGATGAATATGGGTGTTATGCCAGATAACCGTCCAGCCAGGTTTCATGTCAACCAGCGGTGTATCGGTTGTTGTATCTGTTCGGCCATCTCCCCCCGGAATTTTCGGTCTGATCATGAACGCGGGTTGGACTATGTTTTCCAACAGCCCAACGGTCCAGAGGAGGAACGATTGTGTGCCGAGGCCATGGATATCTGCCCGGTCAACGCCATCGATAAGCACGCATAAGGAAATAGTGGTCCGATAACGCAAGATCGAAAACTGAATATGGCACGATAGGAGGAAGCCGTGAAACAGGTGGTCAGCATTAGTTTGGGATCCAGCGACAAGGACTATGCGTTCGATACCGAATTTCTGGGGCAGGAATTTACCATCAGACGCCTGGGGACCGATGGCGATCTGGAAAAAGCAGCCGAACTGCTCTTGCAGATGGACAAAACGGCGGATGCCATCGGGCTTGGCCAAATCAAGTATCCCTATGGCATCGGCCCACGCTACCTGAACAAATACAAACAGCATAAAATCAAAGATCTGGGCGCTCAGGTGCAAACGCCGGTCACCATCGGCAGTGCCCTGCGGGATGTCTCCTTCGAGTGGGCCCTGCGCTATATCGAATACAAATTCGGCAACTATTTCAGCAATGCCCGGGTGTTGTTTTTTTCCGGTATGTACAGTTACCGGATTGCCAAGGTGATGTCCGAGTTTACGGACAACCTGACCTTTGCCGACCCGATCCTGGAAAGCGGCATCCCCAAGTTTGTCAATTCCCTCGAGGATTTAAAGGCATATGCCCATTCGGCGCATGAGTTGCTGCAATGGGTCCCCAGCCAGCGGCTGACCCATTCAGTCATGCCGATCAAGGCCTGGAACGATTATATTCTTCGCAAAGCCATGCAAAAGGCCTCCATCCTTGTCGTTCCCAACCACGGATTCGACGATTACTTGGCCAAGACCAGCCTCGAGGAGTTGGGCGGCAAGACCATCATCTCCTCAACCGTGGATGATGATCGGGTGGCGTTTCTGAAAGAGCGCGGGGTGGATGTCATTATCGACACGACGCCCAAAATCCTCGAGCGCGTGGTGGCGCCGAACGTATTGGAAGCCCTGATCCTTGCCGCGCTGGGACGCAAGCGTGATCAGGTGGATGCGGATGATCTGCTGGAAATCATCAGCGCCCAGAAAATGGATCCGCGGGTGGTCTATCCGTCGGGCAGCCCCAAACGCGTCAACCGGTTTGCCTTTGTGATCCATCCACTCTCCAAAGAGTTCCTCAAAAAGGACAAGTCCGTTGCCATGTTGGCCAATTTCTCCCCTCCTGCATTTTTGGATGCGGTCGAAAAAGTGATCGCCTACGCACCCCCATGGGTCTATTCCCGTGTGACTGGCATCAAGTCGCCGACCGGCGTGGAAGCCGAGGGGTGGCTGCTGACGGTCGGCGGAACGCCCAAACAGATGCTGGCCCATGACCCGGAATTTACCTATTCGAGATTGCTGCAAGCCGCACGCATGGCCAAGCGCATGGGGGCTCAGATCATGGGGCTGGGCGCCTTTACCAAGGTGGTCGGCGATGCCGGCGTCACGGTGGCCAAGAAATCCAATATCCCCATTACTACGGGCAACAGCTACAGTGCGTCCGGTGCGCTCTGGGCAGCCGCGGACGCAGTCCGTCGCATGGGGCTGATCAAGATTGAAAAAGACAGGCGCATCAATGCCAAGACCATGGTGTTGGGGGCGACCGGGGCCATTGGATCGGTCTGCTGCCGATTGCTGGCCAAGGCCTTTGGCGAAGTCTATCTGGTGGGACGCAACACCGCCAAACTACTGGCGATGAAAGAATCGATCCACCGCGAGGACCCAGACGTTAAGCTGACCGTGACCACCCGCCCGGACAAATACCTGGCCGACATGGATGTGATCGTCACGGCCACTTCAGGTGCGGGCAAGAAGGTTCTGGATATCACCAAGGTCAAGCCGGGCTGCATCATCACGGACGTGGCCCGTCCGTTGGACCTCTCCCCGGAGGATGTGGCCAAACGTCCGGACGTACTGGTGATTGAATCGGGAGAAATTGAACTGCCCGGCAACCCGGAGTTGAAAAATATCGGACTGCCCGACAAAGTGGTCTATGCCTGCCTGGCCGAAACGGTCGTATTGACCTTAGAGGGTCGCTTTGAGATCTTTACCATCGGCCGGGACATCGAGTGGGAAAAGGTAAAGGAAATTTATAAACTCGGCCTCAAGCACGGCATGAAACTGGCCGCCGTTTCCGGCGTCAACGGTGTGTTCTCGGATGATGATATCGCCCAGGTGAAAAAGCTTGCCCTGGAAGCCAGAAATCAACAAATCGCCAGTTAGCGGAGGTTCATGTGAAGCGTATCATCCAAATCAGTTTGGGACCCAGTTTAGACGACAATGAATTCGAAACCGGCTTTTTAAAGCAAACGTTTCACGTCCAGCGACTGGGAACCGACGGCGATGTGGACAAAGCCTCCGACCTGCTGCTTAAGTGGAACAAAAAGGCCGATGCCATTGCATTGGGCGGCATTCGTTCAGCCCAATCCTTGGGTCAGAAGAGCGCTTTAAAGAATGATTTGGCCCGGCTTTTAAAACTCGGATCCAAACTGGAGACCCCCGTGACATCCGGCGACATGCTCCGGCTGGTGGGCCACGAATGGTCTTTGCGCCATATCCAGTTCAAGTTCGGAAACAACTATTTCAACAACGCCCGCGTATTGTTTTTCTCCGGGCGATCGAGTCGTACCATCGCCAGGGTCATGGCGGAATACAGCGACAACCTGACCTTTGCCGATGCCTTGTTCGAAAACGGGATACCCAAGTTAATCGATGGAATGAAGGATCTGGCACGCTACAGCGGCCGGCTTGGGGATGTGCTGAACTGGGTCCCCGGGAAAAGCATGGTCACGGACAGCGAACCGGTTCGTTCGATGATCGACTATGTGGTGCGACAGGCGGTGCAGAAATCTCATGTGCTGGTGGTTCCCCACCACAGTTTTTTCAAATACCTGGACCCTTACACCGTCGAGGATCTCAATGGCAAAACGGTGATCACCTCCACGGTTTACGACGACCGGATCGACTACCTGAAAGACAAGGGTGTCGACGTGATCATCGACACCACGCCGAAGCTCTTAAGCAATGTCGCCGGTGTGAGCGTGTTGGAGGCGATGCTGCGGGTTGCATTCGATATCCCCAAGGGTGAGGCGAGCGACGACGAATTGCTCGAGATCATCAGCAACATGCAGATGGAACCGCGCATCATCTATCCTTCCGGAAAGCCCAAACGGGTCAACCGGTTCGCCTATGTGATCCATCCACCCAGCCAGGAATACCTCAAAAAACTCAAACCCATCGAGGTGTTGTCGGACATCGCCCCGGGCGTGATGGATACGGTTGAAAAGGTCGTGGCCTATGCGCCGCCGTTTGTCTACTCCACGGTCAGCGGCATTCGTTCGGAAACCGGTGTGGAGGCGGAAGGCTGGCTGATCGCCCTTGGCGTAACGCCTGAGCAGATGCAGGCCCACGGACCCGATTTCACGACCAAACGGATCCTGGAGGCGGCCGAGATCGCCAAAAAGAAGGGCGCCCAGATCATGGGAATCGGTCTGCTCCCGAAAGCGATGAAAGACACCAGCCTCGAAGTGGCCAAACACGCCGTGCTACCGATTACTACGGGCAACAGCTATTTTGCCTCCTCAGCCCTGTGGGCCGGGGCCGAGGCCGTTCGCAAGATGGGCATGACCCGTCTCAAAAACGGGAAACTGCTGCGCGCCAAAACCATGGTCATCGGTGCCACCGGGGCGGTGGGCGTGATTTGTTCGCACTTATTGGCCAAGGCATTTGAGGAGGTTCACCTGGTCGGCCGCAATATCGCCAAACTGCTGGCTTTGCAAGAGTCCATCCAAAAAGAGGTTCCCTCGATCAAGCTTAAGGTCTCCACGCGGGCGGACAAGAATCTGAGCGAGATGGATATGATCGTGGCTGCCAGTTCCGGCACCCGGGACGTGCTGGACATCATGCAGGTTAAACCCGGCTGTGTGATCACCGATATCAACCTGCCGAGTATTTTCACCAAGGAAAGCGTTGCCAGACGACCCGATGTGCTGGTGATTCGTGGCGGAGAGATCCGGTTGCCCGGCACGGAAGTAGAGATGAAAGATATCGGCCTTCCCTCCGGCGTCGTCTACGCCGGACTCGCCGAAACGATCACCCTTGCCCTGGAGGGACGCTTTGAGGTGTTCACTGTCGGCACTTCACCCCAATGGGACAAAGTCCGGGAAATTTATCGCCTGGGCCTCAAACACGGCATGCAGCTGGCGGCCATTTCCGGGGTTGACGGCATCTACAGCGAAGAAGAGATCGCCAGGGTCAAGGAGCTGGCCATCAAGGAGCGCAATCGGGCATGATTTTCAAAATGTGGCTAAATCTGAACAGGAGCGCGATCGAGCATGATCTTCAAGAGGTGGCGGAATCTGAGCAGCAGCGTGGTACGCTATTTGGTGAACGATGGACCGGCCCATTTGATTAACGGAAGCTATAACGCCTACAGCACGTTTTATCGCGGACAGCTCAGTCTGGGGCTTCCGGTGTCCAAAGAACTGATCGTCAGCCAGAAGGAGATCAAGACGCGGGCCGTGCAAAAACTGGCCTTGGTGCTCTACCACATGTTTTTGAATGCAACCGGTTTGCAGATTCCCAGAGATGAGATCAAAGCGGTCATCTACGATGAACTCAAGAAAGGACGCCTGCGCCTCACCGAAAATGTC
>JAQYWF010000057.1 GCA_030145105.1 Desulfosarcina sp.
GCCTATAATTCAGTTTACCATTTATTCTTGAGAGAGGTGTTCATGACCTTACAACCATCAGATGGGTCCTTTGCCGGGGCGACCCGATACGTTCTGGATGAAGAACTGGCCCAGATCGTCAACATATCCATGGCCCTGGAGATGCCCCTGCTGCTCAAAGGCGAGCCCGGTACAGGCAAAACCATGCTGGCCCACGCCATCGCCGAGAGCCTCAACATGCCGCTCATTGTGCTTAACGTCAAATCCAGCATGAAGCTGGTGGAGGCGTTGTACCAGTATGACACGCTCACGCGGCTCAACGACAGCCGATTCGGCGACAGCCGGCGAGATGTGAGCAGCATTGAAGAGTATATCAAGATGGGTAAAATCGGTCAGGCGTTCACGGCCGACCACCGCACGGTGCTGCTCATCGACGAAATCGATAAGGCGGACACCGACTTTCAGGACGACATGCTGGATGTGCTGGATCAAATGGAATTTGACATCATCGAGATCGACAAAACCATGTCGGCCCGCCACCGGCCGGTGATCATCATCACCTCCAATGCCAAAAAAGACCTCTCCGACCCCTTTCTGGGCCGCTGCAACTTCCACCACATTGCCTTTCCAGACCCCAAGATGATGCGTAAAATCATCGGTGTGCATTTCCCTGACATCCACGACGATCTGGTGGACAACGCCATCACTGCCTTTTATCACATGCGAGAGTTGGAAGCCGTCGAAAAACGGCCGGCCACTCGGGAGTTGATCAATTGGATCCGCGCCCTGAACGCCGATCCTGATTTCAAGCCCAAACGGCTGGCCAAGGGCGATGTGCCTTTTCTCGGTGTGTTGTTCAAAAAAAGCGGGGATTATGAACGGGCCAGCGCCTTTGTCAACCGCCGAAAGATGTTTTGATTATGTTTCTGGCCTTTTTTTACAAGTTGAAAGAGATGGGGGTGCCGGTAAGTCCCACGGCATTTTTAACCCTGCACCGGGCCCTGGCCAGCCACCTCATTTCCTCACTGGATGAGTTCTATACCGCTTCACGGACCATTCTGGTGAAAAGCGAGCGTTACTTCGACCTTTTCGACCAGGTGTTCGCCTACCATTTTCAGGGAACCGAGCTGCCCGACGTGGAGGGGTTGGCAATCGACGAAATGGCCCGGGCCCTGTTGGAGCAATGGCTCAAGGACCCCAAGGCCATGGCCGATGCCCTGGGCATGGATGAAGATCAACTGAGCCGCATGACCCCGGAAGAGCTCATCGCGTACTTCAAAGAACGCCTCAAGGACCAGGATGGACGCCACGACGGGGGCAGCAAATGGATCGGCACCGGCGGCACTTCGCCTGTGGGACACTCCGGCATCCATCCTGGGGGCATGCGTGTGGGGGGGGTGTCGCGCAATAAGTCGGCCGTCAAGGTAGCCCTGGAGCGTCGTTACAAAGACTATTCCCTGTCCGGACCCCTGACCCATGCCATGGTGGGCGAAGCGCTCAAGCGGCTACGTAACATGGTGCCCGCCGGCCCCCGTGATGAGTTGAACATCCATGAGAGCATCTACCGCACCATGAAAAATGGCGGAGAGATCGAGATCGCTTTCGACCGCCGCATGAAGGACCGGCTCAAGGTGATCCTGGCGATCGACAACGGCGGGTGGTCAATGGACCCCTATGTGTCCGTGGTTCAGACGCTGTTCGATTACGCCCGCGCCCAGTTCAAGGAGGTCAAGACCTTCTTTTTCCACAACACCATATACGACACCGTCTGGCAGGATACTGCCCGCTACCGTAAACCCGTTCGGATGGCCGAACTGTGCCGCATGGACCCGGAAACCAGGCTCATCGTTGTGGGAGATGCCAGCATGGCACCCTACGAACTGATGTCCCGAGATGGATCCATTTACGTCCAGGACCGCAGCGGACAGCCCAGCATCGAGTGCCTGCGCATGCTCGTGCACACCTTTCCCCACAGCGTATGGCTCAACCCGGTATCCTCCGCCATGTGGAACTACACCCGTACCATAATGATGATCCGCCAGATTTTTCCCATGTTCGAATTGTCCATCGACGGTCTGGAGACAGCTGTTCAGCATCTCATGGCCGCATGAAAGGAACCGTTCAGAGGTTCAAGGTTGATGCTTCCACAAAAAGTCCGATTTCTGCGTTACGCTTCATCCCTCGTCACTGCGGAGTACACTAAGTACGCTGCCTACGGCACCCGCGATAGCGGTATTCTCGGGATTCGCAAGCCTTGATCTCGGCGCTTTTTACAAAACCATCTGAAATGAGACTTTTTACCGGTTCATCAACGGTTAGGGGGTAACTGAACCTCTGAACGCTGAACCCTGAACGCATAAACTGACGGATCGATGCGAAATAGCCGGCAGGTGTTGTCCCAGATTTGTTCCGCCAGCGCTGCCGGATCTTCCTTGCGGACGTCCGCGACCTTCAACAGTACCTCACGAACGAATGCCGGTTCGTTGCGCCGAAATTTGTTGCGCTGGGGGGCGGGCGTTAAATAGGGTGCATCGGTCTCGATCAAGAGCCGATTCGCCGGAATGGAAGGAATCATTTGCCTTAAGGGCTCTCCCCGTTTACTGACAGTGACGATTCCCGTGATCCCGATATAAAAACCCATCTCCAGGTACCGGTCCAGTTCAACTGCTGTCCCGCTGAAACAGTGGACTACCGCGGGTCGATGGGTGCTGGCAGTAGCTTCGAGGATCTCCAGCAAACGCCCCTGGCTGTCCCGTTCATGGAAAATCAACGGCAGGTCCAATGTCTCGGCAATCTTCAGTTGACGGATCAGCCACCGTTCCTGGTCCTTTCGGGGGGAATGCATGCGGTTGAAATCCAGGCCGGTTTCCCCCCAGGCGACCACTTTAGGGTCGGAAGCCAGGGCGGTGAGATGGGTTAAGGCTGCCTGCGTGCAGGAATGGGCGTCGTGGGGATGGATCCCCACCGATGCAAAAATGCCCGGATGCCTGTTGGCCAGCATTACGGCCTGCTTCGAGGTGCGTTTGTCGATGCCGACAACCAGCATCCGATGGACATGTGCTGCAGCGGCACGATCCAGCACATCCTGAAAATCGGATTCAAATGATCGATCATCCAGGTGGCAGTGGCTGTCAAAAATATTCATAATTTATCCAATTGTGTCAATATTAATAATATATATAAATAGTTATATTTTTATCAGACTGATATTGATCGGCGTCTTGTTTTGAGCTTGATTTCAAAACTAGGGTATGTATATTAGCCACGTTCAGCCTTTATAATAAAGGATATGTTTTGCGGCAAGGTGACCGCAACGAAAACGAAAAATCTGGAGGATGCACATGTTCAAGATCGTAAAACGGGAAGAGATGGCAGAAGGGACCGTTATTTTAAATAAAATCGAGGCGCCGATGATTGCCAAGAAGGCAAAGCCGGGGCAATTCGTGATCCTGAAGGCCAATGAGGACGGGGAGCGGATCCCATTGACCATGGCTGACACGGATCCGGACAAAGGCACCCTTACCATAATATACATGGTCGTGGGAAAATCGACGGCCTTGTTCAAGACGCTCAAGGTCGGCGATACCTTCCAGGATGTCATCGGTCCACTTGGCAAGCCCACCCATCTGGAAAAACTGGGTAAGGTGGTCTGTGTTGGTGGCGGTACCGGCGTGGCCGTCCTGCATCCCATCACCCGTGCCCTGAAACAGATCGGCAACAATGTCACCTGCATCATCGGTTCGCGGACCAAGGACCTGTTGATTCTCGAGTCACAGATGAAGGCGGCATCCAACGACCTGCGAGTCTGTACCGACGACGGTACGTACGGGCATCACGGCTTTGTAACTGATGTCCTCAAGGAGGTGCTGGAAGCCGGAGACGTCAAACTGGTCGTCGGCATTGGTCCGGTTCCAATGATGCGGGCCGTGGCTAACCTCACCCGACCCTTCGAGGTCAAAACCCTGGTGAGCTTGAATCCCATCATGATCGACGGTACCGGCATGTGTGGGGGATGCCGGGTATCCGTTGGTGGTGAAACCAAATTTGCCTGTGTGGATGGCCCGGAATTTGATGGGCACCAGGTTAATTTTGATGAGTTGATGCTCCGCCTGCAGGCGTATTGCGAAGATGAAAAAGCCTGTTATGAAGATTACTGCACCCTTCGGGAAGCGACCTGATCAAACATCTGAAAAAACAACGTTGGGCTGAAAGGCCTGCCAGCAGCGCAGCGCCTGGCAATCGTTGAGACGGAGGAGATCAATGAAGGAAAAAGCGGCTAAAAAAGAAAAGGTATCCCGCGTGGCGATGCCCGAACAGAAACCGGAAATCAGAAGACGGAATTTCGATGAAGTGCCTACCGGCTACACCGTCGCCATGGCCCAGGAAGAAGCGGCCCGATGCCTGCAGTGTAAAAAACCCGGTTGTGTGGACGGTTGTCCGGTGAGTGTGGATATCCCCGGCTTTATCAACCTGATCAGCCAGGGTGACTTCACCGGTGCCATTCGGCACGTCTGGACCAAAAATGCCCTTCCCGCCGTATGTGGCCGGGTCTGTCCCCAGGAGATCCAGTGTGAGGGCAAGTGCATCGTGGGCAAACGAGGCGAGGCCGTGGCCATTGGCAACCTAGAGCGCTTCGTGGCCGACTGGGAGCGTGAAAACGGTACTGGTGCCCTGCCTCCCCAAGCACCTTCTACCGGTAAAAAAGTGGCTGTGGTGGGTTCAGGTCCCTCTGGTCTCACCGTGGCCGGCGACCTGATTCAAAAAGGGTATGATGTCACTGTCCTGGAGGCCTTTCACAAGCCCGGGGGTGTGTTGGTCTACGGTATCCCCGAATTTCGTTTACCCAAAGCGATTGTGGCCCAGGAGATCAACTTTCTGGAACGTCAAGGGGTCAGACTAAAGGTGAACGCCGTGGTCGGACGTACCGTCAGCTTGGACGAACTGTTTGAAGAGGGATACGAAGCCGTATATTTAGGCGTGGGCGCGGGGTTGCCCCGTTTCATGAACCTGCCCGGTGAGAATCTGATCGGCATCCTTTCTGCCAACGAATACCTCACCCGGGCCAATCTCATGAAAGCGTATCGCTATCCGGATGTGGATACCCCGATTCCCAAGGGAAAAAATGTAGTGGTTCTGGGTGCCGGTAACGTGGCTATGGACTCGGCCCGAACAGCTATGCGGTTGGGTGCGGACAGCGTCAAGATCGTCTATCGCCGGTCCCGGGATGAAATGCCGGCCAGGGCTGCCGAGATCCACCATGCCGAGGAGGAGGGCATCGAATTCTTCCTGCTGACCAATCCCACCCAGTTCAAAGGTGACCAAAAGGGCCGGCTCACCGGCATGGAATGCTTGAAAATGGAGCTTGGCGAACCCGACGACTCCGGTCGTCGTCGCCCGATTGCCATCAAAGGTTCGGAGTTTCACATGGACACCGACCTGGTCATCGTGGCGGTGGGCTCGGGGGCCAACCCCCTGCTGACCCAATCCACCCCGGACATGGAATTGAACAAGTGGGGCTACATCGTTGCCGACCCGGAAACAGGAAAAACGACCAAAAAGGGTGTCTGGGCCGGTGGCGACATTGTGACCGGTGCAGCGACGGTGATCCTGGCCATGGGCGCCGGCCGCAAGGCGGCCGACGCTATTCACCAGTACCTGACCTGGGGATGGTGAGCGACTGATCAGCGCACACCATGAAAGCCGGCCGGGGATTTGACGATCTTCCGGCTTTTTTTGATGACGGCTCAAAACAGGCCCAATATAATCAAGGCGTTTTTCTCACTGCTGAGCGTGTGCGGTTAGTCTCAAGTGAACAGATCAACCGCTTTCTGCATCGCGTGATTGGAAATGGAGAGGTTGGTTTGGGATAAGTGCTCGGCGGTCTGCTGGGCCACCCGGGCGGCGTCTTCCTCGGAAAGGTCGGCAATTTCGGTACCCGGACCGGGTGCCGGTGAGCTGGTCAGTTCGCTAACGGCCGTTTTGGATGCATCGGACAAGCTGATCCGGTAGTCCGGGCTTTCTTCGGTATGGGTTGCCTGTCGGCCCGGCGCATCTTCTTTTTCGCGCTTGACGTCACTGATTTTTGTCGCGGTTTTCAGCTCCTGGACCTGATTGTTTGTATTGATTTCCATGATGGCGCTCCTTTTTACGCGTGCCCGAGGTAACTCCTTTGCTTACCTTTCGGGTGGTTCCCTATGGTTGACGAGTGCTTGCCGGCCTAGCCGGATGGTTCGCAAACGTCCCGAACTGTTTATCGGCACTTGGTGGGGACAACTTTAGTTTTTACAATTTTTTTTCCGGCGCAGGCGTCGGATGTTTTTCTGCTGGACAGGAAATGGCCTGCCTTTCACTTCAGTTGACAATTCCCAACCACGCCTTAAATTAACCGCTGACGTTTAACGCCTGGCGTTCAATACACCCCTATACACCTTATATGATGGAGTCCTGTAAATGGCTTTTGAAACCAAAGAAGAAGTTCTCGAGAAAATAATGGGTATGGCGCGGCCTGCCTGCCCCCATTGCGATGCGCAGATGAGCATCTGGGAGGTGCCGTCCATCAACGTCGGCGACGGTCTGGGCTGGGGGACACCCTACCTGTTCATGTGTTTTAACGACGAGTGCCCGTTGTACACCCAGGGATGGGACAACATGATGGAAAACTACGCCCATCACGCTTCTTATCGCTGCATGAACTATCCCGGGACCAAGCAATTCGAGCTGATGCCCGTGTTCAGCCCGGTTGGGGCAACCGGCCAGGTGATCGACGATCAGCTGCTTGCCGAAGAAGAGGTCCTGAAACAAAACATCAAAAAAGGATTCTCGATTCTTGCAGATTGTTACGTGAACCAGGACGGGGTGACGATTCTGAGGCTGCTCATGGATTCGGCTGAACCGGTGCGGGTTCGTCTAAAGGCAGCTGAAATGATTGGGGATATTGGCGAGTTGGAGGCCATCGAACCGATCCGAAACCTCAAATTCGGCAACCAGCGACTGCAGGAGCAGGTGGATGCCACCGTTAAAAAAATCCACGAACGATTCTACACTCGCGAATGCCCTTTTTGCGCAGAAATCATCAAAAATCGCGCCAAGGTCTGCAAACATTGCGGTAAAGAAGTGGCTGGGGTTTAGAGCCCAGCTTTACTGAACGAGACCCGATGCGCCGTTTCCCGTACCTTTCAGTCAGGCGGCGCGGTCTTGCCTTTCCCCGCTGGTCCCGCTACGATACATTCTTCCAGTCTTTTGCTTGTCTGAAACTTTTTCCCTACTGCGAGGCATGATGGAAAAAGACCATCATCTGGCACCAATGCTGTCCGCCATCGAGCGGATTAAAGCAGATATTAAAGAATATCACCCCAAAGCCTTGCTGTTGTTCGGCTCCCTGGCCCGGCGTCTGGCCGGTGACCCCGGCGACCACCTTCCCAACGACGTGGACCTGCTGGTGGTCACCAACAATACCCCATTTCTGGTCATGAACAAGGAATACGGGTGTGCTGTGGAGTTGCACAGTTTCCCGGTGGCTCGGATCGTGAACATTGCCAAGAGCCTGAGGTACGACAGCCGACCGGTCGCCCTTTCCAAGCTTTACGGCCGGGTGCTGGCCAAAGAGCACGCCATCGACGTGATCGCTGCTGCCATGATGCTGGGCCCGGCCTACGGAGATGTCGGCATCGAACAGATCGAGATCAATGGCATTATCGACACCCGGGATTATTCGATCCATCGGGTCCTGATGGGAGGCGGGTGGTGGGCGCGGCTTTGCCGCTATGCGGTTGAACGACGCGGCCCGCTGATGCGCTTTACCGACAAAATGGTGCGCAATTATGATTTTGCGGAATGAATCGTGATGGTTTCAGCTGCCCCGTCTTCGTGTATTGACATTCATGGAATCATAGGACCGGAATACCAACCGCTCCCTGGCCAGGCGGTCGGGCGCTACCGGGGTTGGCGGGTCGGCCTGGGATAGGACGACTGCCTCGTCTCTGGTGGGAATGGCGGCAAGTCCGGCCCCTGTTATTTTTCCGGTCGCGGCATCCAGAACCGTTGCGCCGGATCCGTCGGACACCACCGCCAGCGGCAACGGAGACGTGCCGTAAAGTCTGGCCGCCGAAACGATTTCGCGCTCTCTTGATCCCAGCGCGCCGGCCGCGCATTTGACGGCCATTAACGGTCTCTTCTCGATTTGGATGATCAGGTCCACCGCCGACCGATACACGTCCCCATCGATCTCCACATCAATCGGGGCTTCCACGATCACATCTTCACGCCGATAGCCTTTGACTTCGATCAGATATCGTTCCACCTGCTGACGGTTGGCCTCGGCCCCGACATTGGGCACCGGTTCCCCGGTGATAAAATCGACGATGACGTCCGGATTGGTATCTTCTTTCACGAACTGCTCCAAAAGTAATGGATTCGTTAACTCCACTGGTGCATTTCACAATCCTTTACCGTTGTCAAACCGCCGCCCGCCGAACCATGGCAAACAGGGTGGTCATCAAAATTACAGCCCCTCCGGCAAGGGTGTGGGCCGACGGTGTTTCATGCAGCAGAAAATAGGCAAAGACGACCCCATACACTGGCTCGAGGCAGGCGATCACGGATGCCAGCTGAGCGCGGACAAAAGTCAGCCCGCGAATAAACAGGGCGTGGGACAGGGCCGTGCAGACCACACCCAACAGGGCCAGCATGCCCAACTGACCGGTATCGATGTGCACATTTTCCCATGCCATCATCGGCAGCAGCAGCAGGGTCACTCCGGCATTCTGGTAGAAAGCGATGACGACCGGTGGGTATTCCCTCACCCATTTGCGGTTCAACAGAGAGAGGATGGCAAATGTGAATCCGGAGATGGTCCCCCAACAGACACCGGAAAAAACCTGTCCGCCAAACGATGACGGGTAGACCATAATGCATAACCCCAACACGACCAGCAGTGCCGTGACCATATCCATCGGACGACGTTTTTCCCTAAAGCACCAGGGCTCGAGGAATGTGATGAACACCGGAAAGGTGGAAAAGGCCAGCAGGCCTACAGCCACGCTGGAAACCTGGATGGCATGAAAAAAGGTGACCCAATGAACCGCCAGGATCAATCCCAGCAAGCCAAACAACCCCATGGTTTTCGCATTTAGGGGTTGTTTGTTCGGTTGGGTCAGCAACAGTACCACGCCTAAAGCGATCGCGGCGAATCCGGTGCGGCCCAGAACGATGCACCACGCGGGCAGCGCCAGAAATTTGCCGAACAGTCCGGCAAGACCGAAAAACAATACGGCCACATGGATATCAAACAGCCCGGAGGTGTGAATCTTGTTCAATTTCAACCTTTTCTGGAAAATCAGAGCAGAGCCGGATTTGTACACTGAACCGCGCTGATTGATCAATGGTATTTTACTATCTATCTGGCCCTGCTTAAGGTTGATGGTTCCACGACCCCGTTGTAACCCCGAAGAACCCCTTTGCATCCGCACAGGGGGCGCCGGTCTATGCCATCGGCAACCCGGTAAAGCCAAAAAACTCGGTAACGGCCGGGGTGGTTTCCGATTTCGAAGGTGTTCTCGTGAAAACCAATGCCCATTTTCATCAAGGTGGCATTGGATGCCTCGTCTTAATCTTTCGCCGTCGACTTAACCGGTCCTTTGGCACCATGCTCGGTGCAGCGTCCAAACCAGTTGACAATAAAACGAAAACCGTAGTATGCAAGACCTGCATTTCATTTCATATCTAATGGTTAGACGATATTGCGAAAGGGTGACAACCCCGGTTGTCCGTTGGATTTAAAGGCTGGCCGGAGCGACCAAAATTACAGAAAAACGCACAGGACAGACACCGAAATGAACAGTGGGGGAAATCCTTCTCCACCCGAGGACGGCGCTCCCTGTAGATGACTGGCAAATCTGAGCAATGATTTAACAAGCTGGCTGACCCTGTTTTGGGATTTCTTATCGGTTCAGTCGGCGATCTCCTTTTTCATCGATACGGGTCAATCGTTGAGTTGGCCCTGTTTCTCAACGAGGAGGCCCCACCCCCCATGAGTACATCCTGCAGACGGTTGATCATTCTCACGCTATGCGTCGTCGCCCTTTTTCTTGTCCTAACTGTCCAGGCACCCATGGTGTCGGCATCTGAACCGCAACACCCACCGGGCAGCCATCTCGATGGCAATCCGGCAACTGCCGAAACATCGCCTGCCGAGCATCCAACAGAAGAGGGTCATCCCGCTACAGACCAGGGGGGACACCATGGTCACGATGACCTTGGCCCAGTCCTGCCGCTGTGGAGCTGCATCCCCTTCGCCTGCATGCTGTTTTCCATCGCCTTGTTTCCGCTTCTGGCCCCGGAGTTCTGGCACCACCACTTCGGTAAGGTGTCAGCCTTCTGGGCGGCGGCAATGGCCGGGCCGTTCCTATTCGTATACAGGGGCACCGCCCTGTATGAAATCATCCACATTATCCTTGCGGATTATGTGCCTTTCATTATCCTGCTGTGGGCCCTGTACACCGTTTCAGGCGGTATCCTCTTAAAGGGGTCACTTCGGGGGACACCGGTGGTCAATGTGCTCATCCTGACGTTGGGCACCCTGTTGGCCTCCTGGATGGGTACTACCGGAGCCGCCATGCTCTTGATCCGGCCCTTTCTGCGAGCCAACAACTATCGCAAGAACCGCACGTTCATGGTGGTTTTTTTCATCTTTCTGGTGGCTAACGTGGGGGGATCACTGACCCCGCTGGGCGATCCGCCGCTTTTTCTGGGCTTTTTGCACGGCGTCTCCTTTTTCTGGACATTTAAAATTCTGCCCCACATGTTAACCGTCGCCGGATTACTGCTGGTGATCTATTTTTTCCTGGATCTATACTATTTTAAGAAAGAAACCGGGCGCGTCCCGGCGGATGAAGCGGCCAAGACACCCTTGAGACTGGTTGGGATCCACAATTTTATCTTTCTGGCCGGCATCATCGGTGCTGTGCTCATGAGCGGCATGGTCGACTGGGGGCAGGTCAATCTGCTGGGCGTGCATCGGGGGATCCAGGACTGGGTGAGGGACGGGCTTTTGGTTGTCATGGGGCTGCTCTCCATGGCCACCACCGCCGTGGAAATCCGTGAGGACAACGACTTTACCTGGTTTCCCATCATCGAGGTGGCCTATCTGTTTGTGGGCATTTTCATTACCATGATCCCCTGTCTGCTGATCTTAAAGGCCGGTGCCAACGGCCAACTGGCCTTTTTGATCAATGCCGTCAAAACGCCTTTGCACTATTTCTGGGTCACCGGTACCTTGTCCGGTTTTCTGGATAATGCCCCCACTTATCTGACCTTTTTCAACACGGCTCTGGGCAGCCACTTTCCGGGAATGGCCGAAGCCCAGGCGGTTCCGTTGCTGATGACCGACAAGGCCCTGTACTTGAAGGCCATCTCTGCCGGGGCCGTTTTTTTCGGTGCCTGCAGCTACATCGGCAATGCCCCCAACTTCATGGTCCGTTCCATCTCCGAGGAGGCCGGCACACCCATGCCCAGCTTCTTCGGCTACATTTTAAAATATACGGTGGTATTCTTGCTGCCGGTATTTGCGGTGGTAAGCCTGATCTTTTTTTAGCAATGGGAGACCGACAATGGCATTTCAAACCATACTTTTTCATACCCAATTCCGGGAAATGGCTTTCAACGCATTAAAAAGCATTATCGAATTGAAGGCCGCCGGACTTAAAAAAGTAGTTCTGGCCCATGTAATCCCGCGTGAAGAGGTGGGCTTCGTGCCTTACGGCGGCACGTTGAAAGAAGACGAAAACCGCATGCGCGAGGAAGGGCGCATCGAATTCGAGGACTGGATCCAGACTATCGACGACCCGCAGCTGGAATTTAGCCAGCGCATCGAAGTGGGCGCCACCATTGCCCAGATCTTCGATATGGTAGAACAGGAAAAGGCCGACCTGGTCGTCGTGGGCCGCAAAAAACGCACGGTCCTGGAAAAGGTCTACGTGGGAACCCATATCCTGGACCTTTTACGCCGCAGCACGGTACCTGTGCTGATGAGCAAGTACATGGTGCAGTATGAATGGCAGGGAGAATCCCTGACGCGCACGAACGTTGGGATCTGGAAGCGGCCGATGCTGGCCACGGACTGGTCCGAGCCATCCCGGCGTGCCCTGGACGCGACCGTGGCCTTGAAGGGGCTGGTAGAAAAAATCATTGTCACTCACGTGATTGGTGCCCGCCAGATCAAAAACCTGAAACCGCCGGCCATCAAACGACTTGAAGACGAAAGCGAAAAGCGGCTGTTATCCTATTGCCGACAAGTCGACGATGCCGGCATACAGAGCGAATTCCATCTGGTCTTGGGCCGCACGGTGGAAGAAATCATCAAGATCTCCAGAAATCACGGCGCCACCATGATTGTTATGGGGCGCACCGGAAAAGACTGGTTACAAGAGTATTGGTTAGGTGGCGTTTCCCATCGGGTGGCCGAGCTGAGCGAGCTGCCGGTACTTTTGATTCCTTAATGAAATAGAGCACTATGGCTTCAATGATCCATCAAATCGAAAATGCCAAAATCGCCATTGTCGGCGGGGGTAGGTTCTGCGACAAACTGCTCAGACATCTGTTTGGCGACCCTTTCAACGGCCGGCACCCGCAAGTGCTGGGCGTCGCCGATCTCAACCCAAATGCAGTGGGTATCACCCAGGCCCGCGCCATGGGCATACCCACCTTCAGTGACTACCGTGAGATTTGCCGGCTGGAGGGGCTGGAAACCATCATCGAGGTCACCTGGGATCTGGACCTGGCCCGCACCATCGAACGAATCAAACCACCGGCGGTGGAACTGATCGACCACCAGGACTCGCGTTTCCTGTGGGACCTGTTGCAGATGGAAATCATCCGCCAGGAGGCCCTGGATGCCTTGACCACTGAGACGGTGGCCGTCGAGACGGTCAAGGAGCGGATTCATAACTGCTTTCGCAAAACCGCCGACATCGTGATGCAGCGCAACCGCCGATTCAAGCAGATCGAAACGGAACTCTACGAAAAGGAAAAGAGCTTATCCCAGATCATCCAGGGCAGCACCATCCCCACCTTCGTCATTAATCGTGACCATGTGGTGACCCACTGGAACCATGCCCTGGAAGTCCTCACCGGTTACAGTGCCGATATGATGGTAGGCACCCGGGATCACTGGAAGCCCTTCCGCAAGCAAGAACGGCCGATCATGGCCGACGTGATTCTCGATCAGTTGGAGACCGGTGAAATCGACCACTATTATGGCTCCAAATGGCAACCCTCCACGCTGGTGGACGGCGGTTTCGAGGCCCAGGAATTTTTCGAGCACCTGGGAGACGATGGTCGATGGCTATTTTTTACCGCCGCGCCCATCAAAGCGTCTGACGGCGCCATCGTCGGCGCCATCGAGACCCTCTGGGACAATACCGACAACCAGCGCGCCGATGTTGAACGCCGCAACTACACCCGCCGCATCGAAGAGAGCGAGCGGACCCTGTCGCAGATTATTCAGGGCAGCACCATTCCCACCTTCGTGCTCAACCGCGATCACGTGATCACCCACTGGAACCAGGCCCTGGAAAACCTTACCGGCTACCCGGCTGCCAGGATGGTCGGTACCCAGCATCAGTGGGAGCCGTTTTGGGAAATTGAACGGCCCACCATGGCCGATGTAATCATGGATCAGCGCGACGAAGCGGAAATCCGCGAGCTCTATGGCGAGCGCTGGCGAAAATCCAGCCTGATCGAAGACGCCTACGAGGCTGAGGTCTTCTTCCCCAAGCTGGGAGAAGGGGGCCGATGGTGCTGGTTTACGGCCTCACCCTTAAAAACATCGGACGGAACCGTGGTGGGGGCTGTCGAGACCCTGTGGGACACCACGGAAAACAAACGCACGGATATGGAATGTCGCCGTAACGTCAAGGAGTTGGAGGAAAAAGAGCAGGCCCTGTCCCAGATCATTCAGGGCAGCACCACCCCCACCTTCGTTATCAACCGCAACCACATCGTGACACACTGGAACCTTGCCTTAGAGAAGCTGACCGGTTTTGCCGCCGACGAAATCGTAGGGACCAACCATCACTGGAAACCATTTCGTAAAAAAGCGCGCCCCATCATGGCCGACGTGATTCTGGATCAGTTGGAAACCGGAGAAATCAGCCAGTATTACGGGTCCAAATGGCGGCCGTCCAGCCTGGTTGAAGGGGCCTATGAAGCCGAAGAGTTCTTCGAGCATTTAGGGGAAAACGGTCGGTGGCTGCTATTCACCGCCGCCCCCATCAAAGCCTCGGATGGCACCCTGGTGGGGGCCATCGAAACCTTGTGGGATACGACGGAAAAAAAGCGCATCGAAGCCGAGCGCCGTCGGGACATCATGCGGATCGAAGAGAGCGAAAACCGGCTGACCCAGATCATTCAGGGCAGCAGCATTCCGACCTTTGTGCTCAACCGCGACCATGTTGTCACCCACTGGAATCTTGCCCTGGAACGGCTAAGTGGCTATTCATCCGTCAAGATGGTGGGCACCCGCCACCAGTGGATCCCCTTTTGGGACAAAGCGCGTCCCACCATGGCCGATGTCATTTTGGATCAGCGCAGCGAACAGGAAGTGTGGGAGCTATACGGCGGCAAGTGGACCAAATCGGAGTTAATCGAGGGTGCTTTTGAGGCGGAGGTCTTTTTCCCGAAGCTGGGTCAAGGGGGTAAGTGGCTCTATTTCACCGCCGCCCCCATCAAGGCCACCGACGGCAGCATCATCGGCGCCATCGAAACCTTTTGGGACACCACCGAGAAACGCGCCGCCGAAGCCCGGCGCACCCGATACACCCGCGAGGTCGAAGAAAGCCGTCGGGCGATGTCGCAGATCATTCAGGGCAGCACCATTCCGACCTTCGTTCTCAATGAAGAACATGTGATCACCCACTGGAACCGGGCCGTGGAGAACCTGACCGGCTACCCCTCATCTCAGATGAAGGGCACCAACCACCAGTGGGTGCCCTTTTATGACAGCGAGCGCCCGACCATGGCCGATGTCATCCTGGATCAAAAGAGCGACCAGGAGATCTGGGACCTATACAGTGGCAAGTGGAAGAAATCCGAACTCATCGACGGGGCCTACGAGGCCGAGGTCTTTTTCCCCAAGCTGGGCAACGGCGGCAAGTGGTGTTGGTTCACCGCCGCTCCCATCAAGACCGCCGACGGCAGTGTCGTCGGTGCCATTGAGACCCTGTGGGACAACACGACTAAAAAACAGGCCGAAGCCGACCGACGTCAATACACCCGCAAGCTGGAGGAAAATCAGCGTGCCCTTTCTCAAATCATTCAGGGCAGCACCATTCCCACCTTCGTATTGAACCAGGAACATGTGATCACCCACTGGAATCAATCCCTGGAGAAGCTCACCGGCCACCCCTCGTCGGAGATGGTGGGCACCAACCGCCAGTGGGCGCCTTTTTGGGATAGCGAACGTCCCTCCATGGCCGATGTTATTCTGGATCAGAAGAGCAGTCAGGAGATCTGGGACCTCTACGGCGGCAAGTGGAAAAAATCGACCCTCATCGACGGAGCCTACGAGGCGGAGGTCTTTTTCCCCAAGCTGGGCAACGGCGGCAAGTGGTGCTGGTTCACCGCCGCCCCGATCAAGGCCGCCGATGGCAGCGTGGTGGGAGCCATCGAGACCCTCTGGGACACCACCGCGGCGAAACGGGCCGAAGAGGAGCAGCGTCGGCGCAACCGGGAACTGACTACGTTGTACTCCATTTATACAGCCCTCAACGCACCCCTGCCCCTGCAAGCCCGGATCGAAGGGGCGGTGCTGGAAATCCGCGACTTCATGCAGGCGGAAAGCGTTTGCCTGTATATGTCCGATGACGGGGGCCGCTTCGACTTGCGTTATTTTAACGCCTGTTATGCAGACCCGGGGTATGGCCAGGCCGGACCGGATGCGCAAACCGAAATAATGCAAAAAGTGTCACGCACCGACAAACCGATCGTATATAATGCCGGCGATCACAACGGCCACTTTTCGAACGATACCCAGACGACGGGCGCCACCTTTGCCTATATTCCCATCAGCGCCAAGGAGACCAAGGGGCTCGGTGTCATGCGCATCGAAAGGGAGACCGAGCGATTTTCATCGGAAGAACTGCATCTGTTGGACCTGATGGGTAACCGTATCGGGGCCACTCTTGAAAATGCCCTGTTGCATGAGGAGGTCATCCGCAAGTCCAATTTCCAAGCAAAACTGATTAAAAGCGCCAATGACGGCATTATCGCCACGGACGACAAATGGCAAACCGTCGTTTTCAACCCGGCTGCCGAGCGAATCTTCGGCTACTCCGCCGTCGATGTGGTGTCCACCAAAGATGCCCGGGACTATCTGCCACAATGGGTGCAGGAGACCCTCTCCCGAACAGGCTTGGGAGCTGATGTCAATGAGCGTTCACCCTGGACGGAAAGCGAAATCAAAGCCAGTACCGGCGAGTCCATCCCGGTGCGATTTTCAGGCACCGTTTTGCGGGAAAAGAAAAAAATGATGGGAACCGTTGCTTTTTTCCAGGATCTGCGGGAGATCAAACGGCTGGAGCACGAACTGGTCAACAGCGAACGGTTGGCCGCCGTCGGTCAGACCGTTGCCGGCATGGCCCACTGCATCAAGAACATCCTGCACGGATTCAAGGGCGGCAGCTACTTGATGGACGTGGGCCTGTCGCGGGACAACACCGAAAAAATGCGCAACGGCTGGGGAATGATCCAGCGCAATATCACCCGCACCTCCGACCTGGTAATGGACCTGCTTTCCTACTCCAAGGAGCGGGAGCCCGAGTATGAATCCTGCAATCCCAATGAAATCGCCGCGGATGTATGTGAACTGCTGGACGGGGTAGCCCGGGATCACGACGTCGTCATGGTCAAAAAGTTTTCCGACCGAATCACACCGGTGGTCATGGACCCGCGCACCGTGCACCGCTGTTTGATGAATCTGGTGACAAATGCCATTGATGCGTGTATCTTTGACCCTGAGATCGACAAAGAACACCAGGTGACGGTCGTCACCGAAAAGGAGGAGGCCGGAACCATTCGCTTCGACGTGAGGGATAACGGTTGCGGCATGTCCGAAGAGGTCAGGGTCAAGCTCTTTTCATCCTTTTTCAGCACCAAAGGCCAGAAGGGAACCGGACTCGGTCTGCTGGTGACGGGCAAACTGATCGAAGAGCACAAAGGAACCATCGATGTGACATCCACCGAAGGGGAAGGAACCACCTTTAGCATACGCTTTCCGGCGACGTTGCCGGATAATATAAGTTTAAACTGAGGGTTGGTTCAAAGGTCCAGGGATCAGGGGTTCTGGGTTCAGAGGTTCAGTATCTTAATCCTGAAATTTGTGTTTTTTATGTCTGAAAATACAAGACAAATAATAATAGCCAAAATCAAAATTCCAAACCTTTTGATCTTGGAGAAAGGGCATTCCAATCATCAATATTTGGAGGAATCAAAATGACAATCAATAGTTGGTTTTTGCCCTTTTTGAGATTTGGATACTGTAATTTGGAATTTGTTTGAGATTTATTATTTAATATTGGGTGTTTGCGATTTGTTGTTGCCAGTTTATCAGGGTTAGGGGTTCTATAGATTTAGGCTTCACCGCATACCTCAGCCAAGGTGACCATTAACGGTGAACGTTGAACCTGAGAACGCTTACGATATCGATGTTAACCTTTAAGGAGACTTGGAGATGAGCAAAAAAGTATTGATTGTGGACGACGATCCGGATGTAAGATTGTTTAATACAACTGTCGTGGAAGAGAGCGGCTATACACCCATCGAAGCGGCCAACGGAGAAGAGGGGTTGAAGCTCGTCAAAAAAGATCGGCCGGATCTGGTGATTCTGGATGTATTGATGCCCAAACAGAGCGGCATCCGCCTCTATCGTGAATTGAAGACGGATAAGTCTCTGATCGGCATTCCCGTGATCATGCTCTCCGGGGTGGCCAAGCGCACCTTTTTGCGTTCCCAGAAGGCACTCACTGAATTCGGCGACAGGCCGGTGCCCGAACCGGAAAACTATCTGGAAAAACCGGTTGAGGCCGACGAACTTGCCCGGGAAATCAAGAAACTATTAGGATAGAATACCGGCAGGCGGTAGCCGCAAAGATCCCTATCGATACTCAAGGCCGGCAAGGATGAGATAAAATGGAAATAAAAAAACTGCTGTTTGTCACCCGCTTCGACAAGCTCCGGTTCGATGCGCTGCAGTCCCTGATGGACCTGAAGAATGCCGCCCTCAACCATGTGGTGTTCCTTAATGTCATCGAGCGTGACAAGGTGGCCATGCGGCGGGGTAAGGGCTACGGGAAAAGCACTGAAATCCGGCTGCGGGAAAAGGCCAACATCCGGTTCATCGACTGGGCGGAAACCCTTTTCGAGCAGGGCATGGAAGTCGGTGTCTATATCGTTGTTGGCAGTTTCGCCGGCCAGGTGATCCAGGCTGCCGAGAAGGAAGCCGTTGACCTAATCGTCCTTAGTCCGGAGAAAAAGGGACGCCTCGAACAGCTCTATTCAGGATCCGACATCACCGAGATTGTTCATCGCTCGGCCACCCCCGTGCTGGTTTACAAATATTTCTCCCGTGAGGGCGCCCTGGCGGAAAATCCTTTTAAAAAACCCCTGCTGGCCACCAACTGGTCCGCGGCCAGCCAGCGTGCCATCGAATATCTGAAGGGGCTCAAAACGGTGATCCGCGAAGTCGATGTGGTCCATGTGGCCAGCGAAAAAGACCTGAAAGAAACCTCTGCCATGGGCATCCAGAAAACCCGCAAGGAAAACCGGCAAAAACTGGAAGTGTTGTGTGATGATCTGGAAGATTGCGGCATCACAGCAAAACCGCACGTCTATATCGGGGATACGGTCCTGGAAATCGATAAAGCCGCCAGAGAGTGTCAGTCTTCCATGATTATCGCCGGTTCCCCGCACAAAAGCCTGTGGAAAAACCGATGGGGAACGAGCATCAGCAAAGGACTGGCTGAAGCATCGATTTTTCCGATACTGCTGATCCCTCCCAAAGAAGGATAGCAATAGGCGCGCCGGTAGAAGGAGACATTAGGGTTGCGTCAAGATGACTGATACTCTGTAGTCGCGACCCTTAACCCGCAACATAATTGAGGAGGCATCAATGGCGGTCATCACCATTTCGAGGCAGTTTGGCGCAGGCGGTATCACATTGGGGAAAATGATTGCCGATTCAATGGGATATTCCTTCGCCGACAATGATATTCTTCAGCGTGTGGCCAAGGAGGCCAATGTTTCCACACACTGGGTTGAGTCCTTCGATAAAGAGGCCGGCAGCAAGCTCTCCAGGTTTATTTCCAGCATGGTATCCAAGCGCTGGTTGGATCGGGTGCTGGCCGATGAACGCGGCTACTTGGACGAAAAGATCTATCTGGATTACCTGGTGCTCATCATCGCCCAATTCGCCGATGAAGGCGACGTGGTGATCCTGGGCCGGGGCAGTCAGTACATTCTCGACGACCATCCCGATGCCGTCCACATCCTGCTGGTGGATGAATTTGATAGCCGGGTCAACTTCATCATGAAACAATATGAAATGGCCCGCAACAAGGCCGAGCGGCTGGTGGTCAACGAAGATCGCCGGCGGGTGAGCCTGTACAAGCGGTTGGGCAAAAGCGACTATGAAAGCGCCCAATTGTACCATATGGTGCTGAACATGGGTCGGCTGGATCTCGAAACTGCCCGGGACATGGTCTGTAACCTGGTGGCGCACAAGGTGGCATTGAACCCGGCATGACATATCTTGACGGCTGCCGCGAAGATGCCACCGTACGGTAACTGTCAGGTTGCGTCTCGAATCTTATTCAACACCGAGCAAAGCCGACCGCCGGCTTTGCTTTTATAGTGTGCCAGGCATGACGTAAATCTTGAGGGTGCAAGTCCCTTACAGGCCGTAGTGGTCGGAACTGTTAGCTGAAGGCAAGGGCGTTGTCGCGAGGCAAGGTCTGGAGGAAGCCGGAGGCAAAACTCGGACCCGACGAAC
>JAQYWF010000003.1 GCA_030145105.1 Desulfosarcina sp.
AGTATTTTGATCTCGATGGACCTGAACGCAATGATTTCTGGTTAGACGGTTCGTACATGCTCAACCCCAAGCTAAAGCTCAAATATGAACTTCATTATTGGGATACCGATGTGACCGGATCCAGTGAAAACGGCTTTGAGACATTCCATCTGAAACCCATCTACTTCCCAACACAGGGAGAATGGGGTCCATGGAAATACAAACTGGCAATTGGTGTCGAGTGGATTGTGGGATTCGGAAATGAAGATAAAGGCATCGGATCGGGATCGGACCAGATTGCGCCATTGGCAGGTTTAGCACTTGTGCGAGGCGGCACGGTCCTGGTTCCGCTTGTACAGCACTTTGTTGAATACGACGGTCCGGATGTGAATCAAACCTCCTTTCGACTGATTGCAATTTAGTCGCTCCCGAATAATTTTTGGGGCAAATTAGATGCTAAAGTCCCCGTTGATTGGGAGAACGATACCCTACCCGCGAGCGCTGAGGCTCAAATCGGGAGAATGTTTACGCCATCTTTTGGTACCTACGTGGACGGTCTTCTCGGCATCGGTGGTGACAAACCCTATGACTGGGGATTTGGCGTAGGGTTGCGCTTTAATTACTGATACCGGCACATGACGAATAACAGCTTAGCCTGACAACCAAATCAACAAAGAGGAGAAGCAGAATGAAAATAACGAAGAGAGTGCTTATCATTGCATCTATGGCATTCATGGCCATGATGCTCTATCAATGGGGACACGTAGACGGACGCGAAGGAAAATCGTCCTGGATAATAAGTGAAGCAATCGCCGCTGAGAGTCCGCCAAAAGCATCACCAGTGAAGGCACGTGCGCGTGACTTCTACGCGCCCAATAGCGAGGATCTGGGTCCGGACGAAATGCGTGTGATCGCCTGTGGCACCGGCATGCCCACCGCTCGTCCGAAACAAGCGGCTTCGTGCTGGCTGCTGGAGCTGGGGAACGGTGATAAATTGATATTCGATATTGGGACCGGATCGGCAGAGCGTATCGCCGCCATGCAGATCCCCTACAATTATCTCGATAAGGTCTTTCTGAGCCACCTGCATACCGACCACTTCGGTGATCTGGATGCGTTGTTTGTCGGTGGCGCGTTGGCCGGCCGCCAGAAGCCATTACGCGTCTGGGGTCCAAAGGGTGACACACCGGAGAGGGGCACGAAGTACGCGCTGGATCACTTGTTCAAAGCGCTTACCTGGGACCTTGACGGCCGCGCGGGAATAACCGATCCACGTGGATACCAACCTTTTGAGGTCACCGAGTTTGATTACAATGGTGTAAATGAGATCATTTATCAGGAGAACGGCGTGACGGTCCGGTCCATTCCGGCCATCCACTCCCTTGATGGTCCGGTGAGTTTCATCGTCGAATGGAACGGTCTCAAATTTGTTTTCGGAGGTGATACCTATCCGAACAAGTGGTATGCGAAGTATGCGCAGGGTGCAGATCTGGCGATTCATGAATGCTTTGTTGCTGTGCCGGACTTGATCACCAAGTTTAAATTCACACCCCAAAGCGCTTTAGCGGTTGGCACCCAGATCCACACCGCACCTGAAGCGTTTGGGAAAATTATGTCGATCGTCAAGCCACGGATGGCCGTAGCCTATCACTTCTTTAAAGACTTCGACACCACAGGACCGATCAACGATCGCATCCGTACTACCTACGACGGTCCGCTAAGTCTCGCCGAGGACTACATGGTGTGGAACATCTCAAAGGACGATATTCGCGTGCGGATGGCAATTTATGATGAAGACGTCTGGCCACCTCCGGCCACCGAGAAGCCTCAGTTGCCCGATCCAAGTACCAGAATTCCTTATTCGGACTTTATAGTGGGCGGCAAATACGACGTGAAGGACGTGATTCAACCCACGTATGACGAAATCAACAAGAAGTATGGTCTCAGCGAGAAACAAGATTAGGTTTCCCTCCTGTTGAACGGATAGCGCATAGTGGCAAATAAAGAAATCAAGCAGACGGGGGTAGCGCTGGTGCGCTATTCTCGCAGCTTGTTATCAGCTGTCGGCCAATGTCCAATAAGCTGCAACTTTGTTAAAATACGGAAATCATGGGCCACCAAATTATCAAATGTTTTTTTATTACTAACTCTTATATTGCCTAAGGATATTTGATACATACTAAGTTAATGTTTCTGCATGTATATCAATAGGCGCCCAAAGAGAGTACCATGTATTTCTTGCCCCCTTAGTTCACTAACAGACCCTTATTTTAATGCCTTAGAAGGTTGATGCGATTCATGGTTATATTCTGTAGAATGTTTTTTTGTCTTTTTACAATTCTCGTTTTGCTTCCCTCTGCCAGCCATGCCGACTGGATCAACCTTTCCGGTGCGGAGAATGCCCGCAATATCGCCGAGATCTATGTCGAGACGGATCGTGTCCGGATTCAACTGGAGGTATTCGTTGATGACCTGATGATTTTCGAGGAACTGATCCCGGAGGGTTTCTTTTCCAAACCGATTCCCGGTCGTCCGATCCTGGCAAAACGCCAGCAGATTTTTGCCGAAAGGGTTCTCCAGATTGTCACGGACCAGGGCGAGAAACTTCCTGTCAACTTCGCCCTGGTCGAACAGCGAATCCGCGTCGAGCGGCCGTCTCCTTTTGCCGGGAAGCTCAGTCCCTTCACCCGGCAAATAATACCCGGTCCGCCCGTGGACAAACGGGTCCTTTATGCCGAGCTAATCTATCCCTTTGAAGGCAAGCCAAAGTCGTTGACCTTCATCCCACCACTTGATGAACGTGGTTTGTCGAAAGCACCCATCGGCTTCATTTGTTCTCACCAGGCGGTAACGGTGGTCGACTTTCGCATCCTCTCGCAAGGAAGCACCCTCCATCTCGACTGGAACGACCCGTGGTATTCTGAATTCGATAAGAAACCGTTACGGCGCAAAATAGGTACCGGGATGCGGACCTTCCTCTACATTGAACCGTTTGAGGTGCGCAACGAGATATTGGTGCGGGTCAAGGACATGATGAACTGGATCGATTTCGACCTGCGCGGCAATGAAACGATTGAAGCAGATGAGTTCAATCGCGTCCGTGAGCAGATCGGGCGGTTTTTCATGCAACGGGAAAATGTTCTCATCGACGGTCAGCGGCTCAAACCGATCCTCGACCGGACCGCCTTCGTCGAATCGTCACTGCAACGCAGCCGGTTCATTGAAACCCCGGAGCCGGTGCCGCTCAATTCGGCCATGGTCGGGGTGATTGTCACCTATCTGACCGACGGCATACCGCAAGAAGTCACCACTACCTGGGAGCTCTTCTCGGAGCGGATGCAAACGGTGACCGCGCGCATGACCGACCCGGCCGGGCCTTTCCCTTATGACTTAACCCCTGACAATAATGTCCTGAAATGGAAAAATTACCTGAAGACCTACACCATCCCCACCGTCCAAAAAATCAATGTATCCGACCAGCATCGCGGTGTGCCGCTACCGCTCGGGAGTTTGGTCTGCATCGTCTTACTGCTTCCCGTCAGCTGGAGTGTCCTGCGACGTAGGAAGCATGGTGAATCCGTCAAACCGCTATTCGGAATGATCGGTCTGCTGTTGATCGGTGCACTGGTGTTGTTCCCGGTTTTCCAAGTTCCGGTCGGTGGCAGCGCCCGGGCCAGTCAGTTTTCTACAGAAGACGGCCATGTGGTCCTCGATAGCCTTATGAAAAACGTCTACCGTGCTTTCGACTTCCGTGACGAGGAGGACGTTTATGATAAATTGGCCATCTGTGTCAGTGGTGAATTGTTAGCCGAACTCTATCTGCAGCAGCGTCGCTCACTGGTGGTCGAGCAGGCCGGCGGAGCCCAGGCCAAGGTGAAGGAAGTCGCCATCGAAGAGGTAAAGGTTAGCAAGTCGACTGCACAAGACGGCGCCCTTGATCTTCGGGCGCAATGGACGGCTCTTGGGCAGGTTGGCCACTGGGGGCATGTCCATAGTCGCCAGAACCGTTACGATGCAATCGTCACTATCAAGCCGAGGGATGGAGCGTGGAAAGTCATTGACCTCGAATTGATAGAGGAGAAGCGGCTGTTTTGATTTCTGGAAAACATAGAATGAGATATCTAAACCCTATCACTCGGTTTGCGAAAACTGTGGTTGCTGCTATGTAGGAAATAGAAATATATTTCAGAATTTTATGCAAAATCCTACAAGATCTTGTGGCCCCCTTTTCCCGATAAAATTAACATTTAGGTTTGCGTATCTTTACTTTTCAATCTGATTGGGGGTGAAACCGCTAATTGGTTTCACCCCTCTTGCATTAGCCGTAAATGTTTTCAATCCACCGAATCGCTTCCACATCACTTATGGTCCCCAGATATCGCTGTATCGTCGTTGACAGATTTGCATGGCGCAGGATGACCTTGCTTACAATTTCGACAGGCACTCCGGAACGCGAGGCGTAGGTGGCGAAATGCCGGCGCAGATCATGAGGCCGGAGTTTGATGCCAACCATTTTGCCAGGCTTGATCACCATCATCCTGGCTACTTCATAGGAAATCGGGAATATCCGATCACTGGGCGCATTGCACACCTGCAGTGCGTATTCGCGCAATCGATCCGCCACCTTTTGGGGGATGAACACGAATTCGTATTCTTTGCCGCTTTTGGGTTCACGAAGGACCAGTTTTCGGTCCTGAGGATCTCCTTATCGCAGTTTCATCACTTCGCCGATACGCATTCCGCCACGGGCCATCAGTTCGAGGATCAACCGATTGCGGACCTTGGTGGTGCGGAAGATGATTTCGTCGATGGTTTCCTTTTCGATAATTTCCCATCTCAAAGGCATCCTCTCCCGGTAAAGCTTCCGGATCATGGGTCTATCGCATGTGTTCCTGAGTTCGGGATCGATATTGTTGCGTACGAAATTGAAGGAGGAAGAGAGTTGGGAAAAACGGATCCGCTTGGTGTAGGGTTTGTTTCCCTCGGTGAGGCGGTTCAGGAATGTAAGGATTTGTTCCGGGGTGACCTCGTCGACGGGACCATCACCGAATTCCCGGATATATCGCTCGATGATGGTCCGGTAGGATCGCACCATATTTTTTTTTCGAATGGGTCTTTCGGCAATCGATCCAGATTTTCGCTACTTTTGATAGTTTCATGGCTGACCTCCTTGGGTTAAAGGGTTAACGATACGGGTAGCAGCCAAGGTAAGCCTATGATATCCAAATGCTAAATTCAATGGCTTCTCTGATGCTTTTGGAGGCTGGCACGTTATGCAAACAATTTTCGTTGCTTGAAAATTACATGTTACATCTAATCCAATCATCTATTCACAAAGCGTTAAACCTGATTTAAACAAAAAAATATCTTACCAAGAGTTGGAGGTGCTATGATAAAAAGAATTCTGAGCAAGATATTCGTCCCAATAACAAATAGGATTTCTATCTTTCCTTGATAAATGCTTTCGATTCATTATAATTTAATTTGCGAAAAACCAAAAAAAGGAGAATCCCTGATGAACACTATAGTGCGGTTGATGCTTGTTTTCATGCTGATGATTGTAGCCGCTCCGGCCTACTCGGCTGAAGTCGTTCAGATCTATGACTGTGAGATGCTCGACGGCGCAACTGATGAGGATATAAAAGCAGTTGCCGCGGAGTGGTTCAAGGCCGCAAAGAAAATGAAGGGTGGTGAACGGCTAAAGATCTACGTGCGTCACCCGATTGTCGGCCAAATGGGTGAAAAAGATTTTACGTTTGTCTTAAGAGCGCCTTCTCTTGAGGAGTGGGGTGTGTTTACGAGTGGTTACGAGGGTTCCGCGCTGGAGATAATAGACGATAAGCTTGATAAGCTTTGTGATTGTCCTGGCAGCACCTTATGGGAAATAGAGAAGCTGGAATAGAGGTCGGCCCCCATCCGCTCAAGCCTTTTGCGTAGATCCTGAGCCGCCATTTCAGGGCCACTATCTGAACAAGCCTCCCGAACTGAGACACTTGGGACGGCTTGTTCTGCAAACGGCCAATATTATTGCGATATCAGGCCGATATTCGGGTAACAAGACGTGCGCAGCTGCCAGTTCCCTTGATCACGTGGGCCTCAAATTGCGCCGGTCCGCCGTAGGCGTGGAACTAACCTAATACATGGATCAACAATCGGGGCAGATCAATGTCGAACCTTCGCATCCGCTTCTCCTTAACACACCTTGTTACCGAACCGCTCATACGGTACCTGGGAACGGCCAGGAGAGGACGCTCGAAAGTGCAGCGCCAATCCGATAAAAGTGCACACTACGGCCCAGGATCCCGCTGGCCTGAGCTTCGCTTGGCAACCCAGCCACCTTCGATCCGCACCGATTGCCACGCGTGTCCTCCTCTCGCAAAAGTTCAGGATTGAATCGAGCGACATATAGACCGGTTGAACCGGCCTCGCGCATCGTTGAGGTGGACATCGTCCGCGGCTTTGCTCTGTTCGGCGTGCTGATGGTGAACATGTACGGTTTCGGTGCCGATTCGATGGCCTGGAACTCCCCGACCGACCAGCTCGCGTTCGCGACCATGCGCGTCTTCTTCGAGTCGAAGTCGTGGACGCTGTTCTCCATGCTGTTCGGCTTCGGCTTCGCGGTACAGCTGCAGCGTGTCCACGAACGGGGCTTCAACATCCTCCCCATCTACCTCCGGCGGTTGGCTGTGCTCTTCGCCCTCGGGGCCGCTCACGCGCTGCTGTATGACGGTGACATCCTGATGCTTTATGCGGAGCTCGGGCTCGGGCTCCTCGTCGTTCGCCGTCTACCCAAGCGGATGCTCCTTCTCCTGGCCATCGGACTCATGCTTGTCTTTCCCCTGGCCCGTTTCGTCTCGGCTTGGGACCAACCCGCCGAATTAGAAGAGATCCAAAGCGTCGGCGAAGCCCGCGCTCAACTCGAGCGGGCGCAGCGCAACGACGTGTACGCCACCGGGTCGCTTGCCGAGGTCGCGGCCGACAACGCGAGCGCGATCCCCGCGGATCCCCTCGAGGATGTCACCTCGCCGGAGTCCGGCCTGGCGGTCTTTGCGATGTTCCTTTTAGGATTCTCCGTCGGCCGATCCGGGGTCCTGCGCGACATCCCCGGCCACACGGTGTCCATTGCCCGCGTGCGGGCCTGGGGGCTGGGTTTCGGGTTTGCGGCTATGGCGGCGGAGCGGGTTCTCGTGGCCACCGCTGGGTACGCGGTGTTCCGATCACAACAAGCCGGCCCGGGCGTACAGTTCGCCGGCGATTTCCTCTTCGCCTTCGGGATCGCGGCACTCTCCCTCGGCTATGCGGCAACGCTCATCCTTGCCGCGCAGACTCCCCGCGGGAAGGCCGCCCTCGCGCCCTTGGCCCAGGTCGGCCGCCTGGCCCTGACCGTCTACCTGACCCAGACCCTGATGTTTACCACCTTGTTCTACGGATACGGCTTCGGCCAGGCCTTTCGACTGGGGCCAGGTGCCGTCACCGCCTGGGCAGTGATGATATTCGCCGTGCAGGTCGCTGCGTGTCAGTGGTGGTCGAGACGCTTCCGCTTCGGCCCCATGGAGTGGTTGTGGCGCTGCCTGACTTACCTGAAGTGGCAGCCGCTGCGCCTCCGGAGCGATTCGAAGCGATAGGGCGTTGCGTCTCAGGATGTGATTCAGGCGGCGGTCCGTAGCCACCCGCGACATCAGGCCAAGCGTCGGGTGACAAGAGCGGCGCAACTGTCAATGTCCCCGATCACATGGGCGTCAAATTGCGTTGGTCCGCCGTGGTCAAGGGGCGCATGAACGACACGCAGATTTGGGTTCAATTCGAATTCGAAGGCGTTGAGGCCAAAGGGCAATCCCTCCCCAATGGATTTCAACGCCGCTTCCTTGAGGCACCAGAATTGGAAGAAAGTCCGCAGGCGCTTCAAGCCGTCTACCCTTTCAACAGCATTCGCCTCGGCTCCCGAAAAATAACGATGAGCGAGTTCTACAGCCTCCAGGTTCCTCGTTTGATCTTCGAGGTCGACGCCGACCCCATGTGTCGACGACCACGCCCCTAGTATGCCTAAACGGCAGGAGGAAAAACTGAACCAGATATCCGGTAGATCGGAAAGGTAGGGCCGCCCGTTTTCTGTCTCTTCGAAAACAATCTGCGATAAGGGCTGAGACCATCCGAGCACGGTGGCGCCGCAGAAGCGGCGAAACACACGGCGCTGTTTGAACTGGGCCCTGTCGTATTCACTTACAAAGCGGTCCGCTCTCTGCAGCTCGGTATCTGACAGAACTGACTCGCAGAGCCTCGACACCTCGAGATCGCCCGAAACCGGCGTATACAGCACGCAGGCCATATGACGCGCGGATACCGGTGTCAAATCACTCGAGCTGGTGCTGAAAATGTCATTGATACGGTCGCTTTCGTTTCTACTCATCAGATTGTGTATGCTTCTCTGACTGGCTGTTTTCGTCGTTCGCCGGCTCTCCAGACAGCATAAAATGTCCACCGTTTAATCGTGGTTCAGTGAAATTGAGAGAGGCGTGTTGAACTTTGCTTGCAGACTCCGTGGGGCTGCCCCAGTAAGTCCCTGTGGGCAGGTGCATCTCCTTCAGGACCATACTCAACGGCAGGAGCGTAGTTTCAGGCTCGATGACCGCACCGCCCATAACCGTGGCGCCAAAATTAACCGCGCTGCCATCCTGGATGTCGGTTAGCTTCACCTTCAGGATCATATTCTCCAGGGTGTGAAACTGCAGGACGCCACCGATAATGCAGTCGCTGCCGAAGCTTACCGCGTTCCAGTCGGAGGCCTGCATAGGCCAGGTTAGAATGGTCCGTTTGCCGATCCGACACCCCATCCACCGCAGGATAATATTCGAGAGTACAGTTCCGGCTGAAATTCCCAAAGGAATCCTGCACCAGGCGAAGAAGCAGTCCTGAGCGAAGAAGTAAATGAAGTGCCGCCAGGACCAGAACGGTGTTGAGTGAGCAAAACCCCATTTACTGCCTACAAGGAGCTTTTTGATTGCGGCGCAGGAGACAACCAAGACGACCTCTGTGAGAATCAAAGCAACCAACGCGCTGATGACCAGGTGGGCGTCCAACCGAAGCAGGATGGTATACAGAACCACATAGACAAGCACATTGGCGATGTGTAGAATGCCGCTGTTGAAAATGTCATTCAGCAAGATGCGCGCCAGAAAGAGGGGGAAGCTCGGCAGACGATGGGCTTCATTCTCCGCCTCAAAGGTCGTGCTCGCAAATTTCACTGGCGGGTTTCCTGCCACCGTGATGGGTTCGCCGAGGCGCGACTGCATCTGGCGCCGGAACCGTATATCATTTCCCGGCGTGGACACCCCTAACAGGAAGTTGGTCGGAAAGTGTCCGGATTCCGCGACGCAGTTGTTGCTGCTGAAGAAATTCGCGGGCATGTCGAGCTGGCGAAGCTTCAAGTGCTCGGCACCGTGATCGAGCATATTCGTGAAACAGCCATGTGACCAGAACACCTTTGAGTCGGCGATAGCAAGCTCCGGGACAAGGTTGAGCATAACGTCGCACTCCGATGCGCCCAGGCGAGTGAAACGCACGCCAGCGAGTGCGCGCAGATATTGCCCAGTGATGGTCCAGGTCCACAGGCGCTGGATCTGGTTCATCTTCTTCTGTCTGTACATGAGCAGAGCGGCCTTGAGCCCGCGCGAGGGATACAGCCCTGGTGAGGAGGCCGTACAGCGAAGGAAAAGGCAGCCCAGCACTGAGATCAAGACGATTGTGACCCAGGTGGTGATGAACGCGTAGAGGCCCATGTGCCAGACAATCTCATGCAGGGGCGTAATTTTGAAGTATTCACTGGCAAGTTCTGTTTCTTTGTATGGTATGATAGTGGTGGCGAACCAGGTGACGGCTGCGGTGGGGGCGACCATGAGCCAGAAGTCCAAGAAGACCTGCATCAGGATGTTGAGCGTCTCCATGAACCAGAACGGGTACCCGTACCGGCAGCTATTAACTGTGCGCTTCAATTCCGTGTAACGGCCACTGAATCGTGCCGGGGCGCCCTCCCACATCTCCTCGGAACCGACGTCACTGAGAATGGGGGTAAGCGGAGTGATCCAGGTGCCGCGGCCCACCGTCACATGGTCGGCGACACCTGCCCGCATTCCGATCTTGCAGCCGCTCTCGAGGTGAACGGGGCCGACATACAACTTCTGCCCCACCCACCTCGACATGTTTATGTAGGCTCCGGTCTGGATAACGACATCGTTTTCGATGGAGAGTAAGTCCAGCGGTCCGGAGAACTCCACGTTGTGCTCGCACTGAAGGTTGTCACCCACGGTCGCCCCGAGCCGCCGCAAGACGTATGCCATGAGCGGCGCGCTGCGAAACATTGCACCCAGGGGGCGCAGCACTGTAGTTTCGAGCCGCCCGATACACCAGGTTCGCAGGTGCATTCTGCTCCACTTGGGGTACACACCCGGTGTCACATGGTTCCTGTAAATGTTACCATCCATCAAGCGCTTGATCAACATGACCCAGAGCATGCTGGCGAAGGGCAAGACTAGGGCCAACAAGTAAATCAGGAAGCCGACGCCAATGAACTCCCAGAGGTACGCGGTCATGAAGAATTCGCCGATTTCCGCGAAGGCGATGAGCCCCAGAAAGCCTATCAAGGCGGGGGAGTACAGCAAACACAGGAACAAGACCTGCAGGATGGTGAAATATCCCACCGAGAGCACCCTCGCCGCCGCCTCATCGCGCTCGGTACGGTTTTGGTCGAATTTCGCGTCAACCGTGGGGGTTTCGGAGGCCTGCTGGAGTTCCCGAGGGCGATTGGCCACCTTTCGTGGGGTATCGCAGTCACTGAGTAGCGCCCGGACCGACACCGCCCATCCTGCGGCGTGCAAACGCTGCGCCAGTCGCGCGATGACGATTGAGTGCCCACCATTGTCAGCGAATACATCATCCCATCCCAACGGGGTCTCGAACACGTACCTGCAGATCGCCAGCACCTCCTCACAGCCCGATTGCATGTCTGCATCGGTGTCGGGCGGTTTGGCATTTCCTGCATCGGTGTCCCGCGTATTGATCGGTGAACGACTGTAGGTGTCCTCCGCTTTCAGCTCGGCGTTTGTCAGTAGATGAGATAGGTTGGGCAAGCTCCCCCGGTCGATCTTCCCGGACACCGGTTTCATGACGAATTTTTCCACGATGAAGATTCTCGTCGGGACCGACGGCGCTGGAAGTTGTCTGGCCAGGATCGCCGTGACCCGGGCAGCCCACTCCGCCGGCGCTGGAGCGACCACCGAGATATCACTCCCGGAGACCGATGTAACGGTGACAAAGGCGACCAGTTCTTGGTTCTGGTAGTCCAGCACCGCGGCCTCGATCTCCCTGAACTGCGTCTGAAGGATGTCCTCTACGGCCTGTATCTCAACGCGGTGGCCGCGTACCTTGAGCTGCGCGTCAACTCGGCCAAGGAAGTGCACTCGCTGCGTCCGGATGTCGATTTTGCATTTATCCCCGGTGCGGAATATGCGTCCGAACTGCGGATGCGTGATGAACTTCTGGGCAGTTTGCTCCGGCAAGTTGCGGTACCCAAGCGAAACGTGTACCCCACCAATGCAAAGCTCGCCGACCTCACCGTGGGGCAGTGGGCGGAGTTGATCGACCTCGAGGATGACGTAGGTCACGTTGGCAAAGGGCGAGCCTATGGTGATGGGCTCCCCCGGCCGCAAGCTCTGGCGGCTTGTGTCGGTGCTCGCCTCTGTTGGGCCGTAGGTGTTGATGATCTGACGCCTGCCACGCGTCCAGGGCTCCACGAGCGTGGCGGGGAAGGCTTCGCCCGCCGGCACGACGTAGCGGCACAGCGGGTAGGGGAGATCAAGCTCGGGGGTCGATGTGAGGGTGGTAAGCAGCACTGGCGGGCAGAAGAGCACAGTGACCTCAGCTTCACGGAGAACGGGGACGAGGTCTGGGCCGGACCGTATCTGCTCCTTGGTCAGCATGACCACAGCGCAACCTGACACCCAGGCGCTGTACATCTCGGAGATGCTGCCATCGTATCCCAGCGACGAAGTGAGCGAGGTCGCGTCCATACCCGGAATGAGATCAAAGTAATCGGCGTAGCTCAGGGCTAGGTTCACGTAGCCTGCGTGCGGACACTCCACGCCCTTAGGCATCCCGGTGGTTCCGCTGGTGTAGAAAATGGTCGCAAGGCGATGCGTGGGGTCGTCCAGCCAGGACGGCGGCTCGCTTCGGGGTATTCTCTCGGGCAACGTCAAGACGTCTATCGTTGGCAGGTCGCGGAACTTGTCCTGGCCCCGCGTGAGAATGACCACCGGCTGTGCGTCCTTGAGCATGTGGGTGATCAAGGCCTCGGGTAAAGCGGTGTCGAGGAACATCATGGTACCGCCAGCCTTGAGAATGCCGAGGTGAGCGGCCACGATTTGCCAGTTGTCCTGCGACATGGCCACGGTCACGACCTGGTCCGGGCCCGTGAGGAAGGGAGAAAGGGCCGCGGCCACGTTTTCGGCCCGTGCATCAAGCTCAGCGAAGGTCAGGGACTCTCCGGTATGGGGAATCTGTAAGGCCGTGAGATCCGGGTACTTCTCGGCGGAGCGGCTGAAGACATCTGTGAGCCACTGGACTCCTTCCTGATGCGGAACGTTCAAGAGGTGGTCGTCGCCAAAGACATCCGTCAAGCTGTATTGGCAGGTATCCGCCTGCCCGTACGGTGCCGTTTCCGCCGCCCAATAATACCGCTTCCAAGCGACAAACGTCGCTGTAAAGAAGACAAAAAAGATGGTTGTTAAAATAATTGCTGCCATGTGTATTCCCCACAGGGTCTTAAAATTGATACCCTTGGGGCCTTGGTTTCAAACATTAAATTTTCCCTTAGTTGGATATAGCGAAAGCAGGGTGTTTAGTCAAAGTATCGCTGGAGCGCTATAGTTCGATGGATGTTCAAGCTTACGCGAAGGAATCTACCGCCAGCAATTTGGCGTGCTGCAGTATTAGGGGGATTACATCAAGATCCTGTTTGTATAACATTTCGATCAGACCCTTTAGGCTTGATTGACCAGGACCCAAGCTGAGCGTTTCCCATTTTGGTTTTATAAAAAGTATTACAAAAAGTATCGGTTATGTCACTTAGCGACTTCAAAATGGAAAACCCGTTGGGATATCCGATCTTACCGCATCTACGGCGTCAGATGCCTTCCCGCATAGTTCACTATAGCGGAAAGCCATCTTTCTTGTATCTACGGCAAGCTCGATAATCGCTCAGTTTGAGAGATAGTTTCCAAGTCAATTTTTTCAGCTTCAAAATTACAATTTTGTGAAAAAACGGCTATCTGTCGTTGCTTTCCATTTCTTTCAACTTGGAGGCATGACAAGATACCACACGAATCGGTAGGGGCCGTTTTTGTGCGATACCCAGAACCATACTTGCTCTGCAACATGAATTGAATGCCATTCCACTCCCCAATATCTTGAATTATGCTATCAAGCTTATATGCTAAATTTACATTGAAAAACTGATGTTGCTTCATGCGATACTCGGATCGCTAATAATTGGTAGTTTGAATAAAACGAAATTCTTAACGTTAATAACAATATACCAGATGGTTCATAAGGAGAACGTATGTGCGGCATAGCAGGATGCTTTGGTATTAAGGATGAAGACACCATTAACCGAATGCTGGATGCATTAACCCACAGAGGTCCCAACGACAGGGGGATTCACAGCAGCGATCGGTTTACGGTATGCCATACAAGACTGTCTATCGTCGATGTGGCCACTCACTACCTGCCCGAAGAGATCCTCTGGCGCTACAAGGTACAGTACACCCAGGGCGCAGGTTGCGAAGACCTGGGTGAACGTATTGCCAACAAGATGAGCTATGAGGAGTTTGAACATAATCAAGGCGAAACATCCCAATGCCATTATCAACAGCAAAGAGGCAGCCTACTATTTCAAAATCTTCAGGGAATACCATCCCCAGGACTCCATACTGGGTTCTATCGGTATCTAGACAGGATTCGATTTTGAGGAAGAGCGGGAAATGGTCAGGGGCACTGTGGACGGTGATCTAAAGCACGACTATTAAAGGACTTCAAAGGTAGCTTACGCTCATGGAATTGACAGTGCTGGGGTCTGGAGGATGTATGCCCATCCCCAGGCCCCTATGCCAGTGCAGGGTCTGCCGAGAGGCCAGGGAAAAGGGCTATCCCTTCCGGCGGACCGGGCCATCTCTTTTCCTGCACGACCAAAACCTGCTGATCGACACCCCGGCAGATATCGCAGCCCAGTTCAACCGCGAGGGGATCCACACCCTGAAAAACATTATGTTACGACTGCGTGATGGGTTGTGATGGAAATACGAAAATAGGGAGGCAGACAGATTGATCCGTCCGGGCGGTCTGGTATCTCATGTAAGGGAATTGGAGGGCTATGGATCTCATTTACGGTGATTCACATCGCTGTGCTGCCCACGAATGCGCTAAAAGTGAGGGACATCACTCGTGTGGAGATTGTGAATATTTCCTCTGCGACAACTTGGATCCCTATGCCGATAAGGCGGATAGCCTGCCGCATAACATTGAGGTTTTCAATCTATGCCCAATTAACAAGATAGGCTTGGAAAAATGGGCAGAATCTAAGGCGGAAGATGTCCACAGTACCAACTTTACCAAGCCCTGGTCACTTGCAGAATAATATCAAAATGTACAGCTGCAGTGCTTGAAGGTAAAACTACCTTAAGAGATAAAAAAATGAAGCCTGGATCTATTATAACCTATCTCAAAAATAGTCTAAGCGTCCACGGCGGCGTCTTGAAACGGCTCAACATGCTCACATACTACCTGTATGCTGCGCTTTTTCGCCGTTGCATGCCTTGCCCTGAACCCTGATTATTATTTTTGAGATAGGTTATAGTTAAAGCACTATTGAGACTTTTGATATCTGTTATGTACGAAACGTCCTGCTGAAAAATGAGCGACCACAATATCTGGGAGTTAGGGTACTTTCGGGAATTAGTTGGCTTTCGATTTGCTATCGCAGGGAATAAACTGATGGCAGAATTTTTGGATGCCTCCAACTCATCAACGGTCTCGGCAAGGGCCACAGGGCCAAGATACTCTCAATACATCTCAGGTCACCACATTTCTGTGATAGATTCATTTTCCCGATGTAATCTGCACCGAACTGCTAATTCGGTCGCCCCCATATGTAGTGGTGCTTCAAATCAAATATTATTTCATGTACTTTTAGCATATGGCAAGAAAGCTGTAATTTCCTCCCCTCCTATTTTCTTGTGATACACGCAGCAAAGCTTTATCGATCAAAACAAAATTGATGATTATCCTTGTTCAATTTTTTCTATTCCTTGCCACCGTAACGAGTTTTCCTGTAGTCTGAACCATTAGCCAAATAAAGGTACACTCTTTGGAGGGAATAATATGTCCATCGTATCGAAGAAGTTAAATTTTTGCTTTTGTTGCTTATTTTCGCTGTTATTGGCACTGCCAACCATGGCGGCAGAACAAAAAGATTGGAAGCGTTTTCGCTTCGAACTGGAAGGTGGACCGGTCTGGCAGGCCAAAAACGATGTGCGAATTCCTGGAAACACCGGAACGGAGTTTTCGTTTAAGGATTTGACCGGTAGCGGACCTTATGCTGCTGGTCGATTTACTTTTGACTGGAATTTTTTAGAGCGCCACGGGTTACGGTTAGAAATAGCACCGCTTAGAATTGATGGAAACGGTACGTTTAATCAACCGGTGAGCTTTGCAGGCACAACGTTTTCCCCTGGCACGCCAACCGAAGGCAAATACAAATTTGATACGTACCGAGCTTCCTATCGCTATCTATTTTTTAATAAAAATTCATGGCGTATGCATGTCGGCGCTACGCTTTTAGTACGTGATGCCAAAATAGAACTCGAGCAGGCTGGCTTAAACGCGTCGGATAGCAACGTGGGGGTTGCGCCGCTTCTGAACTTTTCAACAGAATGGGCCTTTGCCAGACGATGGGCAGCCATTTTCGACTTCGAAGGACGTGCGGGTGGACCTGGTCGGGCATTGGATCTGGCGCTAAAATTGCGCTACGATATGACTGATCACTGGAGTATAGGAGGCGGTTACCGCATGCTGGAAGGTGGCGTCGATAGCGATGATGTCTACAATTTCAGCTGGTTCAATTATGGATTTTTAACTGTAGGCTATCAGTTTTAAGTGGTTCATTATCAGCGAACCCTCCAGCGCCAGCAAATCTTTCGTTTCAACCGCAGGTCAACTAATAAACCGGTGTAAAGATCCAAGCGTCTTAAAATGATGGAGATGGGCAATGTTGCTAAACTGGTTTGAACCAGAATATGGATCAGTTCTTCCCGAGATGCTGTTTTTGACAGTTTTGGCACAGATCATATCATCTATTGGCTTTTATCGCGTGGTATACTTCATCAGCGTCGGCTATGCATTTTCCATCGTAGCAATGGCTGTTGTAAGCCCGGTGAGGCATTTTAAAAATCTGGCCTGGACTTCTATCATTACAGAATACTCTCCTTGTGGTGTGGGGAGTAAGATTGGGCATCTACCTCGTTCAACGAGAATACCGGGCATCCTATCGCAAAGAACTTGCGGATAATCATCAGCGTTCTGCGGGAATAAGTTGGATTACAAAAACCTTAATCTGGGTGAGTGTCTCGGTGTTGTAAGTTTTCATGTTTTCGCCGAGTCTGTTCAGTTCGATCACTTCGGCCGTCAACACATCTTGGATATTCAATCTTGTCAAGGCAGCTGGGTTAATGCTGATGGGAGGTGGGTTGGTTTAGGAAGCGATGTCTGACAAACAGAAAGCGGATTTCAAAGCGCGATTTCCAAAGCAATACTGTGATGTGGGTTTGTATCGTTGGGTAAGATGCCCGAATTATTTGGGTGAGATTACATTTTGGGTCGGGAACTGTGTTATGGGAATCCTCTTTTATGATTCACCCTTAAAATGGATTGCCAGTTCAGATGGGTTGGTGTGTATCGTGCTGATTATGATGGGATCGACTAAACGGTTGGAGAATACGCAAGACAAACGATATGGCAACCAGATAAAATACCAGGAATACATACGTACAGTGCCGGTTCTTTCCCCTTCATTCCAGTTTATAGTTTGAAGAAAATTCGCGTATTTTTAGAGTGAGTGATGGTTTAAGCCTATCATTCAGTGATAGATCCAAAGATATAATGCTGTGAAATGCCAAATTTTGAATTGAGGCATATTTCGTTCCAAAGAATATTCCAACCACGGACACATCTTATGAATTACAAGTTACATAAAACCTTGTTATTATGAATTTTTATGACAGCTTCAATCATTTTAATAGGGCCGCAAGCAATGGCAATAGAAAAACCTTCCCATATCGTGATGGTAACCGAAGGCAGCTTCGAATTACGCAAATATTCATCGTATATTGTGGCAGAGACCCACGTGGAAGGTGATTTCGAAGCGGTCGGAAGTGAAGGCTTTAGACGTTTGGCGGATTACATTGGTGGAAAGAACAGAAAAAAGGAATCCATCTCAATGACTGCACCCGTTAGTCAGAAGCCGGCATCCAAAATGGTTATAGAAATTTTATTTCATTTTTGTCTCGGTATCCGCCGAATGACCTTCCCTTCCAGGTATCATAAAAAAAGTATCTGACACTCTTAGACTATTGATTTTTCATTAATAGCCATATGGGTTTTAAATAGTTGGCCAAAAACTAACATATCCGTTTGACATATCGGATCGCGCTGCTGTATTTTTTTGTATTTGAAAAGAAAAAATGAGGATTGACGATTAGATGCGAATTATGACGGAAAACCAGCTGAGTGCCGAAACACCGATTGGAAGGCTGCATACCTGGATTACGGACAATAAGGTATTCTTCAAGCGCAATCAGAGATTGTTTCCAAAACGCCCGGTTGATGTGGACACTTGGTCTTTATCAATCGACGGGCTGGTGAAGAAACCATTGACATTTCCTTAGGCGATTTCCACGGGATGCAGAAGTTTAAGTGGCGAACATACTCGGTTGTTCCGGAAACGGTCGTTCGCTTCTATAAAAAAGTATGCGGTAATTCAAGGACCGTGGAGGGTGTCGGCAATGCCGCATGGCGAGGTATCCGCCTCAAGGATATTTTAATGCGACCGAGGGTCCAGCCAAACGCTTGTAATAACAATTTTAAAAGGGTTTGATTGCCCCAAAGGAAAGGCCCAAATAAAGTATATTCAATCGTGCCAATTAAAAAGGCCATCGATTCAACTCTGCTTGTATATGAGATAAATGGGGAGTTCCTCCCACGCGAACATGGATTTCCTCTTCGCACCCTGGCCCTCGGGTGTATGGGCACAAATCGTGTTAAGTGGGTCATCATCAAGGCTTATACGCCCAAACAGCTGATGTATTTTTAAAGCATCCACAATGGAAGATACCGTACAGACATTTTCGCATTCGATTAAAGAGCTCATTGTTCCGCCACTGGATGCGAAACGTGAAACCGTGGGCGTCCTGCTGGCGATTGAACTTATCGTGCTGCTGATGGCCTTCCGGTTCTTCATGATATCAGGCAGCGAAGCCCCACAGTATATGAGGCCCTACCAACGCCTGGACACGATGTTAATCGGGACACAACGCACCCTTTATCAAACACTTCTAAGCTCGGTTTCCGAAATCGAGTTTCTACGGGACCGTAGAGGCCAATGGCCGGACAAGGTATTGTTGGAAATAGAAGACGTTCCGCCCTTTGCCGCCGCATTTCTTCCCAAGAAACTTCAGGATTATTCCTGGGTCGGCTATAACGGCGAAACCTGGATCGATTATCTCGGAAACAACCCGAAGGATCCCCAGGCCCACGCCTTCATTCTCCGGGTGATCGACCTTCACGCCGATTACCACCCCCACCCTCATCCAGGCCTGGATTATGACCCGAATCAAAAGGTGGCGGTGCAGGTCTGGATATACCCGGAATCCACCCAACCCTATCCCGGTGAGCGGCTGACCGAAGCGGACTGGTGGTGGGTGATGAGCCCCGATGATCCTTCGCTCAAATTGCCGCGAAGAGATCTGACACCTTTCCCAAAAGCAGATAATGCGAGAGCAAACCAATGAAACACTTTCTCTTGACGATCACCATTCTCTTTTTGCTGAATGCTTCGTCCTTGGCTGCAGAAGGCAAGCTGACAATTGGGGTATCGCTGCACGCCTATTACTCCTGGGTCGAGAACATCGTCGGTGATAGCGCCGAAGTCGTAACTATTATTGCCGAAGGCTCCGACCCCCATTCGTACCAGCCGCGTCCGGAAGACATCCAGAAAATCAACGGACTTGATGCCATTGTGATCAACGGCATGGGACATGACGACTACATTAAGCCAATGATCAAGGCGGCCGGGAACAAAAACCTGAGGGTGATCGATCCTCACAAAGGCGTGCCCCTGATTCCATCCCATCAGGAAATCTACGATTTTGAAAAGACCGACAAGAAGCAGAAGATCAGCTACAACAGCCACACCTATATCGCCATCAACGGCGCCGTGCAGCAGATTTACAACATTGCTGACGAATTGGCAAAACTCTCTCCGGAAAACAGCGATCGATTCAGACAAAATGCACGGTCCTATACAAAAAGCCTGCGTAAGATGCTGGCTGCCGCCTTACAGAAAATCAATTCAACCAAGCCGGACAACGTACGAATCGCCACGGTTCACGACGGATACGCATACCTGTTGAGCGAGTTGGGAATCGAGGTAAGGGCAGTGATCCAGCCGCGGCACGGCATCGAACCAAGTCCCCGGCAGTTACAGGACACGATCAAGCGCATTCAAAAGGCGAACGTCAATGTTCTCTTTGGCGAGTTAGACTATCGGAAAAAATATGTTGCCATCATTTTTGATGAAACCGGGTGCAGAATTTACCAACTGAGCCACGTGTCCAACGGTCCCTACTCAAAAGATAAATTTGCGTTGGATATGAAGAAGAATCTGGACACCATCGTACAAGCGGTTACAAGTGGAAACTGAAACTGTGTCTGACAAATTGATAGACAGCCCTGCCCTCTTATCGGTAAAGGACTGTTCGGTCAAACTCGGTGGCAGTCAGATTCTTGCCGGGGTGACGTGGGAAGTAAAGGCCGGGACCCTTCATGCCCTGATCGGGCCCAACGGTGCCGGAAAGACCACGATGATCCGCTGCATCATGGGCGGCATGCCCCATCAGGGGGAAATTCGAATTCGATTTCAAGGAGACGGGCGCATCGGCTATGTTCCACAACTGCTAGAGTTCGATCACACGCTGCCCATCACCGTTGGTGATTTTTTTTCCATCATGCTCAGGAACAAACCTATCTTTTTGGGGAAAGGGAGGAAGGTTCGAAAGCGGGCTGTTGAGGCCTTGAAGCTTACCGAATCCGACCATCTGATCGATCGGCTTATCGGCGGCCTGTCCGGGGGAGAGCTTCGCCGAGTGCTTCTGTCTCAGGCCTTGATACCATTGCCGGAGCTATTGGTTCTCGATGAAGCGGCAAGCAACGTGGATGAGTTTGGCGCCCGGATTTTCGAGGACCTACTGCTTCGGTTAAAAGAGGAGCACAACCTGACGATCCTGATGGTAAGCCACGACCTGAGCATGATCCGACGCACAGCCGATTGGGTCACGGGAATCAACAGGACTGTCACCTTCGACGGTCCCGCCCAGACGTTCTGCAATCTGAAAAAAATCGACGAACTTTTCATTGAAACCGCCCTGGTCGTATTGAACCGGCAGGAGGGAAAGACACCATGAGTTCCCTCTTTGAATTTTTCACCGATTTGGCAAAAGCAGGGTATCTACCGGCCATGTTCGAACATGCATTTATGGTACGAGGCATGATGGCAGCCCTGATCGTCGGCCCGGTTCTTGGTGGAATGGGGACCGTCGTGGTTACGCGCAAACTTGCCTTTTTTACACAGACTGTGGGGAATGCCTCTCTGACCGGGGTGGCGATAGGCCTATTGTTTGGTGAGCCTATTGAAGGTACCTACGCAGGGCTCTATGGTTTTTGCCTGATCATCGCTCTTTTGATGACTTACGTGAAAAATCGCGCCCGGGTTTCCAACGACACGGTCATTGGCGTTGTGCTGGCCCAGGTATTAGGTATCGGAATTCTCATGATGGTACTGGTAACCAAGCAATTCAATGTCCATCAGATCGAGGCCATCCTTTTCGGCAGCCTGATCACCCTAAATAACAATGATCTCATCCTACTGATCATTATTTCCATGATCGCAATGGTGGTCGGCGCTATCATCTTCAATCGGACCATGCTGTCCTCTTTCAATCCGATCATGGCGAAAACGAGAGGTGTGCGCCCCGTGCTTATAGAGTATGTTTTCATCGCGGTGCTGACTGTCGTCATCGTTGCCAGCCTGAAACTCGTCGGGGCACTGTTGGTTCTGGTGTTGATGGTTGTCCCGGCGGCGGGCGCCCAAAACATAGCTAAGAATCTGGTCCAGTTTTTCTGGCTCACCATCGCTTTTTCAACCGTTAGCACCGTGATCGGTCTTTTAGCTTCCGGAGTATGGCCCATACCCACCGGGGCTAGCATCGTGCTGGTGGCAAGTATCGTTTTCTACAGTACCCTGACGCTGAAGCCGCTCTTAGGAAAAGGTGAAATTCAACAAGGGCAATCGTAGTGATCAAAGAAGACAAGATTGGCTGGATTGGAGCAGAGCGACATGATCGGCAGGGTTTTATTCTTGGTTTTTAGGCTGTGAAGTGGCTTGCGCACAGCGCTTAGACGCTAAGCAAAGGAGGTAGAACAGTGAGGAATTTGTGTATTTCGTTTATCATCTTATTTGTCGTGGTCCCATCCGTTGTTCTCGCCCATTTCATGGTGGTTCAGCCGTCGGCTCCCCTTGTTATGGATCAAAGCAAAAGCACTGTTACCGTTAACGTCCGCTTTGCCCACCCCTTTGAACAAGGCCTGATGGATAGTGATCTTCCAGTTCAATTCGGAGTGATGATCAATGGAGAAAAAACCAATCTCTTGGATAAGCTGAAAAAGGTCAAGACAGGCAACTACAGGACCTATACGGTAGACTACCAACTCAGGCGGCCCGGCGATCATATCTTCTATGTGGAACCTGCACCTTACTGGGAGCCGGTGGAAGAGAAGTTCATCGTTCATTACACAAAAGCCCTGGTCCATGGCTTCGGCCTGGAAGAAGGCTGGGACGATCTGGTCGGCTTTCCAATTGAAATCAAGCCTCTCACACGGCCCTATGGACTTTGGGCGGGCAACGTTTTTCAGGGCCAGGTCTTTTTAATGGGAAAACCCGTGCCCTACGCTGAAATCGAAATCGCTTATGACAACAAGCCCAAAATAGCTCAAAATGCATCGGATCCCTTCCATATTCAGGTGATCAAAGCTGACCCAAACGGCGTCTTCACCTACGCCATGCCCAAAGAGGGATGGTGGGGTTTTGCCGCTTTAGAAGAAGGCGATGAAAAGAAAATGGCCCCGGACGGAAAAAGAAAAGTGGTAGAGATTGGTGGACTGATCTGGGTGCATTGCTCAGCTTTAAAGTAAAACCGAAAAGAAATCAGGAGAAAGGATTCAGATACCAGTGTGATCAAAGACGATTATTCGAACCAAGAATCGAAAACCCATGTCATTCTGAGCAGAGCGAAATTTTTTTGGTGAACGTCGAAAGGACCGAAAGTGAAAATCACACGTACAATCATAATCCTCACAACTCTACACCTTCTTTTCCTATCCTTCATCGCATCTGCCCACTCAGTTATTCTCTGGGCCTACGTTGAGAAAGGAAAGGTCTATGTTGAAGCCTTTACCCAGGATGGGACCAAGATCAAATTTGCGAAGCTCGTGGTCGTGAGCGCAAAAGGGAAAATTCTCCTGGAGGGCAAGACTAATGTCGAAGGCAAATTCACTTTCGATCCCCCGGTGAAGAACGAGATGACGATCGTCTTGGTCATTGACGATGCCCATAAGGCCGAATTCAAGCTTGATGCGGAGGATTTTAAAGAGCAGTAGATAGGCGACACCTGACCTAAAAGTTGACTTCCAACAACTATTTTCTATTTGATCGGTTTGATTAATTTATCGTATTTAAATCCGATCCAAAAATAACTTCAAATGGTTGATCCAAATTTCAATAATTCTTTTGTCATTGAAAAGGTCCCCATGTTGATCGGTTTCTCGAATGACATGATATTCATAATCACCGGAGAATAGCTTGCGCCATTCAAACTGCTCGAAGTGACGTTGAGTCTGACACATCGTTACCGGTCCTGGGTATATTTGGGCATTGTACAGACGGGTTATTTTGCCATGAAGTCGCAGTACATATGGTCTACGCCATTTTAATGGGAGATGATAACCTAAAACACGACTCAATTTGAACAACAAATAGAAATTACAGAACCTGATCTCATTCCGTAGTTTCTCAAATAATTTGCGAATGACGAACCATACACCTCGAAGTGGATTCTCACGAACGGCACTGGTGATATGAGCATATCGATGTGTTCCTTGAGCACCCACTGAGGCAGCGCTCTGGTTGTCCAGTTGCGTCCTTGTCGGAACCGTCGGGTCAATCAGAAACAAGAATACGGTCTTCTCGTTGTCTTCGATCAACTGCTTACCCATTTCGAAGGCGATCATTCCGCCGGCAGAGTATCCGCAGAGAATGTAGGGACCATTGGGAAATGTCTTGATTAAATCGGCGATGTAATTCTGAGCAATTTTTTCTATGCTATCATGGCTGTAAGGAAACGGTAAGTCGTCCCAGTAATCCCTGAACCGATAAATCGGCTGATCATCGTCAAAATACGAAAAAATCGTCGCGGGCAGACTAAATATGAAAATGGGAACCTTGCTTCCTTTTGGTTGAATGGGCACAATCGAACTGTCACCATCAACGGATATTTCATTTTTAGGCTGGAATACCATTTTTTCGATCGATGGATTTCTTAAGAAAGCAGCCGGGGAGATATCAATATCAGCTTGGCTCTTCATGTCTGCGATCAATCTCAGCGCCAGCAGTGAGTCTCCACCAGACTCGAAAAAATTATCTGTGATGCCGACTCGATCAACATGTAAACATTTTGCCCAGATCGATGACAATGTTTTTTCAAGCTGTGTCTTCGGCGCGACGTATTCGTTGTTTGCGCGAATTGCATGGCGAGCGGGGGGCGGTAGGGCATCCCGATCAATTTTCCCATTGGCATTAAGGGGCATCTTATCGATGACAATGAAATGAGCCGGAATCATATAGTCGGGTAATTTGGATTGCAGAAAACGACGCAACGCTGAACTGTCGATCGCCAGATTCGGTTTGTAGACGATATAAGCAAACAACCTTTGCGAGTTTTCTTCTCTCTTTCCCGCAACGACGACCGAGGCTTCCACCGCAGGGTGACCGTCTATTATCGCCTCTATTTCCTTAAGTTCGATACGATACCCACGAATTTTTATTTGGTGATCAATACGCCCCAAAAACTCAATGTTTCCGTCGGGTAGATAGCGCGCCAGGTCCCCAGAGCGATACAGTCGGGTGATCGACTCGCCGGCAATGGCTACCTCGAAAAATTTCTCGGCGGTTAGCTCCGGCTGATTTAGATAACCCGATGTTACGCCGGCACCGCCAATGCAAAGTTCCCCCGACACGCCAATGGGCGCCAACTGGTTATGACGGTCTATAATGAAATTTTGCGCATTCGGAATGGGACGCCCAATCGGAACACAATCGCCCTCAATACTGGTGGGAATTTTATACGCCGTGCTCCAAACAGTACATTCGGTAGGTCCGTATTCGTTGAACAATGCAGCCTGAGGCAGCCTGGTGTAGTGAAGATCAACCAACCCTCGCCGACACTCTTCTCCGGCCACGATAACCGTGTTCAAAGATGCCAACCGCTTTGCATCTGACTGCTCCAGCAAAATGGTGTAAAGTGACGGCAGTGTGAGAATATGGGAGATTTTATACGTGTCAATGGTCGCCACTAGTTTTTTTATATCCTGCTCGGTGCGTTGCGGTGGCAGCACCAGCGTTCCGCCCTGGCAGAGTGTCCAAAAAATACCAACCACCGAACTGTCAAACGTAAAGGAGGACAATAGTAAAAAACGGTTGACCTTTTTTTTGTAAAACTCAAAGCGAGCCGAAATTGAATGCACTAGATTTCGGTGGGATATCGGTACGCCCTTGGGCTTACCCGTAGAACCAGAGGTGTAAATCACATATGCCAGATTATTTGGTTCAGCAGCGATGCGGGGTGCCGTGCTGTCTTCCAGCGCAATTGCGTCCCATTCGGAATCAACGAACACCATTTTGGCTTTGTGGTCCGGGAGTGAGTCGGACAGCTTTTTCTGAGTCAGCACCACCGGTGCTTGCGTGTCGGAAAGCATAAAGGTCAAACGTTCCATTGGGTAGTCCGGATCCAGAGGCAAATAGGCGCCACCGGCTTTCAGGACGCCAAGTATGGATACGATCATATCTGCAGAGCGTACCAGCACCAAGCCAACCGGCGTGTTCGGACCCACCCCGAGCTTCCGTAGATAATTAGCCAACTGATTGGCCTTTTGATCCAGCTCACCGTAGGTAAGTTGTCCAGCATTATCCACCACGGCGATGGCTTTCGGTTTTTTGGTGACGTGTTCCTCAAAGAATTGCTGTGTTTGCTGCGGCTGAGGTAAGTCTATACCGGTGTTGTTCCATGTATACAGAATTTGTTGACGTTCAGCGGGAGTTAGCAATTCTATTGCCTTGATCGGTTGCATAGGGTTGGCAACAATGCTCGTCAAAATGGTTTCCAAATGCCCCAACAAACGATCAATAACGATATCATCAAAATAACTATCGTTGTAAATGATATACAACTGCAACTGTTTTCCCGGCTCTACCAATACACTCAACGGATAGTTGCTCTGTTCCAGATATCGGACATTATCAACATGAAGGCTAGCATTGCCATTTTGAAAAGTTGTTCCGTCAACTGGATAGTTTTCGAACACAACAATGGTATCAAACAACACCCGACCCTTTGGGATATCGCTCCACGACTGAATTTCCACCAGCGGACTGTACTCAAATCGTCGCAACGCCAATTGGCGGCTTTGGATATTTTTGAGCCAAGGAAGTATTTCTGTGTCCGGATTCAATTGAATACGAGTAGGCAACGTGTTGATAAACATACCGATCATCGATTCGACCCCGAGTAAATCGGCAGGTCGACCGGACACGGTTGTCCCGAACAACACATCGCCCTCGCTGCTGTAGCGCCCAAGCAGAATCGCCCAAGCACCTTGAAAGATTGTGTTGAGCGTAAGCCTGTGCTGCTGGGCCAACTGTTGCAGCGCTGTTGTAACAGACGCCGACAGTTTTGTTTGCTGTTGCTGGTAGCTGCCCGTTGCTTTTTTGGGCGCAACACCTCTATCGATTCTCAGTGCAGTTGGTGAGGTGAATCCTTCCAGCTCATTCTTCCAAAAAGATTCTGCCTCTTTAATGTCCTGTTGTTGGAGCCATGCCACGAAATCTTTAAAGGCACGCGGCGGGCTTTTTATGGGAAGTTCGCCACGTCGCAGGATTTCGTAGCTGTCAAAAACTTCCTCCAACAATAACCCGGTCGACCAGCCATCGAGCTGCAAATGGTGAAAACTCCAGACGAACTGATGAACATCGGGGGCCGTTTGAAACAAAGCCAGCCGCAACAGTGGCGCTTTGGCCGGATCAAAACCTCGGGTTCGGTCTGTTTGTATATACGCTTCAAGACGTTCATGCTGTTCGGTCTCAGACAGCTTGCACCAATCGGTGTGAGCAAGGGGAAGTTCAACCTCTCCTCGCACCACCTGTAGTGGCTCATCAAGTCCCTCCCAAATAAAAGCCGTGCGAAGCACGGCATGGCGCTCTATTATCTTTTGCCATGCCTGTTGAAAGCAAGGAAGGTCTAAAGAACCCTTCAACGTGCAAACGTACTGCTCAAAATATACTCCGGAGCCGGGTGCTTGCAGGGTGTGAAACAGCATACCGGCTTGCGCCGGCGTCAAGGGATAAATATCGGAAACGTTCTTCATAACAAACTTATCTATTCAAGCGCATCCAGAATGTTAGCAAGCTGATCCAGTTTTTTATCATCCAGATTGGCCAAGGGAAAGTCTGAAGGGGTGACACCGCCGGCTTCAGATGAAAGACAATGATCGATAAGTGTTCTTGCTGTCGTTACATATCGCTCAGCGAGTCGTTCGATAGTTGAGGGATGATGTAAATTTTTGCTGTACGTCCAGTTCGCCTGTAAATGACCCCCAACGATCCAGGTATTGATCTCCAGCATTTGCGTCCTGGGATTACTTTCACCGCGCCATCCTGCAAGCGCTCGGTTTAAGCGAAAAATGGCCGTATCGGGCAGGGAGGTGTCAAACTGTCCCAGATAATTGAAGAGTACTTGTGGCGGTGTTTTGGTTGTCAGTTGACGGCGAACCTCCTGATCTTTGCACAAATAGCGTAGTAGCCCAAAACCAATGCCTTTGTTGGGAATGGCACGAAGCTGTTCTTTGATGGCCTTGAGCTTGTCACCTGGGTTGGTGCTTTCGGTCAGGGTAAGCTTCACAGGGAATATCGAGGTAAACCACCCGATGGTGCGCGCTGGAGGAGATATCGTGGGTAGAATATCTTCCCGACCATGACCTTCTAAGTTGATTAACACTGAGTTCTGACCGGTCCATTCAGTTAAAACCTGAGCCAGTACTGTTAACAAGAAATCGTTTATTTGGGTGTTGTAAATAGAGGGAACTTCTTTTAACAGCGATTGGGTTTCTTTCTGGTTCAAGCTGACCGTTACAACGCTTGCCTCACCCTCCCTGTTGTCGCCACGTTGGATATCCACGGGAATGCTTGGATGGACATCCTTAAAAACAGTTGACCAGTGTGATAACTCCTTTTTCACATTCGTGGTTTGGGCCAACTCCGCCAGCTTTTCCGACCAGTCCCGCATTGAAATTGTTTTCGCCGGTAGAGACACCGACTCGCCTCTGCTAAGTTGGTGATAGGCTTTTTCTAAGTCTTGCAACAGAACATTCCAGGAAAAGCCATCAACCACCAGGTGATGCACCGTAATGAAAAGCCGACTGGTATGGCCCATTTCCCCTTTAAAATAAGCAGCGGCAATGAGCCGACCCTTCATAAGATTATGGCTGTTTTCCAACTGAACCATCGTCTCTTTGACGCATAATCGCTGTTCCGCTAAGGGCATTCCACTTAGGTCGACAACTTGGAACGTGGGCGAAGGGGCCTTTTCGGTAAGGGTCTGCTGCCAACCGCTTGGTGTATCTGCCGGTAAAAAGCGGGCGCGCAACATATCATGGTGGCTTAGCATTTGCTGCAAAGCCTGTTCCAGTAATTTTGAATTTAATTCGGTGGTCACATCCACCAGCATAGACATATTCCACTTGTTTGGCTCCGGTAAATTTAGATCAAAAAACCAGTGCGCTATGGGCATCAGCGCCACCGGGCCGGTTACCAAGCCTTGCTCAACCGGTGCGACAGTGGTCACTTCAACCTCCGGCGCTAGCGTAGCAATTGTCTGGCTTTTAAAAAGTTGTTGTGGTGAAAAATACAGGCCCACCTGACCAGCTTTAACAATGATTTGAATACTGATAATGGAGTCACCGCCAAGGTCAAAAAAGTTGTCGTGGACGCCTACGCTTTCCAGCTGAAATACCTCGGCCCAAACCTTGGCCAGTTTTTGTTCTCGTTCGGTAACCGGTTCAACATATTCGGTATCAAGCCTTATTCCTTTCCCTGTTGGGTCAGGTAGCGCTTCACGATCGATCTTCCCATTGGTCGTCAGTGGCATCTGTTCATGCTGCACAAAATAGGTGGGCACCATGTAATCGGGCAGGCTGTGGTTCAAAAATTGGCGCAGCGCTTTGATAGTCAGCGGCTGCTTGGCTGTAAAATGTGCCACCAATTGTGTAGGCGCAGCCTCCGGTTCAAGATACCCAATTTCCTTTAGGATGTTGCGAACCCGGGTCTCATCAATATCGTCGTCTAACTCCTCCAAGGCTTCGCTTCGGCTTTTATGTCCAATCCGTACATCCCAACTGTAAGGGAGGGCATAATTGTGGTAACCGCGCTCTTTGTTGTGGATGTATATGCCCACTTCGTTAATCAAACAATTGGTAGAACGTCCGGTATCAGATGGCCGGACCCACGGCGCGTGTTGATCCAAATAAGTATACACTGCGTGCAAGGGAACATCTTTATAGCGATAAAAGTCGACGAGTCGGACGTCGTTAAAAACATCGTCACCTTTGAATATCTCTACATCCAGCAGTTGGTTTACAGCGTCATCGATGCGATGATAAGCCTTTCTGGCCTCCAGAACGGTGCGGTCAATTTCATCTACATCAAAAATGCGGGCCTCAAACATATCCGATAAACGGGTTTCAAAAAGCTGGCCACGAGACAGCCCGGTAAAGATATAGTTGATGCCCTTTTCACGGGCCAGATTGATGCTCAACGTATAGATCACTTTAAAGCACCCGTCACAAACGTTTTTGTGGCGCCTTAAACTATCCACAAAAACAGCGTCCATCTGCGGCGTCTGGCCAAAAACCAAATCGACATTCAGGTCGTCCGTTACCCGGCGAATATTTTCTTTGGCCTCCTTTGAAATGTAGCCGTTATCGTGGCTGAACACCAACGGCGTCATTCCCATTTCTTTAACGAGTTGATACAGCATATAGGTGCTGTCTTTACCGCCACTGTACAACACCATGCAGTCATACTTGCCCGTTTTGGTCTTTTTGGCCTCATTGATTATGGCCTGTAAGTCTGCCATGGTCTTGAAATAGGGTCGGAACCGCTCTTTGAGCATGTCGAAATCTCGGCAAGTGTTGCAGATCCCTTCCGTGTCCAGCGTAGTGCCGGGGTAATTGTCGGGCAAACCGCACTTTGAGCAGTGCGTTTCTGCCGCGTTTGTTCGCGAAGCCTGAGGTTGAAACACAGTCACCACCCCAAGCTCGATATCGGGGTGCCTCAGGAGCTTGCTCTCGATTTCGCCCAATTCCACCCGGTACCCTTTAACCTTGACCTGATCATCGGTCCGGCCCAGATACTGCATCTTGCCGTCGAAGGTCCAGCGGGCCAAATCACCGGTACGGTAGAGGATTGCGTCTGTTTGCCATGGAACCTCTACAAATTTGGCTGCGTTGAGTTCGGGCCGGCCAAGGTAGCCTCGCGCCACACCCCTACCGCCAATGCAAATTTCACCGATGACCCCGCCTGGTACCGGATTCAAATGTTCATCCAATAGATAGACTTGGGCATTGGTAATGGGCTTGCCAATAGGAACGGAATCGTCCGTATCCAATTCGGGATCAAAACGATGAATCATACAACCCACCGTAGCTTCGGTGGGGCCGTACTCGTTGTAGATTTCAATCTTATTGTCAAACAGGTCGCTGACGCTTTTGGCCAGATTGCGTTTCAGATCCTCTCCGCCTAAAATCATTTTGCGTAACCGAGACTGCACCGGATTCAGTTCTTTGAGTAGCGACAAATGGGCCGGTGTCAGTTTGATAATGTCAACGAGATCGTCTTTGATCACATCGAGAATTACCAGGTTGCTACTATCGCTCTCACCGTAAATGACGATTTTGCTGCCAGAGATCAGAGGAACATAAATAGAGGTGACGGTGAGGTCGAATGACAGTGAAGTGAAAAGCGGAAAATCGAGCTTTTGCCCTTGTAGATAAAAGTTTTTCGCCCACCAGGCATAATTGAATAAATTGCTATGACGGACCATGGCACCCTTGGGTGTGCCGGTGGAGCCGGAGGTGTAGATAATGTAGGCCAGATTGTCTGGTGTAGCAGCGGTCAGAGGGTTATCATCAGGCTCGGTTTCAATGGCCGGCCAGTTCGTATCCAGACACAACGTATTGGCAGCGGATTCGGGAAGATGGGTGACAAAACGTTCTTTTGTAAGCACCAGCGGGGCCGCTGTTTCAGTAAGCATCAGTGCAATCCGTTCAGCAGGAAGCATCGTATCTACTGGCATGTAGCCGGCTCCGGCTTTGAGGATACCCAGGATCGCGACAACGGCCTCTGGAGAACGATCAAGGAAAAGGGCAACAATGTCCTCCCGATGAATGTCGTGTTTGATGAGAAAATGTGCCAGTTGGTTCGCTTTTTTGTTCAACTGGGCGTAGCTGAGCGTGTTGCCGTCAACGTACAAGGCAACGGCATTTGGCGTGTTGGCAACCTGTTCTTCAAAAAGCGAAACAACTGTTTGGTCATCCAGAACCGGTGCGTTGGTCTGGTTGAAGTCTATTACAAGCTGTTGATGTTCTGCTGTCGTCAATAAAGAAAAGTTTGAAAGGAGTTGATTGGAGTTTGCTAAAAAGGTCTCCAGCAAGAGCTGGAAGTGCTTTAATATGTGAACAATGGTCCTGTCGTCAAAGCGATCCGTATCATACCTCATCCTCATGGTGAGCTCTTCGCCAGGGTCTATAAGGACAGTAAGCGGATAATTTGAACCTTCAAGAAAGTCTACCTTACCAATTTCAAGATCCTGTGCAGCGTCTTTCAGGAGAGTCTCTATCGGATAGTTCCCAAAGACCAAAAGACTGTCAAATAATGATCGGCCATCAGAGCGCTCCAACTCACTCCATGATTGAATCGTTCTCAACGAACAGTGTTCAAACTTATGAGACTGGACCTGCTGTGCGTGCACTTCTTTTAACCAGGGAACCAATGAAGCATGAGGAGATAGTTGCACTCTTACGGGTAGGGTGTTGATAAACAAACCGATCATCGAATCGATATCAGTAAGGGTTATCGAACGACCCGATACAACCGTCCCAAACACGATGTCTGATTCACCGCTGTAGCGGTTTAATAGCAGTGCCCAGGCTCCTTGCATCAGGGTATTGAGCGTAATTTGATGCTGTTTCGCCAGCGACTGCAATTCCGCGGATGTAGTTCTGGATAGCCGAAGTTCTTCTCCAGCGTATACTTGTAACGAGCTTTGTGGCTTCTTAAATGCCTGACCGAGACGTATGGGGGTTGGTTTCGTAAATCCTTGTAATGCCTTCCGCCAATACAGCTCCGCTTCGGTGAGATCTTGTTGTTTCAGCCAAGTAATATACTTTTTGTAGGGTTGAGGTTCCTCGAGGGATATATTTTCATCCTTGCAGGACGACTGATAAACGGTAAATACCTCTTTAAGAAGAAGTGCCATAGACCAGCCGTCTATTATCATGTGGTGGTGAGTGATGAAGAAATGGTAGTCATTTTGTGTTTTTCTAACAAGCGTTAAGCGCACTAATGGGGCTTTGGATAAATTGAACTCCTTATTCGGTTCTGTTTCCAGAAACGTTTTTGATCGCTTCGTTTGCAACGAAGAGGTCACATGGCGCCAATCCTGTTCTTGCCAGGGTAATTCTACGCGCCGGTGAACAATTTGAAGTGGCGTCACACGGTTTTTCCAAACAAAGAAAGTTCGCAAAACAGGATGCCGGTTTAGTACCCGTTGCCAGGCACGTTTAAAGGCAGAAACGTTCAGGGGGCCATGAAGGCTGAAATGCGATACAAGTACATAAACATTCGACGCTTTTCCGTAAATCGAGTGAAAAAGCATTCCATCCTGCATCGGCGATAGCGGGTAGATGGACTCAATATTTTCTTTGTTCATGTTTGCCCTATAGTTAAAGTTCGCTGATTTCTGACATTAGATCATCAAGTTCCTCTTGGCTCAAATTGGCTTCTGGAAAGTCTGATGGGGTAAAGCCTCCAGCTGTCGGCGACTGACAATGACGAATGAGCTCCTCTAAGGCCTCCATAAAATTTCGAGCCAGTTTCTCAATGGTCGTTTGATGATGAATATTTCTACTATAATTCCATGCTATATGTAGTTGACCTTCAACAATCATCCCTTCAATTTCCAATAAGTGCCTGCGATTTGACCGCAGACTGCGCGTCGGTCCACAAGGAACGTTGGAAAGCCTAAAGGGAGATGTCGATGACAGGAGTAGGTCAAATTGACCCATATAATTAAACCGCAAGTCCGCTTCCGGAAGGATTTGCAATTTTTTAACAATGGCTGTGTTCTTGTTTAAATAACGCAGTAAACCGTATCCAATGCCGCGGTTAGGTATGCGTCGCAGCTGTTCTTTGATTGACTTCAGCCTGTCTCCCGCATTTCCGGTAACGTCTAAACTCAACAATACGGGGAATATTGCGGTGAACCAACCTACTGTGCGCAGCAGGTCCATGTCATCCAATATGGCCTCTCGGCCATGGCCCTCCAAATCAATCAACTGGGTAGATCCACCGGTCCATTGGCACAATGCTTGTGCCAAAGCCGTTAACAAGACATCGTTTATTTGCGTTTGGTACGCCTTTGGCACCTCTTTTAACAATATCCGGGTTTTTTCAACGTCTAGCGACGTCGCTATCCTGTCAGCCGTTGCTTCTGTATTGCTGTTCATCCCCTGCGGGTAATCCACAGGTAACGATGAGGTCTTTTCTTTTTGCCTCTCAAGCCAAAATGGCAGTTCTTTTTGAAGATCCCCGGACTGGGCATATTGGGTTAATTGCTCGGCCCAATATTTATACGACGTGGTCTTGGGCGGAAGCTGAATAGGCTGCCCATTGCTAATTTGTAGATAAAGTTGCTCAAGGTCTTCCAACAAAATTCGCCAGGAAACACTGTCGATTGCAAGATGATGGATAATCATCAGCAAATAACTGGGCTCCGCAGGGCCAGTTTCAAACAGAGCAACGCTCATCAATGAACCTTCCGACAGTCGCAGGCCCGCTTGTAATTCTGTTGCAGTCGATTGGATCGCTGCTGTTTGCTCCATTGCACTCAATGTCGATAGATCCAATCGCAAAAATGGAACCGTATCGTTTGTGGGATTCATTACCTGCTGCCATTTTGAATCGCTTGATGTGAAACGCAGCCGAAGCGCATCGTGATGTAGAAGTAAGTGTTGTATAGCTTTCTCTATTGACCCAGGGTCCATCGCTTGACGAACATTGAACAGAAAGGCTTGGTTCCAATGGTGGGCCTCGGCAAGGTTTTGTTCGAAAAACCAATGCTGGATGGGAGTAAGCGGTAGTGGGCCTGAAACCGGTCCCTGTTCTGCCTGAATGATGGGCACTGTACCAGCTATGCCTGCCAATTGAGCAACGGTTGGATATCGAAAGAGTTGATCGGGCGTAAAACTAATGCCTAGCTGGTTGGCCTTAGACGTCATTTGAATACCCAAAATCGAATCCCCACCCAATTCAAAAAAATTATCGTTGATACCAACGCTAGCAATTCCAATGACCTGGGCCCAAATTTCAGTCAGTTTTTGCTCGGTAGAAGTTCGGGGCGCAACATAGTCTGTGGTCGTTTGACGCTCATCGCTGGGTGCCGGCAAAGCCCGACGATTTACCTTGCCGTTGTGTGTCAACGGTAAGGTCTCTAACATCATAAAGGCGGAAGGGAGCATATATGCAGGCAAAATGTCCTTTAAGAAACCACGTAGTTCACTGATGAGCTGCGCTGAGCTTTGCCAATTCGAATTCGGATTGTTCTCGACAACCCATTTTTCGTTTTCCACAGGCATCCGATTCTGGTGCGGCCTGGTGGCATACAGATTGTAGAGTTCAGTATTTTTCAAATCTTTGTCCTGTCTGACAGCCACCTCATACCCGTGGTCCTCAAGAATGGCCCTGATTTGTTTTAGTCGACTGTCGACATTGTGCACTTCCATTACGATCTGGTCGATTTTGGGCCAATCACTTTCATCGATGCCGCAGAGTACATCCAGTTCACTCTTTTCAACATCGATCTTCAGCAGATCAATTCTTTCAACCGCATTCTCGCGGATGACCTCTGACAGCGTCCTTATGGGGCAGGTGTATTGTTTAGATTTTAATCGTTTACCCAGTAATCCATCGATTTGTTCTTCCGACAACTGAACTTCGTTTTCTGCAGACTGCTGATTTCGCAGGAAAGACGTTACAGTCTTCCGCTCGTCAACCGCATTAGCAAAGCGTCCGGAGAGAATAGAAATACCGGGGTAATAGGTAAAGTCTACTTCGCCCATTTTACTGCCAAGGCCACAGTCAAAGATCTTCGCATGGTTCCCGTAAAGAGCCATATTGAGCGCCAACACCTCACTGATGGGTGGAATGGGCTCAAATGCATAAATTTGTGCGTTGTTGCAAATCTGGCTGACAAGAAGCGAAAACAAACCGATGTTGGCCCCAACATCAAAAACACAGATGTCATCTCTTAGAGAAATTCCATGCTGCAGGTAGGCCCGCTCTTCAAATATCTCTTTGAACATATAATCTGTTTCGCCCCTATTGATATGGGCCACTACCATGCCGTTTGGCAATGTATGCCGGGGGCGGCTGCCCAGTACATCTTCGACTCCTGAAAGGGGTAACTGCCAGTTTATCGGCATATGTGGTTGATCAGGAACGAAATAGGCTACCAGTCGTTTGTCGCCAGGGTAATCTTCACGGGCAACCACGACAACTTCTCTGACGCTCGGGTGCTGAGTTATGGCAGCCTCAATTTCTCCCAGCTCGATTCTGTTCCCACGAATCTTAACCTGGTGGTCAAGTCGGCCAAGATACACAATGTTTCCATCAGGTAAGGAACGGGCAAGATCGCCCGTTTTGTAAAGTCGGGCCTCCGGGTCGCCGTTGAAAGGATCAGGAATAAATTTTTCTGTGTTCAATTCAGGTCGGTTTAGATAACCACGCGCCACCTGAACACCCCCAATGTTCAATTCACCCGGCTCACCGACAGGCACGGGTTGAAGTTGTTTATCTAACAGGTAGATTTGGGTGTTCGCCACAGGACGGCCAATTGGAACCGTGGTGAGTTCGCTGTCCCGCTGGCAAGCCCAATAGGTGACATCAACAGCGGCCTCTGTTGGACCGTATAAATTGTGAAGTTCTGCTCCAAAACGGGCAAAAAAACGTTCTTGTAAGGAGAAGGGCAGCGCTTCACCACTGCAGATAACACGCTTGAGGGAATGGCAGGTCTCAACATTTCTGTCTAACAAGAATGCCGCCAGCATTGAAGGCACAAAATGAATCGTCGTGATGGCTTGCTCCATAATTAGCTTAACGAGGTATTGATTATCCCTGTGCCCTTCTGGTTTAGCGATGACCAACCGTGCACCAAACATCAAGGGCCAGAAAAATTCCCAAACGGATACATCAAAGCTGAAAGGCGTTTTCTGTAAAACCCGATCTTTTTCTGTCAATGCATAGGCATCTTGCATCCACAGCAGACGATTGCAAATGCCACGATGTTCGTTCATGACACCTTTCGGTCGCCCTGTGGAGCCAGATGTATAGATGACATAGGCTAAGTTTTCGGTCGTGGCACCCTCTTTGATGTTGTCTGTGCTCTCTTTTGCTATCGTGGTCCACCCGGAGTCCAGGCAAATCAACTCCGGTTTTGGATAATCTGCAATTGTTCGGCTTGCTGCGAGAGTTTGTATTGTGGTCAATTTGTCTATCAACTGTGCCTGGGTTAACACGACAGGCACCTTGGTGTCTTCTAACATGAAGGCTACACGTTCAGTGGGGTACTCCGGATCCAGCGGAACATACGCCCCTCCTGCTTTGAGGATACCGTATAGACTGACAACCATTTCCAGGGAACGTTCCATAAATACCCCAACCATCGTTTCCGGCCCTACACCCAATTTCCGTAAGAAACGGGCCAACTGGTTTGTCCGCTGATTGAGTTCAGCGTACGTAAACTGTTTGTCTTTATAGACAACTGCAATTGCATGAGGTGTTTGCGACGCCTGAGCCTCAAAAATCTCTACAATTGTTTTTGTTACTGGCATTATATCCCTTCCTTGATTAAACGGCTGAAAAAAAACCATTGAGATTCAACCGCTATAGTCGTTCTTGGCAATCGTATCGTCATTGCAATAGACTCGTTGAAAGCTTAACTGGAAAAAACCCTGCTGACTCATTTTAACATATTTATGAAGAAACCTTTGACCCGATTCAAAATATGGATATCAAGAAAAGCGCGATCTACAGTCCAAATCATGCCTAATAAAATCAAAAGGACCGCACCATAACGCATGAGGACATTTGAATAAAAAGCGCTGTTTCGAACAAGGTATATATGCGGCAATAGGAAACATATCAACACTACCTGTCCGATCACCAAACCCAAATTGAACCCAAAAAGAGAAAGGGCCATATGCTCATCCAGAACCCCAGTATGAGCCAGTACATTTGCAAATCCAAAGCCATGGAAGAGGCCGAATACGAAGACAACCCAAGCGAATTTGCGCCTACCAATCGGAAATATAATGTCCATTGCTGCAATAGCGATGGAAAGAGCAACAACTGATTCCACCAAACGTAACGGTAAAGTAAAATGGCCTGCTGCAGCGATACTCAGCGCTATACTATGTGCAATGATGAACAGCGTAATAATTTTTACGACGTAAATCAGAGCCGTCCGAAATCCTGTTACTGGCTGCCAACTGTTATTTTTTCTAACCATTACTGCAGGCAACATTAGAGCAATGATAAATAGGAGATGGTCGAAACCTCTCCATAAATGTATGATGCCAAGTTTAACCACACCCATAAACCCTGTAAATACAGAGTAGCCAGAAAATGAAAGCTGTTGCCGAGGATTTTCAGCGCTGAAGATCAGGGATTCCTGACCTTCATTTTTAAAAATACTTGCTTTCCAAAAATGCTCAATGGCCAAAAGGGCTAAATGGTCTGGATTTTTTTCGAATAAGACGTTGTAGTCAATGCCGATGAACTCTGGCAGTGTAGCATTCTCAATGATGACAAATTCCGTTAATACCCAAATCCTCCCAGACCGTAGGATGTTAAAACCGGTGAAGCGAATGGGTAGCTCTGTTTCTTTATCAAAGAATTGAACCTTCTCTTTATAGTAGCTGTGAATTTCACTTGATCGATCCGCCAAATTATCCTTGGTTATCTGAACATCGGGCGTTTGAAGTCCGAGAGCAATATTTAGATCACTAAGTATAATGTGAAAAGTTCCAGTCAGCCTGTTTTCGTATACGCTAAGATAAACATAACTTTCGCCGATACGATGTGCACAAAGGGTGCTGCTCGTAATCACAGAGACTATTAAAAAAAAAGTAATGATAAAGGTGTAACGATTGCAGAAACGAGAAAGATGAATAATTTTCATTACGGCCCTCGGTTTGATTTGAAAAAATATCATATAATATTTGTATGTTATCTTATTTTAGCCGCACCAATAACCACACCAACCAATAGCACCCAATTAAAGGGTTGTAAATTGGCAATAAATTTTGATTGGGTTTAAAATGATACCTTTTTTGGCCTGGTCATGGGGCAGCGCAATTGGCCATTTCAACCCGACTTCTACACCTAATGCTATTTTTCCTGATTTCTTTGCACTATGCTATAAATGGAATTTAGCCAAAATTGATTTCAGCAGGTTTACTCAGGAGCCAATTGATAATAAATGAGAATCCGAATTCAGTTATGGTGCCCATGGTATCCATGAAGCCATCTAAGATTTTTTATAGGCTATGAGTGAATTGACAAAATAACCTGCTTGAATTGAGAAGGCCGAACCTACCCCCTTCCCCCCTCGCAAAAAACATGACCAGTGATTGACAGTACAAACCTGCACCCATAGCAAATTTCATATATCTGCTATGGTCCTGCTGCTACCATGCCCTCGGCGGCCAATTCCCGAAGGAGCATCATATTCGATTCCCGGAGGGTTTTTTCACCGCCGTGGACATTGGCGACCAGGGCGACGATGGGTTTGCCGGAAGCGACGGCCTCCCAGGGCTGGGTTATGAGGGGTCGGCTCAAGACGGCATAGGGCTGGGTGCGGCCTTCGATGGTTTGGCCGAAGTCGGAGAGAAGCATTTCGGTGGAGGAGGCCTGAATCTCTTGCAGAAACTGGAGCATTTCCTCGTAGCCGGTGTATTCTTGGAAGCCGGATTCCTCAC
>JAQYWF010000395.1 GCA_030145105.1 Desulfosarcina sp.
CAACTCATGGATAAGCGCAGCGACCTTTACATCCTGAATCCGTCGGGCATAATTGATCAGGCCATCCGCATCCTCAGGCTGGGTGCCAGTATCTGACAGCATCTCCCGAGTAACCGTCATGATGGAGAGGCTCCCGTTGTTGGATATCTCAATTGAATCCAGAGCTCGGTTGAGCAGCTTGATCCGTCCCAGGGAGTAGGTACCATATACGTGCTGGGCAACGGTCGACGGCCTAACCCCAATAGCCACCATGGCCTCGCAAATCGAAAAGGCTGCCCGGTTGGTGTTGGAAAACCGGAAGGAACCCGTATCCGTCAGGATGCCGGTGTAAATCGCCGTCGCCATGTCCTGGTTCATTACAAGACCCATGGCTTGAATCAACCGATAGACAATCTCTGACGTGGCGCATGCATCCACATCCACCAGATGGTATTGCCCGAAGCGGGTATTGGTGGTGTGGTGGTCGATGTTGACAATCACCGGTATGGCGGCGATGGCATCAACGGCCGACCCAACGCGGTCCAGGCCCCCGCAATCAAGCAATACGGCCGTATCGAAGCGTTCCGGATCCGATAGCTGTTTCTGGATGCGGTCCACCGCGGGCAGAAACCGATACACGGCAGGTATGGCACTTTCGTTGTAGAGCGTCACTTCGTGCCCCAGCCGTTCAAGGGCAATACCCATGGCCAGCAGGGAGCCGATGGCATCACCGTCCGGATTGGTGTGGGATGCCAGCAAAACGCGGCTACTGTTCGTCAGCTGTTGAATTATTTTTTTCATCATTGAGTTGTATCGATTTCAGTACCCGGTTGATGTGGGCCCCATAGTCCAACGACGCATCGTAAAAAAATTTCAATTCCGGCATGTACCGAAGGCCAAGCGCTCTGGCCAGCTCCCGCTTGATAAACCCCTTGGCGCTTTGGAACCCAGCCAACAGGGCCTCTTCATCATGTGCATCACCATGGGCGGCAACGTATACCTTGGCAATCCGCAGGTCACGGCTCAAGATCACGCCGGTAATGGTGGCTTGGGCCAGCCGCGGGTCGTTGACGCCTTTCCGAATAAGGTCGGCCAACACTTTCTGCACCTGCACGCCGACTCTTTCCGCTCGATTAAATGATCTGGTTGCCACGTTGGTCACCTATTGAGACCTGAACCTTTGACCGCTCTCGGATCTGCCGATCACAGGGAGATGATTTCCATCTGGGTGTCTATCATTTCCGCCAGCCCAAGGTCTTCGGCAAAGTTAAACACTTTATCCAGTTTCGCATTGATCATGCGGCGGTCACTGCCTACCATACTGATACCGATTACCGCCCGTTGATAGATATCATTGTCGGCCACCTCGGCAACCGACGCGTTAAAATGGTTCCGGATACGGGCAACGATAGCCTTGACGACCTTGCGTTTTTCTTTCAAGGAGCGGCACGGATAGACCCTGAAAACAATGTGTCCGACACCAACGACCATTGCGATTCATCACTCCACTTCCGGTCGAATCTCTTCCAGGTAGTAACTCTCGATCACGTCACCGACCTTGATATCATTGAAATTTTCGATACTGATGCCGCACTCATAGCCGGACTGGACTTCCTTCACGTCATCCTTGAATCGGCGCAGGCTGCTGTTTCTGCCTTCGTAGGTGATGATGCCGTCCCGGACCAGCCGCATGAGCCGCCCCCGCTGGATCTTGCCGTCGGTCACATAACAACCGGCAATGGTGCCAATCTTGGGTACATGGAAGGTCTGGCGAACCTCGGCACGACCCAGTACCCGCTCCTCGAAGGTGGACTCCATCATGCCCACGATGGCATCCTTGACCTCCTTGATGACATTGTAGATGACGTTGTGGAAGCGCATATCCACATTCTCTTCGGCGGCCAGTTCCTGCACTTTTGCATTGGGCCGGACGTTGAAGCCAATGATGATGGCATTGGAGACCGCGGCCAGAGATATGTCCGACTCGGTGATGGTTCCGGTGGCCGCGTGAACCACGTTGATGCTCACCTCTTCGTTGGAAAGCTTGATCAAGGAGTCTCTCAACGCTTCGATGGAGCCGTCCACGTCCGCCTTGATAATCAGGTTCAGGTCCTTGACCTCTCCCTTCTGCATCTTTTCGAACAGCCCTTCCAGGCTCAGCCGATTCGTCTTGGCCAGCTCCTTGGAGCGCTGTTTCTGGGTACGGTGCAGACTCACCTGGCGCGCATCTTTCTCATCTGCCAGCGCCACCAGTTCATCGCCGGCCATGGGTACGCCGGAAAGGCCCACAATCTCCACCGGCACGGACGGGCCGGCAGATTCCACCGTGCGGCCCAAATCGTCCTGGAGCACACGGATTTTTCCATAGTGCATCCCACAAACAATAGAATCGCCGGCACGGAGGGTGCCCTCCTGCACCAGGACCGTGGCCACAGGCCCGCGCCCTGAATCCAGTTTGGCCTCAACCACGTGGCCGCTGGCCAGTTTGTCAGGATTGGCCTTGAGCTCCAGTATTTCCGCCTGAAGCAAAATCATTTCAAGCAGTTCGTCGATTCCGGTATTCTTTTTGGCCGACACCATGACAAAAATGGCATCGCCGCCCCAGGCTTCCGACATCAGGCCGTGTTCGCTGAGTTCACGCTGAACCCGCTCCGGATCGGCATCCGGCTTATCCATCTTGTTGACAGCCACGATAATCGGCACCCCGGAGGCCTTGGAGTGATTGATCGCCTCGATGGTTTGGGGCATCACCCCGTCATCGGCGGCAACCACGAGTACGACGATGTCGGTCACCTTGGCACCGCGCGAACGCATGGCGGAGAAAGCCTCATGGCCCGGCGTATCCAGAAACGCGATAACACCCTTTTCAGTCTCTACATGATACGCACCGATATGCTGGGTAATACCGCCCGCTTCGCCTTCGGTCACCCGGGTTTTGCGGATCACGTCAAGCAGCGATGTCTTGCCGTGGTCCACATGGCCCATGATAGTCACCACGGGGGGCCTGGAGGCCAGTTTTTCAGGATCATCCGCTTCGGTTTGCTTCAAAATCAAGTCTTCTTCGAATGACGCCCGTTCCACCTCATAGTCGAATTCACCGGCCACCAGAACGGCCGTATCATAGTCGATGGTCTGATTCACGGTGGCCATAACGCCCATGCCCATGAGTTTGACGATCATTTCGTTGGCCTTGATGCCCATGCGCTTAGCCAGTTCAGACAGCACGATGGTCTCATCAACCTTCACCCGCCGTTTGATGGCTTTGGCAGTGGTGATCTGGGTTTTCTGGCCGGCCGGCATGGCTCTCAGCTTGCTGCCCCTTCGACCTTTCCGTCCACGCATTTTACCGCTGTAGAGAGCTGCACCCTCTACGATCTCCCTTTTACGAAAACCGCCTTTCTTTTTGGTAAACCGGACACCATTGGTTTCCGCGTCCTTTTTCCGCCACCCCTTCCTTTTCTTGTCCTTGGCGCTAGCAGGTGCCTCGGCGGCTTCCGGTTTCTGCACAGACCGTCGAGACGGTGGCCCCGCCGGTGTGGTGCGTGTTGCAGGCGTCGATGCAATTTTGGGTTTGGTCGGCAGTTTGATGATTTTGGCCGCTGCTTCTTTCTTGGCTTTCTTGGCCTTTACCACAGGTGCCTGGGTCGTTTCGTCGGCAGGCGGTGGTACGGAAACGGGTTCACTGGCGGCCGAATCACCATCGGTCGCGCCGGCAGGGGGGGCTGCCGCTTCGTCGACCGGTGTTTTTTCGTCGGCAGTTGGTGCATCCGATTCCGGTGGTGCAGGCGCTGCCGCTTCGGCAGCAGGGGTCAGATCCACCCGCTCGGGTGCCGACGCTGCCGGCGGCGCGTCGGGTGTTTCCGTTTTGGGTGCTGCAATGATCTTGGCGGATGGGGCTGGCTTGCGCTTTTTCACCGCGCGTTTTTTTACCGGCGACGTTTTGACTTCGACCGCGGCCGGAGCCTTTTCTTCCGTCTCAGCCGGAGAAGATTCCGGTTCTGCCACCGAAGCGGAATCGACCTCGGAGACAACCGGTTCCTGGGGTGTGACAACCTTGCGCCGCCGGATCACGGTGGGTCTTACCCGCTTTTCCTCGAGTAGATCGTCCTTTTCGCCGAAAATCGCCGATTTGACTGTTGCCACCACATCTTCCTCCAGAGAACTCATATGGCTGCTGACGTCGATATCAAGGTCCCGGATCTTGTCCAAGAGTTCCCTGTTCGTCATGTTCAGATCTCTGGCAAATTCATATACTCTGATTTTTGCCATCCATTCCCCCCAAATCTTGTTATAAGCAGTTGTCGCCCTGTTGCCGTATCCGCACCCTGATCCGCTATTTATCCTCTTCCAGAGTTTCGGCACCGGAAGCTGATTCCTCATTCAATTCATCCGCTGGCATTTCGGCCGGCACCGCATCGTCTTCTGCTTTGGCCCGTGTCGCTTCCTCATCGGCCCGTGTCGCTTCCTCATCGGCCCGTGTCGCTTCCTCA
>JAQYWF010000274.1 GCA_030145105.1 Desulfosarcina sp.
GTCGGCTGCAGTGGATCGTTTTTAAACGGGTCCTCCTCGGTGAGGATGATGCGATTGCACTCTTCGATTCCTTTGGGCAGGCGGTCGACGACGTATTCGAGACCTTTGAGTTCCACGATCCGGGGGTCATTCATGCTGCCGTAAATTTCCGGGCTCAGGTTTCGCAGGCATTGCTCCAGCGCCTTGCCCATTTTTCCACACGGGCGGTAAAACCCGCGGATGGCCGATGCGTCGGTCAGGGTTTTGAATTCACGAATGGCATGCCGGGCTTTCTGGGCTTTGGTGAACGCTCTCACGGGTCATCCTCCATTATCAACTGGCATTGGGCGAAAATGATAACCATTTTATAGCATATATACAGATGGGTTGAATAGGTGTAACCCAGTCGGCGGGAATCATGGTCAACCGACGGCACGGCCGGCGGACTGATCAGCAGTGGGGTAAGATGCGGCCAACCGCGGGCCCGGGTTGGATCGCAACGATATCGGGTTTCTCGACGGCGCCAGGGTCGCTACTTTTAGGGGCCGGAAGATCGAGTGGTGAAAACCGACGACAGGCGGCTGATGTCGGTGCACAGACACCTGCCATCGGTGACCGATGGTCTGAAAACTAAACCAACCAACGCAATCGCAGATACCGGGTCACTCCGCCAGCGGAATCCAGCGTTTGATGATTGGTTGCATGCTGCCTTTTTGCCTGGCTTGGTCGATAAACGCGTTGACCGCTTCAACCAGGTCGGGATCATTCTTTCTCAAGCCCCAGGCCAGGAACTCTTCACTGAACATGACGGGAAGGGGCTTGACCCCGTCGGATTGATTCTCTGCAGCCATCATCAGCACAATGGGTGCATCGTGCACGAATACATCGATGCGACCGGCGATCAGGGCCTTCAATGCCTCCTCCTGGTTTGGATAGGCATTGATCGCCTTGGCGCCGGTGCTCTTCTGACGGATTAAGGCTTCTCCTGTGGTTCCTTTGACCACGCCGATTCGCCAGGTAATGGACTGGGCAAAGGCGGTTTCTCTATTGGTAATGAAGGTGAACTTTTGCAAATCCTTCACTAAAATCATCAGCCCGCTTTTGAAGTAGGGCTTTGAGAAGGCAATTTTGTATTGTCTGGCAAGGGTGACGGACATGCCGGACATGATAATGTCCGTGCGGTTATCCAACAGGGCCGGTATCTGGTCCTCCCATGGGACCTCGACGAACACCGCCGTCTTTTCCAGATAGTCCGCCAGGGCCATGGCCATCTCGGCTTCCAGACCGCTGATTTTATCATTCTGCTTGAAAATCAATGGCGGTGCATCCGGTGAAACGCCCACGCGCAAAATACCCGGATCGGCCTCGATGACGGCGGGTGGTGGTGCCGTGGCGCAGGCGCACAGGATCATGCTGCAAGTCAATATGATACCGAGCAACTGAATAGATTTACGAAATGATGTTGTCATGCCTCAGTTCCTTTTTATGATGCGAGTCAAGTGTGTCGGACGTGCATATAGATCAACGGGTGCGCCTCGAAAGGCCGCCGGTTGACCTATCCTTGCCGCTTAACTTCAAGGCGCTACTTGAGATCCGACAGCCAGGAGGGATCTTCGATCCATTTGACTTTCAGCTTGATCAACTCGTCGGACTGCCGCATGGTGTTGAGAAAATTGGTGGTCCAGTTGATCATCTGGGCGTCTCCCGCCGGCATGGCGATGCCCAGTGGTTCATAGGTAAACGGAGTGATCAGTGAAACCAGCCCTTCGTTGGGGTGACGCAGCAGCGACAGCACGCAGACATGGTAATCGGCCACCAGGGCGTCCACCTGGTTGGAGAGAACCATATCGACGGCTGCGTTGTAGTCCTTGGCGGTGACCAGGCGGGCCTTGGGCATCATGGTTTGGACCAGACCTGCGGAGGTGGAACTTTCCAGGGCCGTGAAGGCAAATGCCGCGGAATTGAGTTTTGAGGTTTCTTCGGAGGTCACCAGAGACTTGAACTTGGTCAACAGGGCCTTGCCGGAGATGTGATACGGACCCGCAAAGGCCACTTTCATGTTACGCTCTGGGGTGATGGTCATGCCTGAAATGACCATGTCGACTTCTCCGGCTTCCAGTGCAGGCAGCAACTCGGAAAAGGGTTTGATGACCAGGCTCAGCTCGACGCCCATGGCGCCGGCGATATAGCTGGCCAGATCCACATCCAGGCCCATGGGTACGCCGGATTTGTCCAGCATGTTCAGCGGCGGCATATTGGCTGCCGTGCCCACGCGAAGGATGCCGCTTTGCGCAATCCGGTCCAGGTTCGAGGACGTCATGGTGCCGCTGTTGGTATGGGCACACGCTGTGGCAAAAACAAGAACAAGTAACAGCAGAAGACCACTTTTGAACTGTTTCATTGCTTTCTTCCTCCATACAATAAATGTTGATTGAAATTAGCTTGGTGGTTTCCAAAAAAGTAGACTGTCTGCGTGGATCGATTTGCGAAGTCAGGGTGTTCCCTGGGTGATGCGGCGGTTACTCCCAGCCGGCCACCTCGTACCCTTTTTCGAAAAGGCAGCGTTCAAAGATGCCTCTGAACACCCAGGGGGGATTGTCTTGTGCCATCATGCCGGCAGTCATGGATGCGACGCCGCCCCCCACGGCTCCGGCAACGGCTCCCCGGCCGGGATCGCCACCGAGAACCGCTGCAACGGCCGCACCGGCAACAGCCAGTGCGGCTGCGTCATTGGCAGCGTCCTGAGATCGTTGCGCGTCGTTGTTCTCGCTGGCACCGGCCTCCCGCGCCATCATCCAACAGCCGTCGATATCAGTCTGGGCGGTCTCTTTGCCCATGATGTGATAATGGGCATTGGGGTAGAAAATCGGTCGTTTCACCGATTCAATGGCCGATGCAGGCAGCCAAGAGAGCAAGACCAGGAGGCTTGCCAGGGTCAGGGTGATTGGTTTCATATACCGCCTTTGCGTTCAAAAAAAACCGGGGACCGATTCGGTTGACGCCGAGATGCCGAATGAAAAAAAGTGATTTTTCAGGCTATCTGCGGTCAAAATGGTACCCGTGCAGGACGTGGTAGGTCGCAATAAATTAAATTAGTGTCTGTCCAGAAATAGGCAAAATGGGTCGAGATCAAGGCATGCGAGAAATTTTACCGGAGGCATATGGTTGATATTCCGAGGATAAAATTTAGAGCATAAAGCAGATATCGGGCAAATTGGCCATTTATGGATGGGCACTAAATTAACACATAGCCCCACAAGGGTCAATAACTCCGAATTGGATTCACCCAATCGGGCAGGCACGGATGGGTCTGTTTGCTGAATGGTGCGATGTCACGGCAAATGGGGCGATGTCGGTTGAAAAGGGAGGATATCAGCCGATTTCCGGGTAGTTTTTTATCGGCAGGGCGGACAGATGGTGTGCCAAAAATCGGCTTCGGAGTGCATGGAGACAAACGCTTCCACATGCCACCATCTGCCATTTTCACCCCTTATCTCCCTGTAACCGGAGCATATGAGCTACAATTCCCGGAACATCTCGTTCACGGCTTCGAGAACTTTTTGCTGGCTGGGGGATACTTCAAGCTTCAGGAGCAGTTCAGTCAGCTCCTTCTCGACCTTGTTGTCTACTCACCATTGCGGTTCACCCATTGGTCCAGAAGGATCGGTTCGACAATGCGGGAGGACATGGGCGTCCACTGGCAGGCGGCACTGACTTCAACCCCAGATTGGATGACGGATACCGGCCGGTCCGATGAAACAACCACGACGATGATATCCGCGTGTTCGGCGGTGAACCGCAGGGCCGAATTGTAACGCGCGCCGCGGGCGCGGTCTTCGCCAACGATGGTCCGGCCGTCCAACAGGCAGGCAAACCCGTGAAGGTGTATGTCGGCGCCGATATGCAGGGCGCCGTCCACCTTTAAAAGGGATTTGGCCAGGCCGAGGATGGCCGGCTCCCGCAAATCCAGGGCGCGGTCGAAGCACTGACCGGAAATGATTACCGGCGAGGGATTGAGGTCCAAAACGAGGGTGGCGCCGTGTTTCTGGTCTTCGGCCTGAAGAACCAGGGCGGCAATGATTTTTAATAGGGTGGTGCCCGTTTCCGGATCGAGGGCAGATTCCAGCAGCGCCTCTTCCAGGTGCACCAGGTTGGCCCGCCGGGTGGTAGACTGGTAGGTGCCGTCGGCAAAACTGCATACCCTGTCGTCGACAACTTTCAGAAAGCCGTGCCCACCCCTGAAATCGGCGGTAATGCTAAAATCAGGCAGACGGTCGACAGCGATACCGGCTACGCAGCGGCCGTCGGAGACCAGCTTTAGCGTGGACTGCTCCACAGCGGCCAGCAACTTCCGGACATGCTTGATGTTGCCCATGGTGGGCTGTTCCGCCGGGGAAAATTGGGCCAAAAACGATATGTGAGCCAGCGTCTGGGGTTCAACAAAAACCAATTCCCCCCGGGGCCAGGCACCCTCTTCCCTGGTCCGTGAAAGCTCCAGGATCGCATCCAGGATTGGATAGACGCGCAGCCGGGTGTCCCAACCCAGCAGGACGTTCATGCGGTCGACCACATCGTCGCGGACCGCATGGGTGGCGTATTCCCGCAGAAAACTGCCCGAGATGCCGGTGTAGAAGGTGCTTTCGCTGGCCATATCATGGGAAAAACGCCAGACCGCGTGCTCCAGCCAGCGCTCGGTGGGCCCGATGCCGCACATGTCCGGGTGATGCTCGGTAAACCACATCTGGTAATAGACGGATCCAGATCGGCCCCCATACGAGATCAAACCCGTCATCTGGAGATTCTTTTCCGGCATGATGTGGCTGTATTTCAGGCTGCCGCGGTGGATGGACGGACGGGTACGCCATTCCTGGTTTCCCACATACAATTCCTTCATCCGGGGTTCGTGGCCGGACAAAAGATTCTGGGGGTCGAAGATAAACATGGGGGCATCCGATCCCATGGCGAATACCATGGCCGCCCGGCTGGGGCCGGAGAAGTGTGACAGACCGTCACGAAGGCCATCCAAGGTGTCGCCGATGCAATGGCAGGTAAAGGTGTTGAGGGTCACGGTGGTGTTCCGTAGGCTTTCGGATTCGACAATAGGACCATGGGAAACTTTCTGTTCAGACTCTTAATCGACCCCATTGATTTTGTCAATTGACTGCCGGAATGCTGTCCACGACACCCTTTTTAAGATTCGGTAAACCGCAAAAGCAAAGCATACAAACCAATTATGGTGTCTGTAAAAAATGGAAACGCTCAGTTTGGGTGATAGGTTATACCCACCAGTGTGCCGTCGATGACTCCTCATTGCCTTCCCGGACCCATTCCTTACAATTGATTTGGGACTATTGGTGATTTTAAAATTGGAGCAGGGTGTGAGTGAAGGATATTTTTTCCCCTACCTCCTGCGCATGTTTGTCATCAACAGCCTGGATCACATGTTCGGTACCCGGCGGTATTATACGCCTGACACCAGCCGCAACAATGCGCTTCTGGCCCTGATCACCCTGGGAGAGGGGTGGCACAACAACGATCACCACTATATGGTATCGGCGCGTCAGGGCTTTCGCTGGTGGGAAATCGACATCACTTACATGCTGCTGAAGCTCATGGACCGGGTCGGCGTCGTTCGGGATTTGCGACCGCTGCCTGAAAGGCTCCGCTCCGGATAAATTGGCCTCCGGTAGGTCTTTTCCCTTCAACTTCAGACGGGGAGTGTGCTTATGCGCATCGCCATCGTAGGTACAGGCATATCCGGGATGACATCTGCTTACCTGCTGAGCGAAGATCACGAGGTAACGGTCTACGAGGCAAAAAGCACGATCGGCGGCCATACCGCTACCGTGGATGTTGATATACATGGCCGTAATTGGCCGGTGGACACCGGTTTTATCGTCTTCAACCACAAAACCTATCCCCACTTCACGCGGTTGATGGATCATCTGGGGGTGGCCTCTCAGCCCTCGGTGATGAGCTTCAGCTTCCAGGATCACAAAAGCGGACTGGTGTTCTGCCCCAGCAGCTTCAATTCATTGTTCATTCAGCGAATGAACTTTTTGCGTCCCGCTTTTCACCGCATGCTGCTCGATGCGTTGCGCTTCCGGCGTGGGGCGCGCAAGCTTCTCGATTCAGGCGATGACCGTACAACCCTGGAGGCCTACCTTTCAACCCACCACTACAGCACGGACTTCATCGACAACTTTTTGATCCCCATGGGTGCGGCTATCTGGTCAGCGGGCCCCGGTGCGTTCAGGCAGTTTCCGGCGCGTTTTTTTATCGAATTCTTTGAAAACCACGGTTTTTTGAATATTTCAGATCAACCGCAATGGCGTGTCATCCGGGGAGGCTCCCGGAATTACATCGGCCCCATCACCCGGCCCTTTGCCAACCGCATCCGCCTGGACAGTCCGGTATCAGTCGTCACGCGTTCACCGGATACGGTGAGCATAAAGACTGCAGACGGCCGCGTCGACAACTTCGATCACGTGGTGATCGCCGCCCACTCTGATCAGGCCCTGGTCATGCTGGTGGACCCGTCGGCAACCGAACGAGACGTTATAGGCCGTATCGGCTACCAGGAAAACCAGGTGGTGCTGCACACCGACACGTCGGTGCTGCCCCCCCAACAGGCGGCCTGGGCCAGTTGGAACTACCTGACACCCGAACGATCGTCGGACCGGGTGGCCCTGACATACAACATGAACATGCTCCAAAACCTGGATGCCCCGGAGACCTTCTGCGTCTCGCTGAACATCGGCGAGCGCATCGATCCGGCCAAGGTCATCCGCCATTTCGTCTACCACCATCCAATTTACACCCCCGACAGTCTCGCCGCCCGCCGCCGGCGCGCTGAAATCAGCGGGGTGAACCGCACGTCGTTCTGCGGGGCCTACTGGGGACACGGGTTTCACGAAGACGGCGTGAACAGCGCATTGGCGGTGTGTCGTGCCTTCGGAAAGGATCTGCCATGAACAGCGCCATTTACCGGGGCACCATCCGCCACCGCCGCTTTACGCCGGTCGA
>JAQYWF010000436.1 GCA_030145105.1 Desulfosarcina sp.
CGCCCGATGCGGAATAGTCAAACAGTGAATCCAAGCATACACCTTAGCTGGAGTATATTCATAATTGTTTTTAATGTGCGGCAATTCGGCTTCAGCAATATTCGGGAACTGGTGGGCCGATCCGACTTGCTGGTGCACCTGGATTATTTGGAAGAAGAAGAGAGAGCCCTTTATCAGCCGGCACCCCGCAAGCAGATGGTTATTTAACAGGAGTATCCATGCAGTCTCGTCATCATAACATGATCGATCAATTTCTCAATTCCAGAGCCAAATTGCCCCATGGCGGTGTAGAACTCAAAAAAGCTGCGGAAGAAGGCGGCTGCGGTGTCACCGGGTTCATTGCCTCCATACCGGTAAGAGGACGTCACATCTATGAACCCTCCATCCAGATGCACAACCGGGGCAACGGCAAAGGCGGCGGGATTGCAGCCGTGGGGTTGTCGGCCGAGAGCCTGGGGGTCAGCCAGCAGGTTTTAGACTCCCACTACATGCTTCAGGTGGCGCTGCTCGACCCTTCCGCCCGGCAGCAGGTAGAAGAAGTCAATATCGCGCCTTTTCTGGAAGTCCACAAGGCCGGTCGGATTTCCACGGTGGATGATTACCGCGATGTGGAAGGCCTGGAAGTCAAACCGCCCGATGTGTGGCGCTACTTCTTACGGGTCAAAAAGGACGTACTGGGCCGCTTCATCGAAGAAAACGGATTTGAAGACCTGGACCCGGCCAAGGCCGAAGACGAATTCATCTTCCAAAACTCCATCCGCATCAACCAGCGCTTTTACGCCGCATTAGGCGACAAGCAGGCTTTTGTCCTCTCCCACGGCCGCAACATGATGATTTTGAAAATCGTCGGCTATGCCGAAAAGGTCGTCGATTATTATCTTCTGGATGATTTCAAAGCCCACGGCTGGATTGCCCACCAACGCTATCCCACCAAGGGACGCGTATGGCATCCCGGCGGTGCGCATCCGTTCAGTGGCATGGACGAGGCCCTGGTTCACAATGGTGACTTTGCCAATTATCACGCCGTCTGCGAGTACTTGCAGCAGCACAACATCCATCCGCAGTTCTTAACCGACACGGAAGTCTCCGTGCTGTTGCTCGACCTGCTGCACCGCACCTTCGGTTATCCAATGGAATACATCATCGAAGCCATGGCGCCGACCAGCGAGCATGACTTTGACCAGTTGCCGCCGGAAAAACAGCGTATCTACCGCTGCATTCAGTCGGCCCATATCCACGCCTCCCCGGATGGGCCCTGGTTTTTTATCATCGCACGCAACAATCCTTATGAGAAGTTCTTCCAGCTCATGGGTATTACGGATACCGCCATGCTGCGACCCCAGGTGTTTGCCCTCCAGGAGGGTGCCGTGCAAATCGGCCTGATCTGCTCGGAGAAGCAGGCGATCGACGCCACCTTGCAGAACCTTGCATCCGAAGACGACCGCTTCTGTCCGGTGGCCGATAAATACTGGAATGCCCGGGGCGGCAGTGCCTCTGACGGGGGCTCCTTCATGTTTACCGTCAAGGATGCCGGCAAGGGGGATGGCTCCAAACAGCTTATTTGTACCGACAAATTCGGCCGGATCGTCAGTACGCCCAAGGGCCAGAAGCACTATCGGCCGGAAGAAGGGGTAACCGTTTCCGAACCATCCGCGGAAATTTCCGAATTGGTGGAAAGGGGCCTGGCTTCCCAGGATAGCGGGCAATTGAAACGCCAATGCCTTGAGCGGCTGCCTGCCTGGCCCTATGCCTCCTTGGTCGAACTCTGCGAAGCGCTCAATCTGCGGACTGCCGAAAACGATGCCGCCAAGACCAGAGCTATTGATCTGCTGACTTTTCTCCTGGACCGCCGCATGGCCACCGGTGATAAAAAGCGAAGTTCGGTGCTGGACATTTTGGGAAAGAGCCTGACCGCGCTTTTTGCCGCTTCTCCCAACATGAGTGCCAACAGCCAAAGCCTGTATTGCCATGTCGATTGGGCGACTCGCCATACACTCAGAGCCCCGCAAGCCGGCGAGCGCATTTGTGTTCTCAATGCCAGGGAATTCCCCCCGGAGGGTGATGACTGCGACGCGCGCCTGATCTGTGCTGCCTACGAAATGGGATGGAAGCAATTCATTTGCTATGGGTACAAAGGACAGCGGTTCACCGGATGCGGGCTGTCCAAGGACTCCGACGGCGTGCGGATCGACGTCTATGACAGCTCCGGCGATTACCTGGCGTCCGGCATCGACGGACTTGAAATTTATGTTCACGGCAATGCCCAGGATCAGTTGGCCCAGATCATCAAACGCGGCAAGCTGGTGATTTACGGTGATGTGGGCCAGACCTTCATGTACGGGGCCAAAGGCGGAGACGTGTATGTCATGGGCAACGCCGCCGGCCGACCACTGATCAATGCCGTCGGCCGTCCGCGGGTAGTCATCAACGGCACCTGTCTGGACTATCTGGCCGAGTCTTTCATGGCCGGCGATCCGCTGAACGGCGGCGGGTTTGTCGTTCTGAACGGTATCGAGTTTGATACGGACGGGAAGGTGGTTTCGCTGATAAACCCCTATCCTGGCGCCAATCTCTTTTCCCTGGCCTCGGGCGGCGCCATCTATCTGCGCGATCCGCACCAGTTGGTGGTGGAAGAACAACTTAACGGCGGCGAGTTCACTCGCTTGACCCCGGTCGACTGGGAACTCATTCTGCCTTATCTTGAAGAAAACGAACGCCTATTCGGCATTTCCATCGAAAACGATCTGCTGCAGGTGGACGGTCAGAAAAAGGACTATGCCTCGGTTTACCGCAAGGTGCGGGCCGCTCAACTCGGCGTTCTGGGCAAAGCATCGACGGCCGTGGAGGAATGGGGAGAGGATTGGCAGGAGGCAGATTAAAGGTAGATTTGGGGCATCTTTCGCTTTTTGCTTAAAAAAGTTGATCACCTGTTGTTCGTGCAATCTACAACATATTGAAATTTAACTCCCAAAAAGGCACTTGCACAGGTTCGGCTGCCGACGCCCCCACCATTAATTGATCTACCCGCTGTTATTCCGGTATTTGTAAATAGATGGAGAGTTTTGTAGTAACCTGTATTTTTTGGTCAGCTTATTTTGTTGGGTTTACTTGCCAGTCACTGAAAATAAGGCTAATTCTGAACACCACTATATATTGGTGCGCCACGAGGGCGTAAGAGACCAGCGGGTGCAAGTCCCGCCCGGGAAATTGTCGGTTCATCCCGGTAGCTACCCAGACAGTGGGATAGGGAGACCTTCCTGTTGAAGCTCTGGGGAAAGATGTAAGCCGCAAGGGCTGCAGCAACCTGGCAGGCCGTAACGCGAGTGAATCCTGAGAAGGCCTCGAAAGGACAGTCGTGGATGCCGACCCGCCCAATATTCGGGGAAGGCCGCAGCGGGATGGGGATGTAACCGATCCACCTATTCCGGTCCACCGGGGTAATGGGGACAGCATGTCAGGAAGGTATCTTGGGTAACGTGGGAGACCCGTCCCGGATGCGGGGTCGCGACCCACAACAATGCGATTGTGTGTTGGTCCGGGCGGGAGTCGGAGAAGGTCATATTACCTGTGATGCCGGGTAAAGATTAGC
>JAQYWF010000029.1 GCA_030145105.1 Desulfosarcina sp.
CATCAGACGCGGGCCACTGCATCCCCAAAGCATCACCATACCGATTGTAATCAAACCAAAATTGCGTTTAAAAATTCTCATGATATGCTCTCTTTTCCCCCTAAACAACAGGCTTACACCGACAGTTAGGTCTACCGGTTGATGATTTCCTTTCCATTCTCATCAACATAAGATGTGTAGTGGACGCCATCCTTTTGCCGGATCATGCCCCGGACATAGCCTCCTTGATCATCAAAGATCGCAAAGCCGGAATTGCCTTCCTGAAAACCGATGCCGACACGTTCGATTTCATTGCTATCCATGACGGAAAAGCCATACCCGGTCTGACCACCCCCAATACCGATAATTTTTTTTCCCCGGGTATCGGTAATGGCAATGCTGGGAATTTCCTGTTCCATCCCCCAGCCAATTCGGGGGGTACCGTTGTTGTCTGCTACCAGAAAACCGCCTCCTTTTTGATCTTTTGATATGCCGAGGCTGACGACCCTTTTACCGCTATCATTGAAAACGTCCATGCCAGTCCCAGCATTTGTCGTTCCAATAAAAACCAGTTTTTCCCCGGAACTGTTGACAAGGGTAATCCCTTCCGCGGTAATGTTTCTGAAATGCCCGTTGTCTAAGGCTGCTTTATTCCCCATCAGAAAGACGGTCAGAAGTAACAGACACAACAGAGCGGCAGCCTTTTTAATACGACGATTTTGTTTTTGAACGTTATCCAGCCTTTGATTCAATTGTTCGATTTCATGTTGGAATGATTTCATTTTGCCACCTTCTTTTGTATAAATGCGATTCGGTATGGTTTTTATTCAACGGTTGAGTTTACTGCCCTTGCTTATTCTTATCAATCGCATCATTGAGCAATGCACCACCCAGGGCACCGACACCTGCCCCGATAAGGGTGCCTGCCGTGTTACCCCCGATGATCTGGCCGGCAACGGCGCCAACCGCAGCTCCCCCGACCGCACCTTTTTGTGTGGGCGTCATGCCGGCGCAGGCACTGAAAAACACAATGCTGGAAATGAGTAAACACAGCATAAAAGTTCTTTTTCTTTCCATGAAAATACCTCCTTTGTTATGAAGCGGTTTTATTGCATACAAGAGGTTCCCTTTAAAGGCCGTTTCCATCAAGGAAAAGGGTAACATGGATCAGCCCATCGATGTATTTTTTGTCCATCGGCAGCCCTCTGCTTGCAAAGACCGCGAGCATGGCCTTGTTTTGAGGCAGCACTTCCGCTTCGAATGCGGATACGCCTTTCGATCGGGCGATGTCTGCCAGATGACCAAACAGGCGGCTGGCCAAGCCATTTCCCTGATAGTCCTCTTCGATGGTAAAGGCGACCTCGGCCGCAGGCGCCGTATCAGATGCCGCAGTCAAAAGGATATAACGGCCCCCTCCGATGATGATCTCTTTGCCCGCGACAATAATCGTAATCACAAGTGCGACTTCCTTTTCAAAATCCACTTCCGTAGCCTTTTTCAGCTCTTCATCGGTGACGTGGTCTTTAAAACCGAAATATCGCGTGTAGCGAGATTCCCTTTCGAGGTCGTAAAAAGCATCACGCATCATCTGTTTGTCTTCGGGGCGGACCGTGCGGATCGTTATGGCCGTTCCATCTTTCAACACATCCGATTTTTTATAATTTTTGACGTCGATCATAGGGTCACTTCCTGTTTTTTGTATGATTTAAATTTTCAGTTTTCAGCCTTGCTCTGGTTTTCCTTCATGGCAAGCCATTTTGCCAGCGGATTGGCCGACAGTCCATGAGCGACGAGGCTCAAAAAAACCGTGCACACCACGACGATAACTATAAAACGTCCGCCCGGCAGATCTGCGTTGAGTACGATGATACCAAACACGATACTCGCGAGTCCGCGGGGACCGAACCAGCCTAAAAACAACCGGCTCGAAACACTCTCTCCGCTGCCTGACAGGGAGAGGAAAATCGGAAGCACGCGAATGACCGTGAGGCTCAGCACGGCGTATAAAACCATTGGCCATGTGAAAAGCTCGGATTGTTGACCGATAACCGCGACACCAAACGCGAACCAGGCTAACATAGCCAGGACTTCGCCGTCCACCTCCGCCGCCAGAAGCATCTCGTGGGTGTTTTCCTTCGCCAGGAATCCGAACAGCATCCCGCCGGTGAAGGCTGCGATGTAGCCGCTGCCATGCAGACTCTGAGCGATGGCGAATGCGGACAGCGCCAGAGCGACGACGGCGACGTGCATCCATATTTCCGTGACCCAACCCCTTTTCCAGAAAAAGTGCATCAACCAGCCGCCTATTGCGGTGAGACCCAGACCGACGATGAGGCCGATACTCAATTCCTGGGCCACGAGTTTGAACGCCAGCCCTGCGCCGCCGCCGTCAGCGCCCGCGCCTTTGGCCAGGGCAATGAATACCAGAAGCACCGGGACACACAAGCCGTCATTGAGCCCGCTTTCCGCATTGAGGCCCTCGCGCACCCCAACCGGTACGGCCTTGTTGGTGATCACAGCTTTGCCGAGAGCGGCATCGGTCGCGGCGAGAATCGTTGCCAGGATGGCGGCTTCATATAGAGAAAGCTGGTCGAACATTAACACCGCCAGACCAAAACCCAGGGCGATCACTCCCGGCAGGCCGATGAGCAGCATACGTGAAGGAATCCGGATCTGGCGCTTGAGAATGGACAGGTCCGCGTGGGCGGCATCGATGAACAGGATCAGCGCCAGGGTGAGATCCGCAATCACCCGGAATTCCGTGCCTGTCACATCGCCGTCAAACCACCCCAGAACCATGGGCCCCATGACAAATCCCGACACGACGAACACGATGGGTCCCGAAAGGTAGCTGTGCTCAATCCGTCCCGCGACGACACTGAATAGAAAAATGAGCAGGGCTATAACTGCCAAACCTTCGTACATAATTAACCTCCGTTGGTGAATGCTGGATGTCAGGCCGTCTTTGACTTATTTTTACCGGTCCAGAATGCATCAAAGACAACCACGGCCAGGTACCCATAAACAGCAATCCCCAAAAACATGAACTGGCGAAACCAGAAGCGGTCAGTGGCGGCCTGACCTTTGGCCATAGATCCGACAGTGGGCGCCAGAATAATCAGCATGGTAAGAAAAGCATATTTCCACATGGCGCCTTTGGGGTGCATGCCTTGCCCCTTAAATATGCCCGCCCCGTATACCAGCCCCGCCAGGGCCATCAGAAGGATATACATGGTAAGCGACGGAACGCAGGATAGAACGACCCATGCGATGACCGCTCCGATCCCTCCCCACACGGTCGATTCGATGAGCTTGTTGGCCATGGTGCCGGTATCGTCCTCCGAGGCCTGTTGACCCATCGCGGCGACTTTGATCATCACCACGACATAGCTCGTGCTCGAATTCGTTAATAGAAAAAGCAGTGTCACGGGAAATACAATCGCCAGTGCCCGTATCGCGCTTCGGGCGGCCTCACGTGGATCCGGTTTGCCGTACGACGGGTGATGATGGCCGGCGGCCGCGGAAGGATCGGACGGTGGATCCGGCAATAAGGCATGCGCTACATACACCATGAAGATAGCCATGGAGGCGCCCTTGGCCAGGCTCTTGGTCACTACGATCAACGCATCAATATTGACGCTGCCGACAGCGGTAAGCAGGGTCAGGCCGATGGTAATGAAACCGCCGATCATGTGGTCCCCGCCCATTGCTGTATAATAAAAGGTACCGAACAGGGCCAGGGCCACCAGAATCACGCCGGCCATGGGCGCATGCTCGATGAAAGGCTGCAGCGCCTGACAGATGAACACCGCCCCAACCAATTTCACGACAAAAAGAAAAGAGAACTTGAGTGAAGGCGGCGGTATCGGCAATGACAATAGCACGGTTGTGAAAACTGCTGCGAGGAAAGACAGCGGCCAATCGATGACCTGGGAAACTAATAGGGATAGGGATACACCCAGTGCATGCCGCAGAATGCGCCTTGAGTCAATATTCATACTGGGCCTTGCGACTGGATATGCGGTGTTATCAGTAGGCATAGGTCAGGATCGAGATGATGCGAATGTACATTTCCGCCAGTTTGTTGGCGATCCAATGATCCCCGGTGTAGACAATCGCCACAACCTGGGAGCCCACTTTGACAACCTTTCGGGCCTCCTCCTCGGGCAATTTAACATCGATCAAAACCGGGAAACGCTGCGCGTCTCGCAGCCAGTCTCGTTTATTATCTATCTTGGGGAGGGCGCCCAGCGGTGCAGTATCAACAGCCACACCATACCCCATTTCACGAACGGTCCCCGTAAACACACGCCCGGGAAAAACATCTAAAACCATCTCAACCGTGTCGCCCGGTTTGATATGGCCAAGGTTGTTTTCGGTGAACTCGGCCTGGATCCAATTGTTGTCCGCGGAGATGAAGGTGACTTGCGGTGCGCCGGCAGCGGCGAAATTTCCCTTGTCCAGTCGCACGCCGGTGACCAGTCCTCTTTCCGGCGCACGCACCGTGGTTTTTTTAAGTTTACGTTTGGCATGGTCCAGATTGGCCTGGGCCTGCAGAATGCGCGAGTTGCGGTCCCCCTCGCTGCCGAAGTTTTCCTGGGCCTGTGCCAGCATCGCCTTGGCGGTCCCAACGGCTCCCAAGGCGGCCCCAACCGTTCCCTCGGCGGCCCCGACGGCGCCCAAAGCAGCCCCGACACTTCCCTCGGCGGCAGCCAAAGAAGCCTCCGCCATCTCAAGACGGCGAACCGAAATAGCACCCGGGGATTCCCCCCGGATGTTGCGTATGCGATTGGCGTCCTTTTGCGCACGGTCCCGGTTGGCCTTGGCCGATTCCAGATTGGCCTTGGCCGACTCCAAGTGGGCCTTGGCCGACTCCAGGTTGGCCTTGGCCGATTCCACAGCGGCTCTGGCCGCATCCACAGCGGCCGCTGAGGCGCCCACGGCCTGTTTTGCAGCTTCGAATTGCGCTTCAGCTATTTGCAAGGCGAGTTCATAATCGTGTTTATCGATCTGGAAAAGTTCCTGGTCGGCGTCCACGAACTGGTTGTTTTTGACCGACACCGACTTGATTACGCCCGAGACTTGTGGGGCGATGGGCACCACTACCATATGCAACCGGGCTTGGGAGGTAAAGGGGGTGACACGGTCGGCCCTCAGGTACCAGGCCACCAGCAGAAAACAAATACCCAGGACGATGAAGGTCCACAATCGAACCGGATTAAGCGGTACTTTCGGTGGCGTGGCCGCCTTTTCCTCACTATTTGCCACGTTTTCATTGTTGGTTGTCTCGTTTTGATCTGCCATGGTTTTGTTCTCGTCTTCGTATGATGGTTACCAGTCTACTCGGCGAAAGACACCTTTTTGCTCCGGTTCTTCCAAACCGGTTTTAATCAGGTTGCCCCAGTCCGTTCGTTTCTGCATGGTTTCAAGGGTTTTGGGGTCGAGGTAAGGGCCGCCCGCTTGGCCTTCCCAGCCGCCACCAAGCGATTTGTATAGGGCAACAAGGCTGCTGACGGTATTGCCCTGGATGGTGATATAACGTTGCTGCTGGGTGAAAAGGGATCTCTGGGAATCCAGCACGCGCAGGTAGTCGGAAAATCCTTCACGGTAGCGCACGGTGGACAGTTCATTGGAACGTTTGGCTGACGCCACTGTGTCCGCAAGAAGCGTGGTCTGTTCGAGGGAACCGATGAAGGCCGCCATGGCATTTTCGGTTTCTCGGGCGGCTTGGAGGACCGTCTCACGGTAATTGACCAGTGCCTGCTGCAAACGCGCATCCTGCACACGCACGCTGTTTTTAATGCGGCCATAATTGAGAACTGGCCAGGCCACTGACCCCCCAATGGAATAGGCGAGCGCATCGGCACCGAACAGGTTGCCGAAACTACTGTTGCCCGGTCCACCCGATGCCAGGCCAATGCTGCCGGCCAGGCTGAATCTGGGGAAAAGGTCTGCCCGGGCAACCCCGATCCGCGCGTTCTGGGACATGGCCAGCAACTCGGCCTGGCGCACATCCGGCCGGCGGCGAAGCATGTCGGCAGGCAATCCGATCGAAACGTCTGTAGGAATGATTGGAATCCCTTTCGTGTCGGCCAGCATCGTATTCACCGTGCCAGGCACCTGGCCCAGCAGCGTGCTCAGCACGTTGCGCGTCTGCTTCAGTTGAATCTTTAGATTGGGGATGGTGGCCTTGGTGCTTAGCAATAGGGTGTATGCTTGTTGCATGTCCAGTTCGGAGGTCTCACCGTTGCGGAACAGGGCCTCAGCGATGTTATAACTTTGCTGCTGGAGAGCGACATTTTCTCGTGCGTACCACAACTGTTCTTCCAGGATGCGTGAAATCGCGTAGGTATCAACCACCAATGCCGTCAATATCACCTGCGCCTGGTTGTAGGCGGCCATGGAAGCCATAAACGCAGCATCGGCAGACTCTATGCCGCGTCGGAATTTACCCCAGAAATCAATTTCCCAAGCCGCCGTCAACCCGAGGCCGTACTGCCAATAATTGGAAGTGACGCCACTGTTCTCCGGTGGGGATAAATAGGTCGCATCACCCACAGCCAATTGGGACTGGGGATACTGTGACCCCACGGCAATACCCAATTGGGCCCTGGCCTCGAGCACGCGCAAGCCAGCAATTTCGAGGGTGTTGTTGTTCCTTCGGGCAATCTCCACCAATTCATTCAATACCGGGTCATTGAATACCTCCCACCACCTGGCCAGGTCGGGCGATGCGATCGATAGGTTCTGGGTCTCCGGTTCAGACCACTGAGCGGCGGCGTCGATTTCTGGCTTGACAAAATCAGGCCCCACGGGCGCGCAGGCTGAGAGGAGCAACCCAAGCACCAGAATCAAGAGAGTTAATGCCGGCGCTCCATCTTTACCCCCGGATGGCTGCTGTATATTTTTCATGTCATTCGAAACGTTGGGCACGGTTATGCTCCATTCACCCACATCAATTTAAGAGGTCTTGAATGCACTACCAAAGGAATTAATGGATTCCTGGTTTTGGCTAAAGTCCGTCTCCAAATATAGGCTACCTTTCATCAAGGAGTTCCACTGAAAATACCGACATATGCATATTGTAGAGTGCATTCATAACGCCGGATAGGGCACCCTGATCCTCCAGGTGACCGGTCAGAATCGTCATCGGTTGCTTATCCGCTGTAAAAGCACGGGTGATGACCATAGCGCCCAACCGGTCAGACCACCTGTCATCCATATGGCCTTGCACACGGATCCGATAGATGGCCGGTTCCTCAAATTTCAGATTCTTCCATGATTTTGAGCCTGTCATGCCCATATCCTTCCTTTGTTTTCATCCGCCGTTCATTTAATTTGAACTTCCAAACAAGATTACTACTTGGGAGTGGGCAGTGGCATCCCCCAAAAAGATGTAAAAAAGTTGTAATTTAATGATCAGGAAATGGTGATTGGGAACTAAGGCGAGTTGGGGGAGGTGGTCACAGTATCTTCAGGGATTTGGCTTTGGCAATCGCCTGTTGACGATTTTTTACATCAAACTTTTGGTAAATGTTGTGCAGGTGTCTTTTGACAGTTTCGGGTGAAATGAATAGCCTATCAGCAATTTCCTGGTTTCTGAATCTTTTGGAAAGAATTAATAGGATCTCCATCTCACGGTTTGTCAAAGGCTCAACCAAAGACCGGTTAGATAAAAATGATCGTTGCACATTTTTATCATCAGAGACATGCTGATCCATTCCGGTCTTTTCATTACTAAAGGCGGCCAGGATTCGCTCAGTATATTTTTGATCTGGTTTTTGGCTCGCAAGACGTTTCAAAAGGTCACCCATTTTGTGACCCAGATCCAGAAACGGGCGGAAAAAACCGCCCGGCTCTGCCAGGGTCAGCGCTTCGCTCAACTTTCCGATTGCAGTGGTTTCCTGACCCAGGGCATCCGACAGAAGTGCCTGCATCCCCAGTAGGTCGATTTTTAACCGTCGATGGTGGATTTGCCTAAGGAGCTCGTGCGTCGAATCAAGCTGCTCTGCGGCTGACTCCAGGCTCTGGGGTGTATTCCGAATAAGCATGATTCTGATGAAGGTCAACTCGGCATTGAAAAGTCGCGGCAGGCCATGGGGGGCAGGCGGCACGAAAGCCCTGGCCCACCGGTCTGCCTGTGCGATACGTCCCTGGCGAAGATCGAGATCGGCCTGGAATGCACTAACAAGATCGATAAACATCCTGTTCCCGCGTTCAAAGGTGAGCTTTGCAATAGCATCGGCGATTTCGCGTGCTTTATCGGGAGCGCCCAATGCCTGGTGAGAAAGGCTTAGCAGAAATGCACAGTGGGTGATGTTCTGGATGGGGAAACGATATGGGTCTTTGACGACAATTTCGAACTGCGCCACTGCTTCATTCAACTCGTTCCGCTCGTAATGGGCAAGACCGAGGAAATAGCGCGCAAACGAATAGTTCCATGGGAATTCGTGCTCAAGACTGATTTGCAATAGCCTGGAAGCAGCTTGCTGCAGCTTTCGTATTTCCGCCTCGGGCCAATAGACGATACACAAAGACAGCATTAGCCGAGTCTGGGAACTTGAGTGGTTGTACTTTCCATATCTCATGTGATCCCAAAGTATTCGCTCGCCCTGTTTTGCTTCTCCGAGCATCTGGCACAAAGGTCCCCACCCAAAGATTGCTGTGCTTTGCGTACATTCATGTCCGTCTGGCGAATCGTGAAGCGCCTGTTTGACCAGGGCAACACCTTGCGCGGGTTCGAGTATCCAGTATGCAAGGTTACTTCGCATCGCCGCCATCTCGGCCTTCAGTGGACCCGCTTCACGCCCTTTGAAAACTGAGGTTTCTAACAGGAGCTCTGCTCGATCCAAATCCTCTACCAGATAATCCAGTCGATACCAGTGGTACAGATCAAGCCAACATCGCAACACAATAAGATGCGGATATTGCTGTACCGCTTCATGTGAGAACATCTTCAACCATCGTTCAAGCCGGTGCCATTGATCCTTGTTCATGAGGTCATAACGGGCGTACCCCACGATTTCAGCAGCCCTCTCGACCTCATCCCCCGTTATCGCATGCTGGATGGCCTCTTCGAAGTAGCCATTTTCAGAAAACCAAAGACTGGCCTTGGTATGGATTGCTCGGATGCCATCTGATTTAAACCGATGCTTAGCCCTGCTTTTTAACAGGCTTTGAAACAAGTGATGATAGCGAAACCACATGGCCTCATCATCTAAACGGATTACAAACAAGTTGGCCTTTTTCAGCAGTTGTAAAAAGTCCTGACCATTTATCTCACAGGCACCTGAGGCTTTATCTGAAATACAAACCGCATCACAAAGCGGGGCACAAAAACGATCCAAAATTGAGGTCGCTAATAAATAATCCTGTATGGCTGTCGGTTGATGGGAGAGAATTTCCTCAACGAAATAGTCCAAAACATATCGATTCGTATCAGGCAGGCCGGCTACGACACGCTCTATATCATCCGTGTGACGTAGTGGCAGTGTAGCCAAACGTAAACCTGTAATCCAACCTTCAGATTTTTCTGCAAATGTTGAAACGATGCGTTCTTCTATCACCGTCCCCAGTATTTGTTTCAGGAATTCAGCCGTCTCACTGCGTGAGAAACGAAGATCCCTCACCCGAATTTCGGTCATCTTCCCCTTGGCGCGTAATGTGGCCAGTGGAAGTGGAGGGTCGTTCCGGCTCACCAGTACAAGGTGCATTGCATGCGGTGGATGCTTTAGAATTTCTTCAATAAGTTCATGTATGACGTTACTTTGAACGGCATGATAATCATCAAGGATCAGGATAAAGGCCTCATCGATCGTGTCCAGTTCATTGATTAGCTGGCCGGCCAGGATGGACAGGGGCGGCAACTCCTCACTTTTCAAGAGGGTCTGGATTTTCTGGCCGGCTCCAGGGAAAACGGTTTGAACAGCTGCCAGAAAGTATGAAAGGAAAAGATGAAGATCGTTATCGGCCTCGTCTATGGATAACCAGGCAGAGGGAAGCTCACTGGCCTCCAACCAACAGCTCACCAGGGTACTTTTACCGTAACCGGCCGGTGCGGAAACCAGGGTCAGCGGTCGATGCAGTCGCTTGTTCAGCCGATCCAACAGATTCGGACGGTGCAGGTGAAGGGTATCCACCGGCGGGCGGTGCAGTTTGGTGCGTATGATGGGGATGGGCATCGCAATACAGTTCCAGAGTGGTCGATAATATTATCGACATCAGTGTCTTTGGGTTCTGAAATATAGTGGGATATCGGCGGTGATGCAAAAATTCAATATTCAAACTACCCATACAATATATTACCCGACCGCTCGCTATACACTTGTGATTGGATAATCAAAATTTGCAGATAGGCTGCAACGTGTTCAGGAAAAGATGGATATATTAGGTACCGATTGGCTATCGCAAGAGAATCAGCACCTGCAAAACTTGCGATTACTTGTATCAACGCGGCCACAAAATCGCCGGACAGACAGAAATCATCATTTGAAGCTCATCGAATTCAGGCTCGTCCACGCTACTTTTCAGCGTGCTCAAATCCAAGACCACCACCAATTGATTGCTTCAGGAACGTCTCACCGTCCTCAACTGCGACCAGGGCAAGATTGATCTTGCCAGCGGATTGGCGAATGCCTGATGTCTAATTTTTCAATCGGTCTTCCGCCCTCAGTCCACAGACTTCAGACGTCCCTCCTCAGATCCCTTTATCCAGCAGCCGCTTGTCGTGTTTCAGGCGTTCCTGAATCCCCCTGCCCACCTCCCAGTTGCGGGAGAAATCGGACCAGAACGTTTTATCTTTCGCCTTCCAGTCGGGCCCGAAACGCTCGTCGAAGTAGCCGCCCAGCCGGTCAAAAAGCAGCTTCCAGGGTGGTTTGCCCGCGGCTTGCGCGGCCAGCAGTTCCTCGAGCAGTTCATCCAGCTCGGCGAGGGTTTCCTTGGGCAGATAAGAGATCGCCCCTTTGCGGATAGACGACATGAGCGTATCCGGATTGATGGCATGGGCAGTCAGCATCACCGTGGGAATGCCCTTGGCCACCGTCTCGTCCAGCAGCAACAGACCGTTGACACCCATGATATCTAAAATGGCCAGATCGTACCGACCGGTTCGAATCTTCTCCGATGCACTTTCGTAATCCCGGGCAACCTCCACGTCGGCCATGTCCAGAATGTCCTCGATGGTCTCTAAAATGTCAGCTTCATCATCCACCGCCAGAATGCGCTTGCCATCCAGATAGGCTTTATGGTTTGCCATGGGTCCTCTTCCTTTCCAATCGGTTGATCCGGTTAAACTTCATACGTGTGGATGCAAATAATAGCAATCAACTATTTTCCGGAAGCGTCAGGGGCAGCGTCAGGCGAAAGGCTGCCCCCGCGCCGCGATTGCTTTTCACGGTGATGTCCCCTCCCAGGTGGCGGGCCAGAATCCGCGCGCCGGCCAGGCCCAGACCATGGCCGGTCCGGGATAAAAGCGTACATGACTTGAGCCGGGTGTACCGCTCGAAGATCAGTTCCCGGTTCTCCTTTTCCACCCCCGGCCCGTCGTCAACCACCTCAACAATCAACTGGTCTTCCAGCACGTCCATGCCGATTTCCAATCGCCGGTGCCGGTGCTTCAGGGCATTTTTGATCAGATTGCCCACGATCTGCCGGAATTTGGCCTCATCCTGGCACAGTCGTGCACCGCGGACAAGATCGGAACGGGTCAGATGAATACCGAGATTTCTCAAAACGGCGTCCCGGTCCGGCCATAGTCCAGTCTCCTGAGCCGTCTCCCATTGACTCGCGTCACCTGCCTCGAGTGCTTCCATCAGCACCTCGTCGACAATGGAAGCCGGATTGAACAGGCAGGACTGAAAGCACCCGGCATCGGACCGGCCCACCTCCAACAGATCGGCAAGCAGGCCCCGCGCCTTTTTCGAATTTCGCAGCGCCCGGTTCAGCGCCTTTCCCTGGCGATCCGTCAGCGGACCGAATTTGTCGGGTTTTTCCAGCAGCATGCGAACAGCGGTTTCGATGACCGATATGGGGTCCTTTAGTTCGTGGATGAGAAATTCCACATTGATGTCGCGAAAGAATCCCCCGCCAGTGGACGGGCCCATGGGGTCGTCTTTTTCGATTGATTCCTTAGTCATAATTCACGCCTGTTGACGATTTCAGGGTTATCTTCAGTACTTATTGTTTGGCCTCTTCCAGCCGGCATGCCAGGTCCAACTGGTTTGAAGGCAAAAACCGGATCTGCATGGTGGTACCCCCCGATGCGTCACAGTCCGACGGGCTGCTACAATAATCGCAGCGATCGATGGCGCCCGGGCAGATGTCACTATCAGTCGGAATATAGCCACACCGATGGGATATCATTTTCGTGTCGAAGTGGTATCGCTCGGAGAAAATGGTGATTCGCAGCAGATCAAACCCCTTTCCGCCGGCATTGAAATCATAGGGCGCCTTGGATGCATAGTTCGCGGTATCCCCGGTGGCGAAATAGCGGTTGAAGATCAGCTGCTGTTTTTCCGCCGTCACGCCCACACCGGTGTCCTGAACTTCGAAAACGGGCCCTTTTTCCCCGTTGCGCACCACCACCGTGACCCGTCCCTGGTCCGGGGTGTTCTCGATGGCATTTTTGACCAGCCCTTCCACAATCTTTTCCATCACCTCCACGGGAACCAACACCGGTGCAACCGGTTCCAGGCGGGTTTCAAATCGAATATGACGGTGGGCAAAACGTGGTTTTAAGGCATCCAGATGATTTTTCACCAGCTGGTCCAGGGCGATATCCGTGCAGGGAATCTCTTCGCTTCCAAACTCGCGGTCGATGGCCTGCTGAATCACTTCCGGCACGCGGGTACTGCCCGGGTGCACTTCGGCCAGGGTGACCAGCATGTCACGACTGGCCTCCAGCAGAAAGGAAAGCATACCATGGGCCCGATAGTCATGCTCCCGGAGCATGTCACCGATCTCGTACTGCATGTCCAGCAGCCGTTGGAGGTTTCTCCGCGCCCGCGCCAGGATCCTGTCCAGCGCTTTATCCTGCCGGTCGTCAAGCCGCTTTTCCAGCAATCCCAGTGAAGCGGAAAGCACCGAAAGGGGCGTTTTCAGTTCATGGGAAAGATGGTGGATCACCTGCTCCTTGGCACGGTTTAGCCCACGCACGTTCTCGTAAGCCCGTTGAAGGGCTTCGTTGATGCGGGCATTTTCAATGGGCAGCGCCACCAGGTTGGCCACGGCCTCTAAAAGGTCGACGTCACCGCTGTCAAAGGCACCCTCGGTTTTGTTCACCGCACACAGCACGCCGATCATTCGCTCCTGTATACGAAGGGGTACATCCAGCATGCTTTTGGTGTGGAACTGCACCTGTTTGTCCACCTGGTCGTAAAAATACGGGCTTTTGGCCGTATCGTTAACGATCAAAGGCTCGCCGGTCCGGTAGACCTGTCCGGCCACCCCCTTGTCCATGGGAAACCGGATCTCCTTCATCTTGCTGCCGGTCTTGTCATCCTCGTAGGCCGCTACGGGGATGTAGAACTCCTTTTTCTCTTCGTCGATCAGCATGACCATGGCCCCGGCAACCCGGATCAGTTCCTGGACCTGGCGGGTGATATACTCCAGCATGCGATCCAGCCGGGGAAAGCGGTATAGGGCCCGGGCAATACGAAACAGTGTCCGGTTGATCTGCTCGGCCCGCTTCCGGGCGGTCACATCGCGCAGGGTGATGACCTGGCCTGCCGGGTTGTCTTCGGCATCGTAGAAGATCGCGCCGTCCACCACGATGTCCAGGATCCGGCCGTCCTTGGTGAGCCGGCGGGTTTCAAAGTCGTGGAGCGCTTTTTCCCTGAACAGCTTTTTAACCCCAGCCCGCGTGCGGTCCTTTTCGCTGTCTGGAATAAAAGGGATGCGCTTGCCCTCGAGTTCCGACAAGGTCCAGCCGAAGACCTTTTCAAAGGCAGGATTGAGGTAGGATACCGTGCTGTCCATGTTAAAAACAAAAACCGGATCGGGAAGAAACTCCAAGAATGCCCGGTAACGCTGTTCAGCCCGGAAGCTGGCCTGGAAAAGTTCCTGGGCGCGTTGCTGGGAGGTCTCTAACTCCTGCTGATCGGCAATCTTCTGGGTAACATCCCTGGCAACGCCCTGAAAACCGGTCTTTTGGCCGGAGCGATCCACAATAAGGCTGACCGATATTTCTAATATCCGCTCCTGACCGTCTTTCCGGACGATCTTCCAGATGATTTCAGACGGAATCTCACCGGACTCGTAGAGCCGGTTGAAGATGGTGAAGGCGTAGAGGGCATTTTCCGCATCCATGAATTCGCTGAAGTTGCGCCCCTTGATCTCCGATGCCGTATAACCGAAAATGTAGCACAGGGCATTATTGAAATAGCGGAAATTGCCCTTCAGGTCCGTTTCATAAAACCCGTCCGCCACGTCTTCCAGAAAGACCCGGAACCGGTCCCTGAAGATGTCATCGGCAATGTCCTGGCGATCGGAAGTTGGAGGAACGTCGGCCATAGATATAGGGCACTCCTTTAATCCGTGTTTTCCAGAATACCGAACTGTTTTGCGTCCAGCAGGTGTACGCCATGTTCCTGCATGACGGCAATCGCCTTGTCATTATCTGAGAACCGGAAAATCATGACGGCCCGTTCCTGATTCTGCCGCAAAAAGGCATACATGAAAACAACCTGAATGTCGGAATTCAGAATCGGTTTTAACACGGCGGCCAGTTGACCGGGCTCGTCCTCTATTTCGGCGGCGACCACCTCGTTGACCATGGCGGGGATATGCATCTCCATGAGCAGTTGGCGGGCCTTGGCCACATCGGAAACCAGCAGTCTCAGTTGACCGAAGGCACCGGTGTCCACCAAGTTCAAGGCTCGAAGATTAATCCCCGCGTTACCCAGCGCATGGGTAACTTCGAAAAGACGACCCGGTGAATTTTCGATGGACACCACAATCTGTTTGAGTTTTAGCATGACCGCCTCCTTGGGATATAGTTGTCAGCGTCAGCAGCTACCGGGGACAATGGGGCAGCCGATTGACACCAAGCCATAAATATTGCTATTTTTATCAATGTATTATTAAAAATAAGCATCTAATCTGTCAATATCTATCAAAAAGGGTGACACCATGAAAATCACGCTCATGTTCATCATCGGCTGTCTGGGGTGGCTCGTGCCCGCACCGTCGGGAGCACTGACCGTGGAAGAAATTCTGTTGCTCAAACAAAACGGGGTATCCGAAAAGACCATTCAGATGATGCTGCAAAGCGAAATCCAAGCCAGCTCCCTGCAAAACAGCGCTGCGGACCAGACCATGGGCATTCAAAGCATTACCAGGCCGGATGGCGGATCGGCCATTGTCTATTCCACCGGAAGCGGTGATCAGGACGCCCGCGACGCAGAGGAGCGCCTGAAGGAGGAACAGGCCTGGGAAATGCTACGTCACATTATCGTGGACACGCGGCGAATGGATCTCCGAAGACCAAGGCCGAAGGACTGATGAAACATCAATCACTCTTCTGACGTCAGCCCTCCTTCTTCTGAGACCCGAGCAACCATTCGTCTAAGGCGCTGTTCAAACCCGGCCAGTTCATCGGACAGCCGTCCGCTCAGGTCCCGGGCCGTTTCAAACCGTCCCTGATCAGCCACCAACTCCAGCTGTCGGGCCGCATCCGCTGCACCATCGACCTGAAAATTGCGGGCCATCCCCTTCAGGGAGTGGGCCGTCCGGGTCAACAACGCGCCATCCTCGTCGGCGATGGCTTTTTTCAGCGTCTCCACCATGGGCGGATAGTCGGTGATGAACATGTCGGCAACATCTATGAAAAATGTGCCATCATTGTTGAACGCCTCGAGAAGCGCGGCCAGTTCGCCGGCATCATCCACCGATTCCAATGGTTCCACCGCCGAGGCTGATCCCGCTTCACGCGATGGAATGGGCACCACCCGGTAGATGGCTTCCAGAAGCGTGGAAGCGGAAATAGGCTTGGACACATAATCATCCATACCGGCTTCAATGCATCGCTCCCGGTCGCCGCGCATGGCGTGAGCCGTCATGGCGATGATAGGCACGTGTCGGTTGGTTTGCTTTTCCTGTTCACGGATCCTTGTCGTAGCGGTAAGGCCATCCATCTCAGGCATTTGAACGTCCATCAGCACGAGATCGAAACCCGGCTCGGCCAAGGCTTCGATAGCCAACCGGCCATTGTCGACAATGGTTGCCCGACATTTCCAGCTGTCCAGCAGTCGCCGAATATACTTCTGGTTGAAGGGTGTATCTTCGGCAACAAGAATATTTAGGGGCGGCAGCGAAGCATCCCGACCGGAGCCGCTTCTGTCCAACGGCTTTTCAGCCGGCTGCTTCTCCATGGAAAGGGCCTTGATGATGGCATCCAGCAGATCCGACGGGCGGATGGGCTTGGTCACCGCTACCTCGATGTCCGCATCATTGAACCCGGCCGTCCCTTTGGCGCTGGTTGTGGTGAGCATCATAATGATCCGTGTGCCCCCCCCGGCTCTTCCTTCGATTTGTCGGACCAATGACCGGGCTCCCGACTGCGGCAAACCGGCATCGATCAAGGCCAAATCGAAACCAACACCGCCTTTTTTCAACATCGCGTTTCCCGCAACCACCGATGCTGCCGGTTTCGGAAACATTTTCCAACTGCTGAGCATCTCGCACAATATCTTCAGGTTGGTGGCATTGTCGTCTACAACCAATATTCGCAAGCCGCTCAGGTCGACCTCATCCGACACCTCGGCGCTGGCCGTTCCTTTCTCCTCCACGTCGAAGGCGACAGTGAAATGGAAGATACTGCCTTTTCCCAGTAAGCTCTTGACGCCGATCTGCCCACCCATCAGGTTGACCAGTTGCGCGGATACAGCCAGCCCGAGACCCGTGCCGCCGAATTTTCGCGTGGTGCTGCCGTCAGCCTGTCGGAATGCCTCGAAAATAAGGACCTGCTTGCCGGCGGCAATTCCGACGCCCGTGTCCTGAACGGCCACGTGAAGCATCAGCCGGTTACCGTCCCGGGACCTGCATCGGGCAAAGACGATAATCTCACCCGAATCGGTGAACTTGAGGGCGTTACCGATAAGGTTGAGGAGCACCTGGCGAAACCGGTGGTGGTCACCCACCAGCCGATCCGGCACGTCGGGCGCCACCCGGTAAGCCAACTCCAGATTTTTCTCGTGGGCCTTGACGGCCAAGATTTTGAGCGCGTCTCCCAGAAAGTCCCTCAGGTTGAAGGGGGATCGTTCCAGTTCCAGCTTGCCCGCTTCGATTTTTGAGAAATCGAGAATGTCGTTGATCACCGACAGCAGGGCATAAGCGGCGGATTGAACCACCTTGAGATCTTCTCGCTGTTCCCGGGTCAGAAACGATTCCAGCAGGAGTTCCACCAACCCGATGATGGCATTGAGCGGTGTTCGGATCTCATGGCTCATATTGGCCAGAAATTCGCTTTTCGATTGGCTAGCGGCTTCGGCAGCCATTTTTTCCTGCTTCAGTGCATCGGACTGGCGCCGGCGGGTGACGTCCCGCAGAATACCCCGATAGCCATCCGTCTCCTCGTTGGGACCGGTAATGGGCGACACGGAGGTTTCCACCCAGCGCCTGGCGCCGTCCTTACGCACGATGACAAATCCCAGGTCTTTAATCGCTTGATGGGTCCGGTTCACCTTTTCAAAGGCAGCCAGTACCTTTTCCGTTTCCGCCGGTGTCAGGAGCCGTCGATAATCCAACTGCTGCAGCTGATCCGCCGCATACCCGGTAATCTTGCGGAAAGAATCATTGAAGATCTCAAACTGGCCATTGCGATCCATTTCGAAATAGCCGTCTTCGATATTTTCGATGATCGTACGGTACTTCTCCTCACTGCCGGCCAAGGCCCCGTATGCCTTTTGACGTTGGCGGATGGTGTAACCCACGTGGGAACCGAAAATCATGAAAAAACACAGCACCAGCAGCCGGCTTAACACCTCGTTGAACCCTGGGTTGAAAAATAAGTCGATGAAGGTACCGCTTTCGGCGGTCAATGCAAAAATAAGGGAAGCGAAAACCCAGTAGACGAACGCCACTCCCAGCCCCAAAAGGAGCACACTGTCCGACAGCTGCAACGCAAGGGTTCTTTTCTTTGGATTGAGAAATGCCCGTTTCTGTTCGTGGGACTTGTTGACCGTATGGATGTCAGCCATTCGCGCGTCGTTGGCGCCCCTCGCTGCCAATCCGAGGGGTTACCCACCTTATTTTTTATTAGCGATTGAACCCTCCTCGCGGCCAGCCGCGGGGAGGGTTCACCTTAAGGATGAAAACCGATTTCAAGTTCGCTCGCTATCGCGGTTCAACTGTCAGGCAAGGATCTGCTTGATCTTCTGGGCCAGTTGATTCAGGTTGTACGGTTTTTGGATAAACCCGTCACAACCTCGCTTGAGAATGGATTCTGCCTGTCCCTCGATACTGTATCCAGAGGAGAGGATCACACGGACGTCCGGCCGTATGGCTTTGATGCGGTCATAGACAATCTCCCCGCTCAGATCCGGCATAATCAAATCCAGGATCAACAGGTTAATACGATCCTTGTTCTCATCGAATATGCGAAGGGCTTCTTTTCCCCCATTGGCGAGCAGCACTTCGTAGCCGAGTTCTTTGAGCATGGCCTTGTCTGCATTGAGGATGTATTCTTCATCGTCCACAACCAGAATGGTCCCCGACCCTTTTTCAGGACGTTTGCCAGAAACGATGGCCCGTGGATTATCCTTTTCCTTGGGCCGTTGAAGGATCCTTGCCGCAGGGAGATAGATCGAAAACGTGGTTCCCCTGCCGACCTGGCTGTCCACCGTGATAATACCTTTGTGCTTTTTGATGATTCCAAATACGGAGGCCAGGCCTAAACCGGTACCTTCGCCCATGGGTCGGGTGGTATAAAAGGGCTCGAATATCCGCTGAATATGTTCTTCATCCATCCCCGCTCCGGTATCCGCCACACTGATTTTCAAGTAGCTTCCAGGGGCCAGGCTATAGGGTTTAACAAAGGAATTATCCAGGACGATATTGGCTGTGGAAACCGTCAACGTGCCCCCATTGGACATGGCATGCCAGGCGTTGACATATAGGTCCATCAACGCCAGCTCGATCTGGGCGGCATCCGCTTCCGCCATGACCAGCTCCTCTTCCAGGAGCTGTTCGACACGAATTTCTTTTCTGGTCCGGGCAAACATACTGGAAGACTTTTCAACGATATCGTTGATATCCTCCAAGTCCAGGGAATAACGACCGCCCTTGGCAAAGCTCAGCAACTGACGGGTCAGTTTGGCGCCGCTGTCGATGCACCGTTCGATGCCCGCCAGTTCGTCGTACCCGGGGTCACCCATCTTTTTATCCTGAATTAAAATGGAGACATTGCCCTGAACCCCCATCAGCAGATTGTTGAAGTTATGGGCAATCCCTCCTGCCAGATTGCCGATTGCATCCATGCGCCGGACATGTTGCAACTGGTACTCCAGGTCTCGTTGATCAGTGACATCGGCAATCAGCAAGATTGTCGTGTCCGTCTCCCCCTTTACCGGAAAGCCGCGAATGACAATCTGGCGACCGTTGAGTTCCAAAGGGCGGGTCAACCCAACCACTGGCATTTTTTCAGTGCCGCGATTCATCAGGACGTCGATACGGCTTTTGAACGTGTCGTCAAACAAATCCTGGGGCTTGGCGGACAGCAGGTTTTCTAAAGGGACGGCAAAAAGCCTCACGGCTGCAGAGTTGGCGTAAACCACGCGTCCGGTATACACTTCGACGATTCCCTCGTTCATGCTCTCCAAAATGGTTTCCAGGTGGCGGTTACGCCCCAGCAGTTCCTTGGTCATGCGCCGGGCATATACCGGGATGCCGTTGACCGAGGCAATTCCCAGAATTTCGTGTCCAGAAATCATCTTTGACGGATCATTGGAATCTTTAATGGCCGCCAGTACATGCTTGCCCATCTGGCCGAAAGGTCCCTTAGCAATGCAGGCATTCACGCCGATTTTCCTGAAGTCCAGATCCATTTCGGCCACGGCGGCGGAGATGATCACCAGGTAGCAGTCCTTCATATGTTGCATGGTTCTGATGATCTGGCACAACTTGTCTCCGCCGATTTTTGGAATAATCAAATCCACGAAAACAATATCAGGTTCGAAGGTGGTCAGCAGGCTCAAGGCACTCAGGCCGTCTTCACAGGTTTTGACTTCGTGACCTTCACCATCCAGCAGATTGGACAGGAACTTTAAAATCATTCGGTTGTCGTCGACCACCAGTATTTTCTTTTTCATGAAATTTTATCCTCTATGTCTACCGCAGGGAGTGGAATCGGCAACTCAATTAACGGCAACGGACCGCAACAGCTTGATGGATAATATTCTTTCAGGTCAACCGATTATGCACAGGCAACCGATGACGGTCAAGCAAATTATCACCGTGCAAAAACCGATGCTTGCTTCGGTTTTTTAATTGACAGTTTTTCTCAGCCCTTCTAAATTGAAGGCAGAAACAAGGTAACCGGACTTTAGAGATAAATTCATGGAGGTCAACTCGATGCGACCACGGCTGCTCGATCACCTGGCTGGTGAAATCGACACGTTAAAAAAAAACGGACTCTACAAAGATGAGCGGGTGATCACCTCTGCCCAACAAGCCGCCATTACGGTCGCGAGCGGAAAAACCGTCCTCAATTTTTGCGCCAACAACTATCTGGGACTGTCCAACCATCCACGATTGTTAGAAAAAGCACAGGCGGCCCTTTCCGCCTATGGCTTTGGTATGTCCTCCGTTCGCTTTATATGCGGCACCCAGGCTATTCACAAAACCCTGGAAGATAGAATCAGCACCTTTCTGGGAACCGAAGACACGATTTTATACAGCTCCTGCTTTGACGCCAACGGGGGCCTTTTCGAGACCCTGCTGGACGAGCACGACGCGGTGATCAGTGACGCCCTGAACCATGCCAGCATCATCGACGGCGTTCGCCTGTGCAAGGCCCGACGCCTGCGCTACCGGAACAACGACATGGCAGATTTAGAGTTACAGCTTAAAGCAGCTGCCGAATGCCGCTTCCGCCTCATTGCCACAGATGGGGTCTTTTCCATGGATGGCATCATTGCCAATCTGAAAGGCATCTGCGACCTGGCGGACCGGTACGATGCCATGGTGATGGTGGATGACTCCCATGCCGTCGGCTTTGTCGGTGATCACGGCCGGGGGACGCCCGAATACTGCGGGGTGTCCGATCGGGTGGATATCACTACCGGCACCCTGGGCAAGGCACTCGGCGGGGCTTCGGGCGGGTACACCTCAGGCCGCAAGGAAATCGTCGCCTGGCTGCGGCAACGCTCCCGGCCATACCTGTTTTCCAACTCCCTGGCACCGGTCATCACCGCCACCTCTATCGCCGTGCTGGACTTACTCGAGGAGCGCCCGGACCTACTTGTTCGACTCAAGGAGAACAGCCGCTATTTCAGGCAGGGCATGCAAGCGGCAGGATTCACCCTGGTGCCCGGCCACCACCCCATCATTCCGGTGATGCTGGGAGACGCGGTGCTGGCTCAGAAACTGGCGGCACGCATGCTTGACGAAGGCATTTACGTGGTAGGATTCAGCTTCCCGGTGGTGCCGAAGGACCAGGCCCGCATCCGTACCCAGATGTCAGCCGCCCACAGCCGTGAGCACCTGGACCGGGCAATCGCTGCCTTTATCAAGGTGGGCAAAGAACTTGACGTCATCCATTAAGCCACGAAGGCAGGTGATCGCATGGAAACCATGAAAGCCATTGTCAAGCTGAAACCCGAAACCGGGATCTGGATGGACCACGTGCCTTTCCCGAGCATCAGCCACAACGACGTGCTGATCAAAGTGGTCAAGACGGCCATCTGCGGAACGGACATTCATATCTACATTTGGGATGCATGGTCCCAAAAAACCATCCCCGTTCCCATGACCATCGGCCACGAGTTCGTGGGCATCATTTCCGAAATCGGCAGCGAAGTCAGGGGGCTGAAAGAGGGGGACCGGGTGTCGGCTGAAGGCCACATCACCTGCGGCCATTGCCGCAACTGTCGGGCCGGCAAACGTCACCTGTGCCGCAACACCATTGGTGTGGGGGTCAACCGGCCCGGCTGCTTCGCCGAGTACATCAGCGTACCGGCATCCAATGTGTTTCGGGTGCCGGACACCATCAACAACGATGTTGCCGCCATCATGGACCCATTTGGTAATGCCGCCCACACCGCCCTCTCCTTCGATCTGGTCGGTGAAGATATCCTGATCACGGGTGCCGGTCCCATCGGCATCATGGCCGTGGCAATCGCCCGCCATGTGGGGGCCCGGCATGTAGTGATCACCGATGTCAATGACTATCGATTGCAGATTGCCGCCCGTATGGGAGCTACCGCAGCCATCAATGTGACCCAGACGACCATTGCCGACACGGTAAGGCTATTGGGCATGAAAGAGGGATTTGATGTTGGCCTGGAAATGTCCGGCAACATACAGGCCTTCAGGGACATGCTCCAGGCCATGAACTATGGCGGACAGATCTCCCTTCTGGGCATACCGGCCGGCGAGGTCTCTTTAGACTTGACGCAGATCATCCTCAAGGGACTGAAAATAAAAGGCATTTACGGCCGTGAAATGTTCGAAACCTGGTACAAGATGACCAGTATGCTCCAGAGCAACCTGGAAATATCGCAGGTGATCACCCACCGGTTTGATGTGGACGACTTCCAGCAGGCTTTCGATGTGATGCACTCCGGCCAGTCGGGCAAAGTGATCATGGACTGGACATAAACCGGTGCTGTTGAAAAGGCGTAGGCCGCAAACAACAAATCGCAAGTCCCAAATTTCAAATAACTTCCAAATTACACTATCCAAATCTCAAATAAGGGCAAAAACCAACAAATAATTATCAATTTGATTTCTCCCGCTATCGATAATTGGAATGCCCTTTCACTCCAAGATCATGAGGTTTGGAACTTTTATTTTGACAATTGTGATTTATTTGTAGTTTGGTTTTTGGCTATTTTGCTTTAACTGCGCCTACCTAAATGACTGATGACGCGCACCTCAATGTAAGTGTCTGAACACCCCATGTTTCAGAAAATGGGTTGTCTGGGCTATCACCTCAGGATCGTTCATGATAAAGCCGTGGCTCTTGTGAACCACTAAAAAGTCAGTCATCTCAGCCAACCGGGCGGCCGCGACGGAAACCTTGCCATCGTCCGGTCCTGGCACCCGGGAGGAGAACCAGGGTTCCAGGGTGCTGTCTCCGGTGATGATCCCCACCGGCACATCGACCGGGCCCAAACGATGGAAAACGCCGTCCTTACCCGTTCCCAGCTGCTGGCCCGCCGGTCCCATAATCCAGCGATAGAGAAAATTATCCTTCAGTAAATCGGCAATTTCGCTGCCCTGGTTGGGCGGACTGAGCATAACCACCCGGCTTTCCGGCGGCAGGCGATGCGTTTGCAGGTAATGGCGGACCAGAATCCCGCCCAGCGAATGGGTGACAATATGAATGGGCGCCGACGGGTGCTCCGTTTTGCAGCGCTGGATTGTTTCAGCCACGATACCCTGGCTCAGCGTTTCGATGCTGGATTTCGTGGACGGATAATCAAGATTGACCACCCGATAGCCGTTACCCACCAGATGGGTCGCCATCGTTGCCATGGACCGGTGTGTTCGTCCCATACCGTGGAGAAGGATGACACAGGCACCCATATCCTTCTTTTTCCTTTCCGTTTCATCAGCCACCACCGCTAAATTTTCCAGCATCGCTGCGGCCATCAAGACCATCAGGAGACCGGAAAAAAACAGCGTCCGGGTAACCATTTCTGACCTCCTCGATGGGTTAGCGGTCATCTCCTCGCAGCGCCATGACCTTGTCCCGCAGTTCAACGGCGGTCACCTGTGCCGGTGCCACCGTTGAACCGGCCACCAGTTCCACCCGGGACCAAAAGCGCTGGGGCAAGCGGGTCATGGCATGGCCGTTTTTGTGGCTGAAAAAGCTCCCCCAGAGCCCTTTCAGCGCCAAGGGCACCACCGGAACAGGATTTCTCCTGATGATCCGCTCGATACCGGGCTTGAAATCATCCACATTGCCGTCACGGGTGAGCTTGCCTTCCGGGAAGATGCAAACCACCTCTCCGGCCTCCAAGGCCGTTGAAATCGCTTGCAAGGCTGTTTCTAACCCCACCGGGTTGGTGCGCTGTGAGGCGATGGGAATGGCCCGGGCTGCCCGAAAGATGAAGTGCATCAGAAACATGCGGTAAATGGGTTCATCAATCACAAACCGCACCGGCCGACGGCAGGCACCGATGATCAGCAGGGCATCCATGTAGCTGACATGGTTGCACACCAGCACGGCCGGGCTGTCTTCGGGGATGCGGTCCAGATCCCTGTGGCGGAACCGGTACATGGTGTGGGTGATCACCCACACCAGAAAGCGCATGGTAAACTCAGGCACCAGGGAGTAAATGTAGACGGCAACAGCCACATTGGCCAGGGCAAGAAGCAGGAAAAAAACTCGGATTGAAACACCGGCAAGACCGAGAATGGCCACTCCAGCTAATGAGGAAAGCACCATGAACAGGGCGTTGATGATGTTGTTGGCAGCGATCACCCGGGCCCGCTCCTGAGGAGGCGTCCGCATCTGGATCATGGCGAACAGCGGCACGATATAAAGTCCGCCAAAAACGCCGATCATCACGAAGTCAATCATGAGCCGAATGCTGCCGGATGTGGCCAGAAACTGGGCCAATGACATCAGACCCTCGGATTCGGGAAACCGGCTGGCCCAGAACAAGTCAATGCCGAAAAGGCTCAATCCGATGGATCCCAGCGGCACCAGACCCAGTTCCACTTTTTTGTCCGACAACCGTTCGCACAACAAAGACCCCACCCCGACACCAATGGAAAACAGGGTCAGCAGCAGGGTCACCACGCTCTCACCGC
>JAQYWF010000413.1 GCA_030145105.1 Desulfosarcina sp.
CGCAGAACTGGACGAGACGGCCAGGTGGATGGAAAGCAGCAGAAGCGCTACAGCAATGCCGGAAAGGTTTTTGTGTGTCGGATGGTTGCGGGAGACCGAACGATCCGCTTCGGCGTTAGGGTTTTCAGCCTGATAACGATAGATGACATCCCGGGCTGCATCGGTATAGGGTTTCGGTACATCGATGCGGAACCCATCGTTTGAGCGGGTCACCCGATTGCCAATTCCAGAAGCATTCAAGACCAGGCTGAAGGCATTCGCCTGTTCCTGGTTGAGGGAATCAAATACGGTGACCATCGGCGACCTGGATAAAGGATGCCCCTTGGGGTAAAGGCTGCGTCGGCAGGGAAAGCCGATGCGCATCAGGCGAGCAACCTAACGGAACAGGGGTTGCAGTTTCACAATCATAAACGTGGCGGGTGGCGCTGCGGCTTACCATCGTTAGTGCCCATCCAGAAACGGTTATATATCGTCGTCGTCATCATCGTCGTCGTCGTCGTCATCGAGGCCATCCGCTTTTTTGCCGGATGCCTCATCGATCGCGGCCAGCCGTGCTTCCGCAGCACGAACAAGTGCCTCCTCCCGGGCTTTCTTCCTTCTTTGCGCCACTTCCAGCGCATAGGTCTGTTTGGCGGCTTCGACCGCCTGGCGGGCTAGTTTCTCTCCGCCCAGTTGAAGGTAGTCCACCACCGTTTTAATCAGCGTTTCATCTTTTCTCAAATCCACAGGAATACGTCGTGAAACACGCTTGAAAGAACCCAGCAGATCCTTGGGAAGGTCGATTTGGTCGATCATGTATCTCTCCTTGCATCAATTGAGGGTGGCTGCATTATAAGTCCCGTGGAAGAAAAGTAAAGCACTTCGCCGTCAAGTTTGACAGATTCGTAAAAAGCCCGATATCTGCGTTACGCTTCACCCTTCGTCACTGCGGCGTACCGTAAGTACACCTCATTCCTCAGGATTCGCAAGCCTTGATCTCGGGTTTTTTACGAATCTGTCGGAAATGCGACTTTTTACGGAGTTATCAAGTTTCATTATTCAAAGAAAAATGCCGTTGACATTTTATGACGCCCTGCTTGATAATCCATCAAATGATGGAAGCATTAGCTGGGATCCTTTTTTTTTGCACACTTCCAAACGCCCGGGAGCCTGATCGTCCCATGCCATCCCCCCTCGAAAAAGCCAGAAAAAACCCGGACTCGAACAAGGCCAGGATATTGTCTGCCGCCCGCCGGCTGTTTGGCGAATATGGATTCCAGGGCACCACCACCCGTATGATCGCCAAGGCGGTGGGCATCGACATCTCCACCTTGTATTATCACTGGGGAGAGAAGGCCGACCTATACGAGGCGGTGATCATCGATCTCAACGAGGGAATCGAAGCGCAGTTCAAGGTCATCGAGAGACTGGCCAGGGGCAGAAACCTGGCCGATCGTCTTGACATCGCCATCGATGTCATGTGCGACTACCTTCACGACACCCCCGACGTGTCGAACCTGCTGCTGCTGGGCTATTTCAGCAAATCAAAAACAGAAGTCAGGCTGGACGAAAAGGTGGCCGGCCACATCGCCAACATTGCCATCGCCATGGGCCTGGCCATCGACAAGCAGCATGTGACCCCCCAGGCCAAGGCGCGCATCATGACCCTGTGGAACGCCGTGCTCAACTTTATTTCCGGCGAGAGCTTCTTCCGCCCCATCCTGGGCGTGGACAAAACCGCTTACCTGGATGTGGTCAAAGAAACCTTGAAGGTTACACTGATTCCAGCCTTTACCGGCAGATATAGCGACAATGGGTCAAAAATACCCGAAAACCAGTAAAAAAAAGAGGGGCGACGCCAATTGCCCGACAGACCACTAAGAACCTGACGGATCGGATCACTTTACACTCACCTACCTATAGGCAAGGAGGGACCACCATGGCGCTCAACATGGATGCCATCGGTAAGCCCATTGGCCCAATGACTCGGGACTACACCTGGAAGGATGCAGTTCTGTATGCGCTGGGGGTCGGTGCGGGATTTTCCGAACTGGACTATTGCTATGAAAAAAACCTGAAGGTCATCCCCAGTTTCGCCATTGCCATGATCTTCGATTTTTTCTTCCAGGCGGCCACTGCTTCAGGCATAAACTTGGCGGGCATCCTCCACGGGGAGCAGGATTTGATCTTCCACAACCCCATCCCTACCGAAGGGACCCTAATCACCACGGGCAGAATCGTGGACCACTACGACAAGGGCGTGGAAAAGGGTGCGCTGATCGTGGCCCAAAGTGATACCGTCCTGGCCGACCGGAAAAAACTCTTCACCAGCACCATCACCATTTTCGGGCGCCTGGACGGCGGCTTCGGCGGCAAAGACCGCAAAAAACGCCCCGTAGAATTTCCCGACCGCGAGCCCGATTTCATGGTGGCGGCGTCCCCCTCCCCGGATCAGCCGCTGCTCTACCGGCTCTCTGGAGACATCTTCCACCTTCACGTGGATCCGGAATTCGCCAGGATGTCCGGGTTCGACATGCCCATCATGCACGGGCTGTGCACCCATGGGTTTGCCTGCCGGGCACTGATCGCCTCCTTGGTGCCGGGCCGTCCCGAGTTGGTTCGCCGACTGGCCTGCCGCTTTTCAAAGACGCTCTACCCGGGTGTTCCGATCAAGACCCTCATCTGGAAGACCGCCGCCGGCAAGGCCGTCTGGCGCACCGTCAATGCCGAGAACGGCCAGACCGTCATCGACAACGGCGAATTCGAATACGGTGAGGTACCCAAGGATGAGATCCGCTTCGACAACCGGGTGGCCATTGTCACCGGCGCCGGCGCGGGCCTGGGCCGGGTTTACGCCATGGAGCTGGCCCGTCGGGGTGCTCGGGTCGTCGTCAACGACCTGGGCGGCACCCGGGACGGGGTTGGTGACGGTTCATCCTCACCGGCCGATCGCGTCGTCGAAGAGATCCGGGCTGCCGGCGGTGAGGCCGTGGCCAACTATGCCAACGTGTCCACTGCCGACGGGGGCACCAACATCGTCCAAGCCGCCCTCGACGCATTCGGCAGCGTGGATATTCTGATCAACAACGCCGGCATTCTACGGGACAAGAGTTTTACAAAAATGGCTCCGGAGGCATGGCACGCAGTGCTTGACGTCCATCTGAAGGGAGCCTACAACGTCACCCGGCCCGCATTTGCCGTCATGAGGGAAAAGGGCTACGGCCGCATTGTCATGACCACCTCGGCAGCCGGACTCTATGGCAACTTCGGCCAGGCCAACTACGCGGCGGCCAAGATGGGCCTGGTGGGATTGATGAACACCTTGAAGCTGGAGGGAGAGAAATACGGCATCAAGGTCAACACCGTAGCCCCCATCGCGGCATCCCGACTGACCGAAGACGTCATGCCACCGGAATTGGTTGCCCGGTCCAAACCCGAATTCGTCTCCCCTCTGGTACTCTACCTGTGCGCTGATCGATGCCCGGTCAGCGGCAACACCTACAACGCCGGCATGGGCGTCTTCAATCGGGCGGCGGTGGTCACCGGTCCGGGTATGGTGTTGGCCGAAGCAGATCAAATCCCCACCCCCGAATCGGTCATGGCCAACCTGAAGGCCATCTCTGATCTGGCCGGCGGCAAGGTCTACCCCGACCTCAACGCCCAGGTGGGCGACGCCCTGATGGCCTTCCAAAAACCGGCAGCAAAAGCACCGGCGGATCAATCGCAAGGGTTTTCTTCGGTATCGGCCGTGTTCGACGCCATGCCCGGCACCTTCGTGGCCGATGCAGCCAGCGATGTGAACGTGGTATTCCAGTATATCATCGCCGGCGCCGGGGAGTGGCACTGCGCCATCCAGGACGGCACCTGCACCATCACCAGTGGGGTCCACGACAACCCCACCTGCATCCTGAAAATAGCGGACACGGATTTCCTGAAGATGATGAACGGCCAGTTGCCGCCCATGCAGGCCTACACCTCGGGCAAACTGAAGATCGAAGGGGATATCATGAAATCCCAACTGATCGAGAAATTGTTTAAATTGAATTGAACAAAAACCGGTGACGAACATGAATCTCAGGCGATTTCGTAAAACGTTCGAGATCAAGGCTTGCGAGTCCCGAGGAATGAGGCGTACTTTAGGTACGCCGCAGTGACGAGGGAGGAAGCGTAACGCAGATATCGA
>JAQYWF010000419.1 GCA_030145105.1 Desulfosarcina sp.
GGTAATCATAAAAGGTATTAGTCGCGTCAGGCCGGGTATTTTGGTCAATGTGGTCGAAACTTCCAATACGGCAGGCCTTCAGGGTTAGCCCGGGGATAAGGTGCAGCCATGTTTCTATCAGAAGTTTCCATCCGACGTCCGGTTCTGGCCACGGTTTTCAGCCTGTTGCTGGTCGTGTTCGGCGTCATCAGTTTTGAGCGATTACCGGTAAGGGAGTACCCGGATATCGATCCGCCGGTGGTTTCCGTGGAAGCAAGATACCCCGGTGCAGCCGCAGCGGTCGTCGAAACCCGGGTGACTCAGATCGTTGAAGATGCCATCAGCGGGATCGAGGGGATACGCTCTATCGATTCTGAAAGTCGTGACGGGATTGCCGAAGTAACGGTGGAATTTTATCTCGACCGGGACCTGGAGGCGGCGGTTAACGACATTCGGGACCGCATTTCACGCATCTTGGACAACCTGCCGGAGGAGGCCGACCCTCCTGAAATCTTCAAAGTCGATTCCAACAGCAGCGTCATCATGTGGTTGAACCTGGTCAGCAATCGAACGGACGGACTGGCCTTGACCGATTATGCCGAACGTTACCTGGTGGACCAGTTTTCCGTGCTGGATGGCGTCGCGCGGGTCTTTGTCGGCGGAGCGCGCCGCTACGCCATGCGTATCTGGCTCGACCGACAGGCCATGGCCGCCCAGGACGTCACGGTGGCCGACGTCGAACAGGCATTGCGCAACCAGAACGTAGAGCTTCCCGCGGGCCGCGTGGAATCGACCCGCAAAGAGTTCACCGTTCGGGTGACACGTTTGTTTAATTCTGCCGAAGATTTCGGACGGTTGGTGGTTCGGCAGGGGCTCGAGGGCCATCTGATCCGTCTGCAAGACGTTGCCCTTGTGGAACGGGGAGCCGCAGACGACCGCAGCATTCTGCGCGGCAACCGTATCCCGATGGTGGGTCTTGGAATCGTGAGACAATCCAAAGCCAACACGCTCGATGTGGCTCATGCCGTGAAAAAGAAAGCGGCACTGGTCAGCCAAACCCTGCCCGAGGGCATGCAATTGCTCCAAAGCTACGACACTTCCGTATTCATCGAGGCGTCGATTCTGGAGGTATACAAAACCCTGGCCATCACCGCGGTTTTGGTGGTGGCGGTTTTGTTTTTGTTCTTGGGCAGCCTGCGGGCCACGCTGGTGCCGGCCGTGACCGTGCCGGTGTCCCTGATTGCCACCTTTGCCGTTCTGTCCCTCATGGGTTTCACGATCAACCTGCTGACTTTACTGGCCATGATTCTGGCCATCGGCATGGTGGTGGACGATGCCATCGTTGTCCTGGAAAATATCTTTCGCCGCATTCAGCTGGGAGAACCACCCCTGCTGGCGGCAATCAAGGGAGCACGCCAGGTCGGCTTTGCCGTGATTGCCACGACCCTGGTGCTGGTGGCGGTTTTCGTGCCGATTAGCTTTATGCAGGGCAACACCGGTCGTCTATTTTCGGAGTTTGCCATCGCGTTGGCCGGCGCTGTCTGCCTCTCGAGTTTGGTCGCCCTGACCCTGTCGCCGATGATGTGTTCCCGGATATTGAAACCGCGCCCCTCGGGTGTTACTAGGAAACAGTCCCGGCTGACAGGCCTGCAGGAAGCGGCCGCAAGAGGCTACAGCCGCTTGCTGGTGAAGCTGATGCAGCACAAATGGGTTGCCGGGGTGGTTTTTGTGCTGATTTTGGCCTCAATCCCTTTGTTTTACTCCTTGATCGATAAAGAATACGCGCCTTTGGAGGATCGCGGTGCATTTTTCGTGATTGCCGACGGTCCGGAGGGCGCAAGTTTCGCTAAGTCCTACGAAATGCTGGAACGCTTGGAAGACGTTTTATTGCCGCTCTATGAGAAAAAAGAAGCGACGCGGGTGCTGCTGAGACTGCCGGCTTCTTTTTCAAGCACCAACGAAGTCAACAGCGTCCGGGGTATCGTGGTCCTCAGTCCGTGGTCGGAGCGCAAGCGTTCCATGCAGGAGATTATGCTGGATGTCAATCGCAAGCTGGCGGGTGTGCCTGGCTACCGGGCCTTTTCTGTTGCGCGTCGCGGCCTGGGAGGCGGAGCCGGCAAGCCGGTGGAATTCGTATTGGGCGGAAGCGATTATGACGAACTGGCCCGCTGGCGCGATATCCTGATCGAGCGGGCTGCGGAAAACAACGGGCTTGCCAACCTGCAAAGTGACTACAAGGAGACCAAACCGCAATTGGAAGTCATCATCGACAAAGACCGGGCTGCCGATGTGGGCGTGAGCATTGCTCAAATTGGTCGAACCCTGGAAACCATGCTCGGATTTCGACAGGTGACCACTTACATCGATCGCGGCGAAGAATACGATGTGATTCTCGAAGGAAAAAAAGAGCAAAAGCGCACCCCTGGGGATATCCGCAACATCTATGTCCGATCGGAAACCGGCCGCGGTGAACTGATCCCGCTCTCCAGTCTGGTGTCCTTAAAAGAATTTGCCGATTCAGCGGCTAAGAACCGCTTTAACCGCTTGCGAGCCATCACCCTTTCCGCGACCCTCCAGGACGGGTATTTGCTGGGGGATGCCCTCGCCTATTTGGAAAAAATTACGCGGGAGGAACTTGGCAGCGCGCCGGTCATCGATTTCAAGGGGCAGTCGCGCGAGTTTATGGACGCCTCCCGTGCATTGGTCTTTGCATTCGGTCTCTCCCTGCTGATCGTGTTTCTGGTGCTGGCCGCGCAGTTCGAAAGTTTCGTGCATCCCTTCACGATCATGCTGACGGTACCCCTGGCGGTGGCAGGCGCCCTGGTGGGGCTCTACCTTGCCGGAAGCTCCCTGAACGTTTACAGCCAGGTCGGCATCCTGGTGCTCATCGGGTTGGCAGCCAAAAACGGCATCCTGATCGTTGAATTTGCCAACCAGCTGCGCAATCAGGGAAAATCCGTCTCAGAAGCGATCCTGGAGTCTGCCCGCACGCGTTTGCGCCCGGTTTTGATGACCTCGGTGTCGACTGCCATCGGCGCCGTTCCCCTGGTTCTGGCCAGCGGGGCCGGCGCTGAAAGCCGTTTCACCATCGGGATCGTTGTCATCTCCGGGGTGGTGGTGTCTACCGTCCTGATCCTCTTTCTGGTCCCGCTGGCCTGTTCGTTTCTCGCGGGATTCACCTCTTCCTCCAACCGCATCGATCGCGAAATTAAAGCCCTCGAGCGTGAACCGATGAATTGATCGAATCGATGATAAAGATATCTGCCAACCGGGTAAGCGTCGGAAAACTACATCATGCTTCACCCCGGCGCGTTTGGGACCTCATAACGGATACAACCCGATGGCCGCAATGGGGGCCGACGGTCAAAAATGTTCAGTTTCCAGAACGCTTTATCCGCAATGGTTCAGAGGGTCGGGTATTAACCACTTTCGGCATCTGGCTTCCATTTGTCGTTTACGAATACGAGCATGCCTGCTTTTGGCGTTGGAAAGTCGGGAACATCAAGGCCACCGGACATCGCATCGAGGCCGATAAAACTGGAGGCTGTTATTTGTGGTTTGACGTACCGCTAATCGCCTTTCCCTACGTCCTGGTTTGCCAGATGGCGTTGGGCCGGATCGAGAATATGCTTTGCGAGTAAAAAACGAAAGCCTAGCTATTTTATATAGCGAGGCTTATTTTGTGTGTTTTGCTATGTAGAAATGATTACCTTGGGATCAGTCGAGAACCTCTGCGACTGCCCTTGCGCAGGCACCGACTACCTCATCGGCCCCGTCTACCTTAATCACGAGATTTTCGAAGTCCACCTCAGCCAGGCGGCACCCTTTGGATTCAACCGCCTCTTTGAGCAGGTTAACGGTAATTATATCGGTGTTATCAAAATTCATTTGCAAATCTCCTTTCCCGGTTGTCTGTCGAACTCCCGATTAGCGATGCAGCTCACTTTCAAGTGCATCTTCCACTTGCAGCTGACGCGA
>JAQYWF010000378.1 GCA_030145105.1 Desulfosarcina sp.
GGTACCTATTTTCCTGGCCTCCTCTTTTGCGTTTATCGCACCGATCATCTATGGGGTGAATACTTGGGGTATCCCCGGCACCATGTGCGGCCTTGTGGCTGCCGGACTGCTTTACGTGGTGCTGAGCCTGTGCATCAAAGCCTTCGGTGCCGGTTTTCTGCACAAGCTGCTGCCGCCGGTAGTAGTGGGGCCGGTGATCATGGTCATCGGGCTGGTACTGGCACCGGTGGCTGTTCACATGGCCATGGGCCGTACCGGCGACGGTTCGGCATGGCTGGTGCCCCAGAGCACGGCCATGATCGTGGCTGGTGTGGCCCTTCTGGTAACTATCCTCACCTCGCTGCTGGGCAAAGGCTGGCTTCGCCTGGTTCCGATTCTTATCGGCGTCGGAGCCGGCTACGTGGCGGCGTTGATTCTCGATCTTATCGGTGTTTCCGGTTCCATTCAGGCCGGTTTCGATCCCGGCACCTTGAAGAACTTTACCGGCCCCGCCCTGGTCAGTTTTAAGCCGCTGATAGACGCACCCTGGTTTGCCGTGCCCGATTTTGTATTCCCCGAGTGGAACCTTCAGGCTATCATTTTCATCGTGCCGGTTGCCATTGCTCCGGCCATCGAACATTTCGGCGATATTCTGGCCATCGGCAGCGTCACCGGCAAGGATTTCGTTAAGAAGCCGGGTATCCACCGCACCATGATGGGTGACGGCATCGCCACTTCTTTTGCGTCTCTTTTAGGAGGGCCGCCCAACACCACCTACAGCGAGGTAACCGGTGCGGTCACCCTCACGCGAATGTTCAATCCCGGCATCATGACCTGGGCGGCCATCTTCGCCATTGCCCTGGCCTTTATCGGCAAGATGGGCGCCCTGCTCCAGACTATCCCGGTACCGGTCATGGGCGGGATCATGCTGCTGCTTTTCGGAGCCATCACCGTCATCGGCCTCAACACCTTAGTAAAGGCCGGAGAAGACCTCACGGAGCCCCGCAACCTGACGATCGTGGCCCTGATCCTGGTCTGCGGCATCGGTGGCATGGTGCTTCCTTTTGGCAAATTCACTTTAGGCGGCATCGGCCTTTCCGGAATTTTGGGGGTCGTACTTAACCTGGTTCTGCCGGGCAAGCAGCCAAACTGATCCGCAATTGCCCCCCCCGCGGCAAGCACCGGGGAATGCACTCGTTATCGCGGTTCATCATGACCATGCTCACCCAGCGCTCCTTCCGAAATGATCCGGAAGGGGCGTTTTCATCGTTATGCAGGATTTCGACAGGTGGTGGGGTTCTTCCGGATAACCATCCAATCGATGTGTTGCAGGCATGCTAGCGGGAGTTGGGAGATACCATGGGCAAAGACACCCTCTACCGATGACCAGCGCAAGACCGACTGGATCGACACGGAAAGCCTGACGGACGTTCTGGATCCCGACGATCCGCAAAAGACCGTGGAAGGCTACCCGGCACCGGTCCGTGCCATTATTGTGGCCACAACCCGGCACCGATAATGGACAACCGGCTCGATCAGGCCGGTGTCATTTCCTCCAGCCCATTGGCCACCCGGGTCCGGACCATTTCTGTCAGGTCCTCAACCGACATATTGGCAAACTGTTCCACCGGGATGGGCTCCAGCATGCGAATGTGCATATGCTGCCTGCCGTGGAAATTGAGGCTGTATTTAGGCAAAGCGGCGTTGGTACCGCTGATCACCACCGGCAGGATGGGAACGGCCATCTTCTTGGCAAGGAAAAAGGCACCAGACCTAAAAGGCTTCAGTTCACCGGTTTTCGAACGGGTTCCTTCTGGAAAAATAAAGATAGAATTGCCCTGTACCAGCGATTTCTCACAGTCGGCGAACATCCTCGCCGTGCCCACCTTGTCGCCCCGCTTGAGTTTGATGTAACGGTTCAGCCGCATGTTCCAGCCGATGAAAGGCAGGTTGAACACTTCGGTTTTGGACACCCACTTGAAAGGAATGAACAGATGAAAGGCCACCAGGATATCCAATTGCGACTGGTGGTTGGAAACAATCACATAGTTTCGCTTCCAGGCGTTTAGCCGCCGGCCGTCAACATGAACGGACCAGGCGGGCATGATCCACAGATAGAGCGACGCCCAGAATGAGGTGAACAGGTGCAGAACGATCAGCCGTCTGTCTACCAGCACGGTCAGCGCCCAGATTACCAGGGCAACGATAAAAAGAACGGCTGAGGTCAGTCCAAAAAAGACAAGAAAAATGGTGGCAATGATTCGGTTCAGCATGATCGGCAACTCCGCTGTGGATTCTACCCATGGGTGGCCACTTTACCACATATTTTTGAGATGTGCCCTAAAAGGATTTCCAACGCTTTTCCCAGTATACCAGGGCTTTATACCCATAAATGGCATTCAGGTGATGGAGCAAGGCGTGGTAACCTTCCTGTTGCCAAATGTGGTTGATCGCATCATCCACCTGTGCGTAATGTTCCAACATCTCGCCCAACGCGGCATCGTCCGCCATGCCCCTTTCCCGGGAAACCTGATCGATCATTGCCAGCCACATGCGACTCACCCCCATGATGTAATAGGGCCAGGTGTCCTGCATGACCGACGACCAGTTGGGGTCGCTGGTGTCGCCCACATTCGGGTGATCGTTATGATCAACGGCATCGGTGATCACTTCTTGAATCACACCGTCGGCAAGCATTCGTCTGACCAGGTGATCATCCAAAACCACCTGATTGATGCTGTCCGCCACCCCCGCGGTCGTGAAAAAAAGGAAACTGAACTGGTGGCCGGTTTTATCCTCTGCGGAGCGGCGGTGAAAGCGCCACAAATCGATTACCCCTTCATGGGCGGCAATCAGGGGAGATGCGACCCGATGGGCGATCAGAAGATCTCTCTCCCAGCGAGTTTCCTCGGCCGGGCGATCCATCTTGAATCGAACGAACCACCATCCGCTGCCCTGCGGATCAGGGGCCTCCGGCAAGGGTGTCGGACCGGCGGGGATTTGTGTGACAGAAGCCGCACAACCCATGGTCAACCATAGAAACACCGCGCCCAGGAAAAGCCAGCGAACGGAGATTGTCTTTATCATTTTTCCCTCATGTTTCCTCATGGGTTGTCCGATGACCATCGATGACGTATAAGCAAGTCGAACCCTTACCATTGGATTCTATATGCGGACAGGTTCGGCAATTAATCATCAACACCCCGACGAGGAGAAAGCGACCCATGAGTGATCGATACACCGTTATCTTCGAAGGCAGGATCATGCCCGGGAAAAGTGCAGGAATGGTCAAAGATCGATTGAAATCTGCACTCAAAATCGATGATCAAGGAATCGCGAAATTGTTCGTCGGCAGCCCCGTAGCCGTCCGTAAGCACACGGACCTGGCGACAGCCGAAAAGTACAAGCAGGTGTTCGCCGCCGCCGGTGCATTCTGCGATATCCGCAAGGACGGTGAACCCGAGGCTCAGGCGCCGATGCCACCTTCCGTCGATTCGGCAGCAGTTGCCGACGCTTCCAACTATTCACAATCGCCCGCACCGCCGCATCAGCCGCCTGTTTCCCAAGTCAAGGTTCACTATATCACGACATCTGATGGAGGCAAAATGATAATCACGAATATCGAAACGGTTCCCGGCAAAACCGTGGCAGAGCATTTCGGACTGGTTTCCGGCAGCACCATCCGGGCCAAGCATATCGGCCGCGACCTCATGGCCAGTCTGAAAAATCTCGTTGGCGGGGAACTCAAGGGCTACACCCAATTGCTTCAGGAATCCCGACAGCAGGCCATGGACAGGATGATCGAAGAGGCCCGCCTGATGGGCGCCAATGCCATTGTCAACGTCCGTTTTTCCACATCTTCCGTGGCTCAGGGCGCGGCGGAACTTTACGCTTACGGGACCGCCGTCCGCGTGGATTAGGAGGCTGTCGATGATTGACCTGATTATCTTTTTGTCATTGCTGGCCCTGGGATACGGTGCGGGGACCTGGGCAGAAAAGCGGCACTACCGCTCGATTGCCGAGCGGGAAAATGCAGCGATCAACCTGCCGGTCGTCACCTTGAAATCCGTGGATATTCCCGAGCATAAAATCCGGTCGGCCAGGCTGGTCTATGGCAGCGCCGTGATTTCTGTGGATTATTTCAAGAGGATTCTGGCCAGCCTGCGCAATGTTTTCGGGGGGAAGGTGAAATCCTACGAGAGCCTTCTCGACCGGGCACGGCGCGAGGCCTTGCTGCGTATGAAAGAGATGGCCGGGAATGCCACGGTCATTGTCAATGTGCGCATTGAGACGTCGGCCATCGGTAAACAGTCCAAGCGGAAGAACATCGGCTGCCTGGAGGCCATGGCTTACGGGACGGCACTTACCGTGGAGGAGTAAGTGAAATTTACGGCCCGGCAGCCCGGAATCAACGTCAACGTCTCACCCACCCATCCGCTCAAAGAGTTCGCCATACTGGCCGGCGGCCTGCTGGCCATCGTGGTCGGCGTTTATCTGGCCCTCGGCCTGGCGGTCGACCTGATTGTCCCCTGGCTCTCCATGGACCTGGAAAAAAAGCTGGCCGGTGCCTTTGTCGGGCGGCTCGTGGAAAATGAAGATGTCGCCGATACCACCCAATCCCTCCAGTCCCTGGTGGATCGTCTCCAGGATCGATGCGCCCCGCTGCCCTATATTATCACCGTCCATGTCACCGAGTCCGATGCCGTCAATGCGGCGGCGCTGCCCGGTGGGCACATGGTAGTCTTTACCGGTCTGCTCGCGGAAATGACTTCGGAGAACGAGCTGGCCTTTGTCCTGGCCCACGAATTGGGCCATTATGCCAACAGGGACCACCTTCGGGGCCTGGGGCGGGCTCTGGTGTTGATGACGGCATCCACCGTTCTGCTGGGGGCGGACAACAGCGTCAACAGCATGATCGGGCAGGGAATGGTTCTCACCGA
>JAQYWF010000124.1 GCA_030145105.1 Desulfosarcina sp.
ACCGACCAACTCCATGGTGAGCCGTTCGACCCGCAGCATCCGCTGTCGGTTTCAACGGACCTGTATTAGACTTTGCCTGCTGAAAGGGATAATCCACGTTGGCAATCCATAAAAAAATAGGCCGCTGGTTCAACGTTCACGAGGATGAGCTTGGCCTGTTTATGTGGACCGTTGTGCTGCTTTTCCTCGTCCGCAGTTCCGGGATTTTTCTGAACAATTATGCCGAAACGGCGTTCCTCAAACGCTACGGCGTCGAATACATGCCCGTCGTGAATATGCTCAACGCGGTGGTGACCTTCTTCGTCATGGGCGTCATGACCGGGTTCATGACCCGTTTGCCCGGCGCCCGGCTTCTGGCCCGGCTTTTCGTCTTCTGCGGGCTTTCCGTGGCGTGTATTCGCGCGATCATTCCCTTTGGGATCGATCTGGTTTACCCTGCGTTGTTCATGCTTAAATCCCAGTACGAGGTGCTGCTGGCGCTTTTGTTCTGGAACCTGGCCAATGACCTGTTCAACACGCGGCAGTCCAAGCGGCTCTTCCCGCTGATCACTGCCGGGGGAGTCATCGGTCAGATCCTGGGCAGTTTTGCCACACCCCTGGTGGCCCGTTGGCTGCATATGGACAACCTGCTGCTGGTATACATGGTCACGGCCCTGGCCGGTGCCTGGGCTGTGCAGGCCATGGGAAAGCGGTATCCCACCTTGCTGTTCCAGCAGCAAAAAGAGGGTAAGAAAAAGAAGCGGACCTCTATGCTCGAGGAGTTCAAAATGGTGATCCCCATGATGAAATCCTCGGTGTTGGTCAAAATCCTGGTGGTGCTCACCTTCATGCCCAACGTGGTTATCCCCATCATGAACTATCAGTTTAACTTTGCCGTCAACGAACAGTTTGCTACCGAGTCGGGCCTCATCGAATTTTTCAGCTATTTCAGGGGTGTGCTCAACATCATCAGTTTGGTGATCCTGCTCTTCGTGGGCAAGCTCTACGACCGCTTCGGGCTGCCCGTGGCCTTGATGTTCCACCCTTTCAACTACATGATCGTGTTCATTACCTTCCTTTTACGCTTCGATGCCCTGGCGGCCATGTATGCTCGTATGTCCGCCAACATCATCCGTACCACGATCAACATTCCAGCCATTGCGGTGGTGACCGGTCTGTTCCCTGATTCCTACCGGGCGATGATCCGGCCTTTTCTGCGGGGCACCGTAGTTCGAATAGGCCTATTTCTCGGATCCGGACTCATTCTGCTCTCCGACAACCTATTTCACCCGCGCTATCTCTCGCTGGTGGCTCTGCCTTTTGTTATCGTTTGGGTGGTCGCCCCCTTTGTTCTCAAGCGCCGATATGCCGGCATTCTTCTAGATCTGGTTTCAGACAACAGAGTCGATTTTCGTTCCCTAAATTCCAGTGAATTGGGCCAGGTGTTCCGGGACAAGAAAATTCAGGAAAACCTCGTCAGGCGCTTTCAAGGTTCATCCGGAGAAACTCGCCTGTGGCATGGCCAACTGCTCAAGTCCATCTCTTATAGCGGGCTAGACGCCCAATTATTAACGGCGTTGCGGGAAGAGCAGGATCTCCAGACCCGTATCGGACTCATCGAACTACTTTCAGAAGCGTCTGGCCCGGCTGCTGTCGAATCCTTCACCGAGTTGATCGAGCGGGGGACACCTGAACTGACCGTGGCCCTGATCGATGCCGGCCATCGCATATCAGCTGAGATCTTTGCCCCCTTTAACCAGCGTATTTACGAAATGCCGCTTCCCCTCGACGTCAAGGCCCACGCCGTGGGCTCTCTTTATACGGTCGACCCGGCCCGGTATGGCCCTGTCATCGGGGCGTGGCTGACGTCAGAAGATGCCGACAGTCTTCGCGCCGGCATTATCGCTACTGGGGTTTGCCGGGATATCCGTTTTGCGGAGGGTCTGAAGGCGCTTTTGTCGACGTCCGATGATGCCACATTGCTTTTGGTTCTGGATAGTCTTCGCACCATCAACATGACGGGCCTAAACCCCCTGGTGGTGCTCCGCCTGTGGGATCCGGATCCGCGCATGCGGCGCGCCGTGCTGCAAATATACCAGATCGAAGATGAGGGGGCTTTGAAGAACGTGATCCCGCTGTTGGGGGATGAATCCGAGGCCATCGCCGGGCTTGCCCGCGAGAAGATCCGGACTGCCGACTACCAGAACAGCCTGCGGCTGGTAAAATCACTTTCACTTCCCCAGAAAAAAGTCAGAGAGTCCCTGTTCGGTCTGCTGTCTGACATGTCCATCAAGGATCTGGACGTGTTCCGGTTTGTCCAGCTTCAGGCCCAAACCTGTTATCAAATGACGGCTCAAGCCCAAGGTATCAGGCAGTTTTCTGACGGGGCGCTGCAGGAATTGCTGGCTGTTCATCTGGATGAGCGGGTCTGGTTTACCCTGCAGACGACGCTGCGGGTGTTGGCAGCTCAAGATCAATCGGGGCGGATGCAAACGATCGCCAAAAGCATCTTCTCATCGGACAAACGCCAGCGATCCAACAGCCTGGAAGCGATGGATGACATCCTGGATAAAAGTCTGGTTCGCTTGTTGACACCGCTGCTGGACGACCTGGATGTCTCTGCGCGTATCGCCGCGGGACAAAGGCTTTTCCCCAACGAATTGAAAGTATCTGCGGACTGGGCACTGTTTGACGGCTTGCTGAGCAGCCGAAACTGGGTTACTCTGGTATTGGCACTTACCTTGATTCGGCAACTATCGGTGTCACCAGAAGATCCCGCCCGAATCCAGGCACTTGTTCAACACGATAACGTGAACGTATCCCTTGCGGCTACAGAACTACTTGAAAAAAACGGATTCCCCATCCGCGCAGGAGACAGTAATGGAAATAGCGACATCGATTCCCTTGACGGATAAAATTTTACATCTCAAAAATATTGAAATATTTGCCGACCTGTCCGTCAACGAGCTGGCAGCTGTGGCTTCGGTCACTGAAGAGGCGGCTTTTAACGAGATGGAAATGGTCTTTCGGGAAGGAGAGAGAGGCGACACGCTTTTTCTGATCTTGGAGGGCGAAGTGGCGGTGATCAAGGACTGCAATGCGGAACGGGAATTCGAGCTGGACAGTATCGGACCCGGTGACTACTTCGGGGACATGGCCCTCTTCGGCGATGATCGCCGCTCGGCAACCATCCGGGTAAAGAAGAACGCCCGATTTCTAACTCTGAACAAGCAGGAGCTTCAGGAAATCGTGCGCGAGTATCCCCAGATTGCGCTGCATGTCTGCCGGGTTCTCAGTATCAGAATTCGACGCCTACACGGCAAAATCTCAGACCAAAGCTGCTGAAGGCGCCAATGATCGAAAAACTTTGACCATTTCGCCAACGCCTTTGTGTCTTCACGTGTCCACCAGGCTGACGGATATCCCCCGGATTGACTTTGTCCATGCAGATTGGTACATCCTTGACCTGATAGACAGGAGTTCGATTTGAAACGACCGAACAAAATTAAGCCCAAACCTCTTTTCAGACACCCGAAGATTGTAATCTCTGCATGTGTTTTCGGCCATGGAATTTTCACGACAACGTTTATCCCCGCAGACACGACGATTGAAGAGTGCCCTTATCTGCGGATTAAAGCCGGCGAATGCGCTGATTCCCTCGATGACTACGTGTTCAATTTAGAATCATCGGAAGAAAATGGTGACTCGGATTATTATTCCCTGGTGCTCGGATGGGGGAGCCTGTTCAACCACTCATATGATCACAATACCGAATACTGGCACGATACCGACCGGGATTTGATTGTGTTTCACACAATCAAATCGGTAAATGCCGGCAAACAGCTTTTCGTCAATTACGGAAAAGAGTGGTGGGAATCAAGGGAACTGGCCCCCGAATAAAAAGGACTTCTCAATGCCTCAAAATAAAGCGATCGACATGCAAATTGACCGGCATGTCGCCTGGCTGAATCTATGTCGACCCGAGCACCACAATGCCATGGGAATGACGTTTTTTAAAGAAGTGACCGAACATTTCCGGCGCCTTGACGAAGACCCCACCGTCAGGGCCGTCGTCATCCGTGCTGAAGGTAAAAGTTTTACCGCGGGTTTGGACCTCAAGGAAGCTGGGGCCATGCTGATCGGCAAAGGTGCCGACGATCGGGAACACCTGAGGAAAACAATCCTGGAACTCCAAGAGAGCAACAACGCCATCGAGCGATGCAGGAAGCCGGTTATCGCCGCCGTTCATGGCCACTGCATTGGCGGCGGTGTGGACCTGTTGTCCGCCTGCGACATTCGGCTGGCATCAGCCGATGCGCTGTTCAGTATACGGGAAACGCGGCTCGCCATCATCGCCGATCTGGGAACTCTGCAGCGGCTGCCCCACATTATCGGACAGGGGTGGTTTCGTGAACTGGCCCTGACCGGCCGTGATTTCACTGCCGCCGAAGCCTTGCAGATGGGTTTTGTCACCCGGGTATGCGAGACCCGGGAGGCGCTGGTCCTGGCCGCCGGTGATTTGGCGAAAGAGATTGCCGGTATGGCACCGCTCACCGTTCAAGGCGTCAAGGACGTGATTAACTTCAGCCGGGACAACGGTGTCTATGCCGGGCTGTCCTACGTGGCCCAGAAGAATGCCGCGGCCCTGCCTTCCGAGGATTTGATGGAAGCCGTCACCGCCTTCATGGAAAAGCGTGAGCCGGTATTCCACGGTCAATGATGCTCTCGCTTTTCTTCCCTGGGCGCATTCATGCGGCCAGACGGCCGAGCTGCACTTACTCATGCGGCTGGGCGGGGATCCACCGGTTCCCCGGCCACCATCGAAGAGGATATCAAATGGCTGCCCTGCGTGGCGTATCCCATGATATGGGCTCACCCAGACCTTCAAGCTTAAACGACGCGAGGTGTTCAACGCCTATCAGCCGATATTCAAGATGCCTACCGGAAGCATTAGAATCATTTTAGCATTCGTTCAGCGATTTTTACCGGGTAGATATTTCCCCCGCCGGTGATGATCACATTTTTCTTTCGGTCCACCAGCCAGATGAAGCCATCCTCGTCCTGCCGGGCCTCATCACCGGTGAGCAGCCAGCCGTTCACGATGGCGGCGGCCGTGGCTTCGGGATTCTTATAATACTCCTGCAGCACGCCGGGAATTTAGTGGCCTGGGGTGAAAAAAGGTTTGCCGTCAGCCGCCTGATTCTTTAGAGTGGTACCTGACTCGCCATAGGTTAATAAAGGGGGGGGATGATTGTCTTCGACGGCACCTACATGCTGGAACGAAAAGAGGATCCAGGGGTGAGCACGGCCCATGCCTGCAGCTGGCGGGTGAAGATCGTCGATTTTTCATCCGGCGACGCCATGCATTCTCACATCCGTCCCTATGCCGTGTTGGCCTTTCGCATGGAGGGCGGCATTTTCAAGACCAGCTGTGCCGAGAGCATCGGAAAGCGGATCTGCAGCGATTTCGACCTCAATGTGGATGACGTGTTGTGGGTCGAGGCATTCCCCGACCTTCCCGGTGCACGCTACGTGGCTGTATTTACCCCCCGATACCAGGATGCGGATATGCATTACACCGTTACCTGGCGGCCGATTTTAAAAAACGAGCAGGCTGCCGTGGAACCCTGGTGCTGATAAGCTTGGTGGGCGGTCTGCCGGATTGTCAAAATATGGGTTGAATGTTCAATCGGTTTTAACTAATATGCGCCTCCAGCAACCGGCCGCTTGCCATTTGTTCCATCATGTCCATCGCAACGATTAGCAAAATCCGTTGAAAAGAGCGGATAGGTTTTCGCAGGGTTTCGGGTCCGTTTCCCAGGCCATTCACCATGGCCCAAACGGGTGTGGACGAATCATTAACCACAAAACAAGGATGCACGAATGAAGGTGCTGGTCAGTGACAATCTGGGTGAAGATGGAATCCGCATGTTTCAGGAGGCTCCGGGTATTCATGTGGATGTGAAGACCGGCCTGCCGCCGGAGGCGCTCAAGACGATTATTGCCGATTACGACGCCCTGGTGATTCGGAGTTCCACCAAGGTGACTGAGGATCTGTTGCAGGTGGCCCCCCGGCTTAAGGTGGTGGGCCGGGCGGGCATTGGTTTAGACAATGTGGATATTCCGGCAGCCACCCGTCGAGGGGTGGTGGTGATGAATACCCCCACGGGCAACGTGGTAACGACGGCAGAGCACGCGATCGCTATGATGCTGGCCCTGACCCGCAACATTCCCACGGGAACTGCCTCCCTGAGGAGCGGCCGGTGGGAGAAGAAAAAACTTCAGGGCCGGGAGATCTTCAACAAGGTGCTGGGTGTTATCGGATACGGCAAGATCGGCGCCATCGTGGCGGACCGGGCCCGTGGGCTGAAGATGAACGTGATTATCCACGACCCCTATGTCACCCCCGACCAGATTCAAAAGGCGGGGTTCGAGAGTGTGGACCTGGACACCTTGTACCAGCGGGCCGACTATATATCCGTGCATGTGCCGAAGCTTAAAAATACCGTCGGCCTGGTCGACAAGAACGCATTCGACAAAATGAAACCCGGTGTGATGGTAATCAACTGTGCACGGGGCGGAATCGTCGTTGAAAGCGACCTTTACAATGCCATCGTTTCCGGCAAAGTGAACGGCGCGGCGCTGGATGTTTTCGAGACTGAGCCGCCCGGGCAGTCCCCTCTCATCACCCATGATCGGGTGATCTGTACGCCCCACCTGGGGGCCTCCACCCGTGAAGCCCAGACCAATGTGGCCGTGGCCATCGCCCGGCAGATCATCGATTTTCTGACTGCCGGCACGGTGGCCAATGCGGTAAACATGCCCTCGGTGACCGGTGAAGTGCTGGAAAAAATCGGCCCCTACCTCACCCTGGCCGATCGGATGGGATGCCTTCAGGCTCAGCTGGTCCACGGTCCCATCAAGGAGGTGATCGTCGAGTTTCATGGTGATTTCAAAGAGCTGGATCTCTCTCCCGTGTCAACGGCAGTGCTCAAGGGTATTCTGACACCGGTGGTCAAGGATGATGTGAATTTTGTCAATGCCCATGTCATGGCTCAACAGCGTGGCATCAAGGTGACTGAAACCAGCAGTGCCGAGTCGGATTATTATGTCAACCAGATTACGGTCCGGGCGATTACCACCGAGATGGAAAGCGTGGTGTCCGGCACGATCTTCGGAAAAAAGGACCCGCGGATTGTCAAGATCGACAAGTTCCGGCTGGAGATGATACCCCACGGCCACATGGCGTTGATTCAGAACATCGACAAGCCTGGCTCCATCGGTGAAATCGGCACCACCCTGGGCAGACACAACATCAATATCGGCAGAATGCAGGTGGGACAGGAGGAGGAGGGGGATCGCAATATCATTTTTCTGACTACCGATACCCCCATCCCAGAGGATGTGGTGGAGGAAATGCGGTATCTTTCTCTGGTCAAGACCGTCACGCCGCTTGAATTTTAGCAGTTTCTATCACCCAAGGAGTGTTTCCCATGACAGACGAAAAGCAGGAAAATACCGGCAAAGCAGATCCGGTTGACCAACCCAAATCCGCTTCGACGTCTCTGCCAACCCTCAATTTTGCCACTTTCATCTTTTCGCTCAATTCATCGGCTCTCGTTCAGCTGGGAATGATTGAGGACCCGATGACCGGTGAGAAAACCAAGAATCTGCCGCTGGCCAAACAGACCATCGACATCCTTTCCATGCTCGAAGAAAAGACACGGGGAAACCTGGACGTCGATGAGGCGGGGATGCTCAAGAATATTCTTTACGACCTGCGGATCCAATACGTGAAAGAGAAGGCGTAGCCAAACACGGCTATCACCAGATATGGAATCGCTTCACGTAAAAGCGCCGGCGAAGATCAACCTGTTTCTCCGCATCACCGGCAAACGTCCCGACGGCTATCATGACCTGCATACCCTCATGTGCCCGTTGGCCCTGTATGACACCTTGACCCTGAGCACTGGCAAGAAAGGGGTGGTCGTCGTCTGTGACCATCCCGGCGTCCCGCAAGATGCATCCAACCTGGCGGCCCGTTCGGCATATCTATTTCTGGAGACCGTCTTCGCGGGCAACACGCCGCCGGTATCCGGTCTGACCATCCATATCGATAAAAAAATTCCAGTGGGTGCCGGGCTTGGCGGTGGCAGCAGCGATGCCGCTGCCGTCCTGGTGGCCTTGAACGACTATTTCGGGAAACCCCTTTCCATGCAGGCACTCATGGCGTTGGGCACGCGCCTCGGTGCTGATGTTCCCTTTTTTATCCTGGGTGGGCCGGCGCTGGCCACAGGAATCGGTGACCGGCTCGAACCTATTGCGCACCTGACGCCATGGACGGCGTTGCTGGTCTATCCCAACGAGGTGGTATCTACCGCATGGGTCTACAAAAATCTGAATTTAAGATTGACAAAAGACGAAAAAAAACTTAGTAAATTCCACTTTGATGGCCGATTTTTCAACGTCGATGAGCATCTGGTCAACGATTTGGAACCGGTCACCGAACGAGCGTTTCCGGTCATCAGAGCAATAAAGCGCCTGCTGTTGGCACATGGAGCGGCCGGGGCCATGATGTCCGGCAGTGGATCAGCGGTGTTCGGGTTGTTTGCGGACCCCGAACGAGCCAATTCAGTTTGTACTGCCTTGTGTGACAATCAGCAAAACAATAACTGGACGCTTTATGTCGCGGATCTTTTGATCTAAGTGTCGGTTGTTGCCGAAGTCCGAACTCAGGACACCGGCATTTTTCTGCTGGGGCGTCGTCAAGTGGTAAGACACAGGATTTTGGTTCCTGCATTCGGAGGTTCGAGTCCTCCCGCCCCAGCCAATCTCATCATCAGGAGTGGCGTTCAGAAAGTGACAACGAAAAAACAAAAGTTCTGTGTTTTTACAGGCAATTCCAATCCGGATCTGGCACGCAAGATTGTTGAATACTTGGGGATGCCCCTGTGCGGTGCCGTCGTCGAGCGGTTCAGTGACGGTGAAATTCAGATCGAGATTGATGAGAACGTGCGGACCAAAGACGTTTTTATCATTCAATCGACCTGCCACCCGGTCAACGACAACCTGGTTGAACTGCTCCTCATGGTGGATGCGCTGAAACGTGCCTCGGCCCGTCGGATCACCGCCGTGGTCCCCTATTACGGATATGCCCGCCAGGACAAAAAAGTGGCCCCCCGGGTGCCCATCAGCGCCAAACTCATCGCTGATTTACTGACCACGGCCGGGGCCACCCGTGTGATCACCATGGACCTGCATGCCGGACAGATTCAGGGTTTTTTCAACATCCCCGTGGATAACCTCTACGCGGCACCGGTGCTCTTGGATTACATCAAATCCAACTTCAATGAAGGCCTGGTCATCGTATCACCCGATGCCGGCGGCGTGGAGCGGGCGCGTGCCTTTGCCAAACGGCTCAACGCCGGGCTGGCCATCGTGGACAAACGGCGGTCGGCACCCAACAAAGCCAAAGCCATGGCCGTCATCGGTGACGTGGCCAACAAAACGGTCGTCATCCAAGATGACATGATCGATACCGCCGGGACCCTCACCGAGGCTGTAAATGCGCTCATAGAAAGGGGGGCAAGGGAAGTACATGCCTGTTGCGCTCATGCGGTGCTGTCCGGGCCAGCCGTGGAACGAATCAATGCCTCACCCATTACGAGCGTCGTCTGCACGGATACCATTCCGCTGAACGAAAAGGCGGCTGCCTGCAGTAAAATTAAAGTGCTTTCCATCTCCAACCTGGTGGGGGAAGCCATCATCAGAAGCTACACCGGGGATTCGGTAACGTCCCTGTTCGTGTAATATTCTTTAAGGAGGATAAGATCGTTGGAAATAATGAATTTGAAAGCCAGTCAACGGGAGGCCGTGGGTAACGGGCCTTCAAGAGTTCTTCGGCGGGACGGCAAAATTCCCGCCATTTTATACGGCCCGAAAACCGACCCCATCAAACTGGCCATCGACCGGTCGGATTTGGAGCCCATTTTTAAGTCCGGTGCCGTGGCCCAGAAACTGTTGAAACTGGAAATCGATGGCGTCGATTCTGTCCGCAAGGTCATGATCAAAGAGATGCAGAAGCATCCTGTTTCCCGAACCGTGCTTCACCTGGACCTTTATGAAGTGAGCATGGACCAAAAGATCAAAGTCATGGTCCCCGTGGTCACCACCGGTAAAAGCGCCGGCGTGGAGGTGGGCGGCACGCTGCAGATCATTCGCCGTGAACTGGAAGTATTCTGCCTGCCCGATCAGATTCCCGAGAACATCACCATCGATATCACGGCCCTTGAAATTGGTGATTCGTTTCACGTTGAAGACCTCCCGCTGGAGGATACCGTCGAGATTCCCGCCGACGTCAACTTCACCATTTTGACCATCCTCAGCCCGACGGCCGAGGAAGAGGAGGAAGTGGAGGGTGAAGAAGAGGAAGGCGAAGAAGAAGGTGAAGAAGGTGAAGAGGCTGCTGAGGAACCTGCGGCCGAGTGACCTTGATGACGGGTGGCCTGCCATGTCTATCTGCAGATTGCCATCCCCATGAAGGCTGAAATCAGACACCATTTGATCGTCGGGCTCGGCAATCCGGGCTCGGCGTATGCGGCGACCCGCCACAATATCGGGTTTATGGCCGTAGACCGGCTGGTACGCAAATACGGGTTGACTGCCTGCCGCAGCCGGACCAATGCAGAGATTGCCGAAGGGGATATCGCCGGCGTACAGGTGCTGGCTGCCAAGCCGATGGCGTATATGAATCTGTCCGGCGACCCGGTGAGCAACATCGTCCGAACCCACGGGATTCAATGCGAGGATATGGTCGTCATCCACGATGACATTGACCTTGCTTATGAAAGATTGAAAATCAAAGAGAAAGGGGGGGATGGAGGACACAATGGACTGAGGTCTCTGATTGACGCCCTGGGGACCGACGAGTTCGTGAGGGTGCGAATGGGCGTCGGGCGGCCTGACGGCGACATTGGGGTGGTGGATTACGTTCTGGAGAAATTCGATGCCAATCAACGAACAATTCTGGAACCTTTTCTGTCACGGGCCATCGAGGCTGCTGCAGCAATCCTTTGTGAGGGAACAAAGGATGCTATGAATCGGTTTAACCGCAAACCTTGATTTCACGCTAAACACTGAATGGAGGAAAGAATGGACGTTGTAATGAACAACATACCGCTCGTTTGTACGTTGGTCGGTGTTCTTGGTGTTCTCTTTGCGATTATCCTCGCAGGTATCGTCAAGGGCGCGCCCGCCGGAGACGAGAAAATGCAGGAAATCGCCAGCGCCATCCAGGAAGGTGCCATCGCCTACCTGAACCGGCAGCTGAAGAGCATGGGCATTGCCGGCATCATCATTTTTGCCGTTATCTTTTTCACCATGGGCGCAAAGATGGCTTTCGGCTTTTTGCTGGGTGCCGTCGCCTCGTTCATGGCCGGTTATATCGGTATGCGTGTCTCCGTGCTGGCCAACGTGCGTACGGCTGAAGCGGCCAAAAAGGGTATGGCTGCCGGCCTTTCCATGGCCTTCAAGGGCGGCAGCGTCACCGGTATGATCGTTGCCGGGCTGGCCCTGACTTCCGTGGCCGGTTACTACACCGCCACCCACGACGTCATGGCCCTGGTCGCCCTCGGTTTCGGCGGCAGCCTGATATCCATCTTCGCCCGTCTGGGCGGGGGTATCTTCACCAAGGGTGCCGACGTGGGCGCCGACCTGGTTGGCAAGGTCGAAGCCGGGATTCCCGAGGACGACCCCAGAAACCCCGCCACCATCGCCGACAACGTGGGCGACAACGTGGGTGACTGTGCCGGTATGGCCGCCGACCTGTTCGAGACCTATGCCGTCACCGCCGTGGCCGCCATGCTTATCGGCCACCTGCTGTTTCCCAAAGTGCAAATGGCTACGGAGTTCCCGCTGATTCTCGGCGCCATCTCCATTTTCGCCTCCATGATCGCCATCTTCTTTGTTCGTCTGGGGAGCGGCGGCTACATCATGGGCGCGCTTTACAAAGGCATGTTCGGGGCCGCCATCATGGCGGCAGTGGCGTTCTACTTTGCCTGTACGAAATTCATGGCTGACGTCCCCGGCATCAGCGCCATGAACATCTACTACTGCACCCTGATCGGGCTGATTCTGACCGTCGTGATCGTCATCATCACCGAATACTACACCG
>JAQYWF010000101.1 GCA_030145105.1 Desulfosarcina sp.
GTTGCTGAACAATGATCCAACAACCCACTTACCAGGCATAGCCAGAAAGACTGCAGAAGCGCCAGCTCCCCACTTATCCGACCCCAGTGCATCATCCGTTGCAGTCGGAATGAGGAATACCGGTCCTACGCCCCAAGTCAGCTTGCCGGAGTCTTTGGGTGAAAAAAAACCTGTAAATGTGGTATCACCCAAGCCATTGATTTGGCCCTCACCACCGGTCAGGATATTCGGCTGAGAAACGACTGGCAGAATTGTACGTGTAATCAGATTCCAGTTATCATTGATCGAAAATGGCCAGACCGGCTGGACATTCAAGATATTTTGCGTTTCATCGTCAGGTCCAATGCCGAAATTGGTGTTGTTTTGCAGCGGCAAACTGATCAAATTGGCAATCGGATTTTGGGCTTGCTTGGCAAGATCAGAGTTACTGACGTCTTGCCCGTATACAGCACTTGTTGCGATGATGAAAATAGAACCCAAAATAACGATAAAATTTGATGCTTTCATCTGTTCTCCCCTATTTGTGGGCCTAATCGTGTTACGACTGGTTGGGTTTTAATTAGGTATATTCCGCATATTGCGGTTCACTTTAAATCCCAAAATCGCAGATGTATTGAGATCATCATCGGTTCGATTAAATTAAAGATATCATAGCTTTTCTGATTCGGCAAATTTTGCAGATGTAGGTGGACCCCATCGACAGCCTGACGGGTCGGATAAGCTACAAGCCGAAAGCTTTTAAAAAGAGAAAATAAGGCATCAGGCAGCCTTGGCAAACGGATGAGGCAGACTGTAATAAACCTCATCTGGGGTTCTGTCGTCAAGGGCCGAGTGACCCCGTTCGTAATTGTAATAACCAATCCACCGGCCCAGGCCGTGACGCAGTGCCTTGCCGGTATCGAATGCATGCAAGTAGATGTACTGGTGCTTGAGGGTCCACCAGAGTCGTTCAACTATTCCTGCTCTCGGTGGATGTCTTTGCAATAAACCACCTTGGTTTTAACGGGATGCAGTTCCAAGCCACACTCTTTTAATCGGCTCGAAAGCCTCTTCCGCAGGTAATTGGCCTGTTTGAGGCTGCGACAGTGAATCAATGCGTCGTCTGCGTATCTGCAAAAAGGTAGTTTGGGAAAGTTTGTCGCCATCCACCTGTCAAATGCATAATGTAAGAACAGGTTGGCAAGAAGCGGTGAGATAACACCTCCTTGCGGGGTTCCCCTGAGCAGATACGGATAAACCTTGTGCTGCGGATGGGGGCGGCTGGTTCGTGGCTTGGGATACACCGATTCGATACCCATTATGCGCATCAATCGCTGAACCCGTTTGCGGTTGGCCGGTATACCCTGACGACCCAACTGTCGGCTGATCGTACGACTACCCGCAACCCTGCGAAGCCGACTTCAACGATGACCAAGACACCGACGGATCGGATTTGGCAGCCTACATCGACGATCCTCAAGGGGATGCCCTGATTTATGTTGCCCTCGATTTCGGCAGGCAGAACTGTTCATAGTCCGTTCGATGATGAAGCGCTTTACCTACATGGATTACGTTGCTTGAAGAAGGTGGCCTGAAGTGGTGATGTTTGAGAGTGGCTTGATCAGATTTAAGATATCATAGCTTTTCCAATCGGGCAAAATTTGAAGATCAGTTGGAGAGCACCAGCAAAATTGAATGACCCCGCTGAATATGGCGGGGTCTTCTTTGAATTGGCGGTATTAAAGGTTTTGAGGATCACAAAGATTCTCAGAGCTGTGTGCAACCCTTCCACAACCGCCACAAACATGTTGACCATTGGAAACCAATTTTTTCCACGCTTCAAAATTATCCTTTAACAATCCACCTTCGTGCAGGGCACACAGATGTTTATCATGTCCTTCATGAGGCATTTCATTTTTGCTCATAACTACCTCCATTTTATTATAATATGCTGATCTTTATCATAATTATTAAATCAATCATTAATACGGGTTACTATTAAGGTCTCTGAAAAGGTAGGTTGCTGATGGCAACTTGTCAAATACTTAAATTAAGCAAGTTACCGCTGATACCACAAAAGCACAGCCTTTCAATTCCCCTCCGGACCGTGGATGCGTTGGAGGGATTTCAGCTTTCGGATTGATAGGTGACGCCACAAGATGTTGGAGCTCTCCCAAAAAGATGGAATATATGGATTTTAATTCCCAATCCATGCCTTACAAATTTCTTCGATGTGGCGGTGATCTGTTCCGCAGCAGCCACCAAGCACGTTTAAATGATGCAGCCTGTCTGTAAGTTCTTTGTATTTGCGGCCAAGCTCTACAGGGTTGCCATCATAAAGTTTCTCGGCCTCATCAAGTTCAGCATGACTCTTGGTTGAAGCATTTGCCCTAATCCCAAAAATTCTTTGTACCCAAGATTCGCCCGAAGCCAACGCACCCTCAAAATGAGTAGGATGAGCACAGTTAACCATATAATAAGCTGGAGTATTATTAGTCGCTTTATCTACTTTTTCAATGGCTTCCTTAATGGCCTGACCAGATGGTAACTTTCCGTCCGTTTCAACTGTAAAGGAGATAACCACCGGCATGCCTGCTGCTTTAGCTGCACGTGTAAGTCCAATCGCCTCTTCAGCATTATTCATTGTAGAAGCTGATACAAAGTCAGCCTGTGTATTGCTGAAAGTTTCTATTTGAATCGTATGATAGCGTTGTGCCTCTTCCGCGCTCATCAGATTATCTGGATTGTAACCATCTCCCCGAGGACCAATACAACCACCGATCACCATCTTAGTTTTTTCGTTTTCGTATTCATTTCGTACATCATGGAGCAGTTCAATAGCTTTGCGGTTCACATCCGCCAAATCTTTCTTGGAATAGCCAAGTTTTTCACCCCAAATTGAACTGGCACGCCAGGTGAAACTCTCCAGAATTAAACCTATATTATGATCTATAGCGATGGCGGCGTAAGTAGAATAATATTTCTCAAAAATTTCATATCCGCCATCGTTTTTCAACAGATTAAAAGCTGCAAATTCCGGCAGATCATGGCCTTCGTGAAAAACGAGAGTGGTTTCAAGCCCCCCATCGGTGATAAATTTACCACCATTTAGTTGGGGTAAATTGGTCCTGTATTTAGCCATATATTGCCTCCTTCACATTGAAACTTTCATGGAGAGTTTAACAGATCGATATTTCCCTGAAAAATAGAATGGCGTAAAGATGAATCCCTATACCACATCGTGGTTATTCTGAATTTGATCATTTAAATACTTAATGTCAACGTATAAGAGATACCCAAATTGAGTGATTGTCGAGCTTGCTCCCAGAACCAAGGAAGCTGGCATTCCGCTATAGTTGACTATGCGGGGTGTCGGCTGACGCCGGTTATGCGGTGAGATCGGCAATCCCAACGGGTTTCAAATTTTTAAGATCGGCAAACCACAAAAGCAAAGCATACAAACCAATGATGGTATCTGTAAAAATTGAAACGCTCAGTTTGGGAAATAGTTATGCAATGAACTAAAAGGACTGTGATGGGTGGTTAGACCAGGTTGGTTTTAGGTTCCGAGGCGATGCAGTAATTTATCAAATAGGAAAAATAAAGAGAACACAACATGTTGAGACTCGCCTTTTGGCAAAAAATTACAGATGTATTGAGATCATCTCGATTACGTGGATCTTGCCAAATCCGGTGACTCGTTGGAGACATCTTGATTAGTGTCCTGCATGCACTGATGGGAAACAGGGACAACGTTGAGCTGCTTTGTGGTCTCCCTGTCAGTGTATATTCAATTGCTCGACCCTCTTGATTACTTAGAGTCTAAAATTTCTCGACCACGAGAGGTAAAAGATATTCCTTGGGTCGATTGCGTACCTATCATTATCGATTCAATGATGGGCCGGTTAACAGGTTTATCAGAATGCCATTCAACAATAAAATTGGCCCCAGATCCTCCGCTTTTATCTTTCTGTGGTATGATATAACGTAAAGATTCTAAAGGTTTCAATGTTACTGGTGTATCGATGTACTTTTTTAATAATTTTCCTTGTGTCTCGTAATAATCGACCAGAGCTATTTCGATTAGATGCATAGGGTCAATGTTTCTAATGCTCAATGTCACCGTCAATAGGAATTCCACCTCTTTGTTGCCGCTATAGATATGTGAATAGACAGGCACATACATCCGCTGTCCCTTTGATAGCTCGATTTTGTTGTCAGCAGCGTTCAAAGAAGAAAATGAAAACAAACAAATGATTAACAAAATAAAAAAATACTTAACATATGTTGTCATGGTGACTCCCTGATTATTTTAACGTCAATGTCAGATAGGCTTTTAATCCACAAGATTTGGATAGTTCGATTGTCCATAATGAGCTTTAATATGCTCTAAAATGATGCCTGAAAACCAAGTATTAACCTGGTGGGGATATATTGAGATAATCATCGGCTTGATCGAGTTTGATATATCATAGCTTTTCCGATCGGGCAAATTTTACAGATCACGTTGGAGAGCTGTTTTGATTTTGATTCGACATAATTTCAGTAAAAACCAAATCAAAGATATCTGTATTCTAATTTCCGGATCTCCTATAAGCTCCAGTCTAATCGGATGTGATCGTATCTGGGGATAAGGCTTTGGAGATAGCTCGGGCGTTGGCTGCCTGATACCTCATCAAAATTTTAAATACAGCCATTCGTATTGAATCCCGTCGAAATGATTCACATGAATGATCAGAACCTATCGATCGTAGAAGCAATGTCATGGCCGCCGGTATGCGTTACATGGGTAATCCTGCAATCAAGTAATGGTGAGTTCCAAAAAATTTTCTCCAAGAATTTTTTTGGATCTCTTTATCCGGAAACAATCCTTCAATTCTTCTTTTGAGAAAGGAGTAATCAAACAGGTCATCATCTCCATGGAGGCCATAGGGCCCGTCAGTTCCAAACAGGACCCTTGTAACGCCAAGGTTCTCAACGGCCTGCCTGGTTGTATGCTATTGAGATAGCTCAGTTTGGGTGCATGTAACGTGGCGCACTAAAATTGACTGAATTCAGTATGAATAAAAGGATGAATCTTTTTCATAAGCTGATCGGGCTGCTCTTCGATCACTAAATGCCCGGCATCCGGAACTACATGCAAAGACGAGCCCGGGATCATATCGCGCAACGCCTCGCCGCGTTCCAAGGGTATCCATGTGTCCTCGCGGCCCCAAAGGATCAAAACCGGCCTGGAGATCCGGGCGTACAAGGGTTGCACCTCATCCGTATAAGCTGAATTCGCCTGTGCCATCTGCCGGTAAAAAGCCCCTTTTCCGTATGGCTCGGTCCACGGCCGGACGATTGATTCCAGGGCAGCCTCATCGATGGGTTTGAAGGCCGCTGTCTTGACATACGCGCGGACAATCGCTTCATGAATATAGTCTGGAACACCGGCAAAAGCGGCTTCATGCGCACGGACATGCTGAAAGAAAGACGAGCCCCACGGAGCGACCGCCACCGGATCGATGAGTACGATCTTGTCGAAATCGCGTCCATTGATCAGGTGCGTTCGAAGAACCGTCGCACCGCCGAAATCATGACCAATGATTGATGGGTTGTCAAGCTGCCAGTGATCCAGAAGACGATCCAACACCTGGTTCTGAATTCCCAGTGAAACATCACCAAGTGATTTATCCGACTGGCCGTAACCGATTAAATCATAGTAGTGGACAGTGAAAGCTTGAGACAAGGCTTTAATGATGTGTCGAAAATTGAAAGATGACCAGGGTGTGCCGTGAACCACAACTACCGGCGGTCCATCGCCGCTCACCCCGTATCGCACGGCGCGCCCATCGAAATCACAGGCGTCGGGTAGCTTCCATTCAGTCATTGGGTATAATCCTCTGCTGCCATCAGATAAGAGGGTTGCTGATACGCCACTGGTCTTAAAGCAAATTTAATCGCCCGCCCTCTGATCTCCGTCACCGGTCATCCCGCCGACAACAGCACCTCGTCGTTCTCGAATGCCTGGCGGCGGACGTTGGAAAACATTTCCAGCAGTTTAGGCACGGTGAGCTTGGCTTTCTCTGCACCGGAGACGTCGATGACAATTTCACCGGCATCCATCATGAGCAGCCGGCTTCCGTAAGCAATGGCATGATTCATGTTGTGCGTGATCATCATGGTGGTCAGGCGGTGTTCGGAAATAAAGCGGGTGGTCAAGTCCATCACGATGGCCGCGTTGCTCGGGTCCAGGGCCGCGGTGTGCTCGTCCAGCAGCGCGATATCCGGATTGGAGAGTACCATCATCAACAGGGTCAATGCCTGGCGCTGGCCGCCGGACAGGGTATTGATGTTCTCTTTCATCCGCGAATCCAGACCCATCTTCAAGTTTACCAGCTGGCTTTTGAAATAGGTCCGTATTTTGCGGTTGAGGCTGATAACCGGCCATTTGAACCCCTTTTTGTAGGTGATCATCATATTGTCCTCCAGGGTCATGTTGGAGGCGGTGCCCGCAAGCGGATCCTGGAAAATCCGGCCCATGGTTGTGGCCCGCTTGTACTCCGGGTGGTCGGTGACATCTTCCCCGTTGATGAAGACCTTGCCGAATGTGGGCAACAGGTTGCCGGAAATCAGGTTGAACAGGGTGGTTTTGCCGGCGCCGTTGCTGCCGATGATGGTGACGAATTCACCGGCGCCCACGGTCAGGTTCAGGTCCCGAATCACCGTCTTGGCGTTGGGGGTGTCCGCGTGAAAGGTGCAGTTGAGGTTCTGGAGGCGGATCATGCGGCGGTTCCTGCCTTCCCGCGAATGCGGCGGTAATTGGTCACGGCCAAGGAGGCAATGATCAGGACACCGGCGATCAGCTTGAGATCGTTGGGGGTCATGTTGATGTAGTAGCCGTAATATCTGCCCAGGTACATGATGGCCTTGAACAGGATCGCACCCAGGATCACCCGCAGGGTGAGCAGGCCGATGCGGTTGGACTTGATGATGAACTCGCCCAACATCACCGATGCCAGCCCGGAGACCACGATCCCCTGCCCCAGGTTCACGTCGGCAAAGCCCTGGTATTGGGCGGCGAAGGCACCGGACAGGGCCACCAGACCGTTTGACAGGCCCACACCGATGAGCTTGAGGGTGGCCGGGTTCACCCCTTGGACCTTGACCATCTGCTCGTTGTTGCCCAAGGCGCCGAACACCAGTCCCATGTCCGTATGGAAGAACACGTCCAGGGCAAACTTGATGGCCAGGATGACCAGGACGAAAAAGATCAGCGATGCCCAATCAGCCGGAATCAGGCCCTGGGTAGCCGCGGTGACGTGGGTGATGATCGTATCCACGCGTAAAAGGGGCAGGTTGGCCCGGTTGCCCATGATGCGGATGTTGACCGAGTAGAGCATGGTCATGGTCAGAATGCCGGCCAGCAGGTGGGGTACCTTGAGCCGATTGTGGATGGCCGCGGTAACGAATCCGGCCAGCACACCGCCGCAAAAAGCCAGGAGCAATCCGGTCAGCGGGTGCATCCCACCGGTCAGCGAGATGGCCATAATCACCGCGCCCATGGGAAAGCTGCCGTCCACGGTCAGGTCAGGGAAATCGAGAATACGGAAGGAGAAAAACACCCCTAAGGCCATGATCGCGTAAATCAGCCCTTCGACAAAAATTCCTTCAAGCATGATGGATCAGTCTTTATTTTTTGATCAGCTTCCCATCCTCGATGATCGTATTGGCATTGGCGATGACATCTTCCGGGAAGGTCAAACCCAGTTCGTCGGCCACGTCCAGGTTGATCAACAGATCCACATCCGACGCATCGGTCATGAAAATGGTGGGGATGGTTTCGGGCTTTTCTCCCTTGAGGACACGGACCACCAGACGGCCGGTGGCCTTGCCCATCTTGTAGTAGTCGAAACCCCAGGCGGCCAGCACCGGGGTCGTTTCGGCGCTGCTGGGATCGGCAGACATCACCGGGATTTTGTACTTTTTGGCCACGCTGGACACGGCGGCCAGAGCTGACACCACGGTGTTGTCGTTGGAGATGTAGATGCCGTCCACCCGGCCGGCGATGGCCTGAACAGCTTGCTTGACCTCCGCGGAATTGGATACGGTCGTTTCTACTAACTCGATGCCCATCTCCTTGCACACCTGTCGGGCGATGGTGGCCAGGCTGACGGCATTGGCCTCGCTGCTGGCGTAAACGTGCCCAAGCGTCTTGATGGGCTTGATCCGATTGAGCAGTTCGATCTGGGCTTTCACCGGGGTCATGTCGGAAATGCCGGTCACATTTTTCTCGCCTTTTTCCGTTGACCCGATCAACCCCGCAGCCACCGGATCGGTGACTGCACTATAGATCACCGGGCGGTCCCGGAGTGCATTGACCAGCGCCTGGGCAGTCGGCGTGGCGATGCCCACGGCCAGGGTCACATTCTCGGACTTGAACTTCTGGGCGATGGACGAAGCGGTCGACATTTCACCGTTGGCATTCTGTGGGTCGAACCGCGCATCGGGGTACTGGGTTTTCACCACTTCCTGGACTCCCTTTTCAATGGCGTCAAGGGCCGGGTGGGCAACAATTTTAGATATGCCGATAAGGATCGGATCTGACGCAGCAGCCGGTGCAGCATGGATCATCGCAGTGATCGCGAGCAGGGCGGTCAAGGCACAGCAGAGCTTTTTCATAAACTTTTTCCTTTCCTTTCCACAGGATTTTTTCTATGTTCTGTCATACAGAAACGCTTTTAACCGCCTTTTAAGTATATAGGAGGGCGGTCAAAATCAAGCTCTTTTTCCCCTGTGGTCGCGGCAGGAAACAATTGGGCAACACCTCCCTGCCGGGGCGTTTGAATAAAACACGCATGAACCCGACGGCATCCTGCCGCATCAAAAGGGCTATCTCCATGAAAACCGCCACCCGGGAACTGATTGACCTTTTCGCCCAGACCGAGGACTGCAATCAAATGGAAGTGCTGTTCCGCGAGATTTTCACGCCCAGCGAAATCGACACCCTCACGCTCCGCTGGCAACTGCTCAAAGACCTCTACGAAGGCAAGACCCAGCGCAAAATCGCCGCTGAGCACAAGATCAGCCTGTGTAAAATCACCCGTGGCTCCAAGCTGCTTAAAGCCAAAGGCAGCTACCTGAAAAAGGTGCTGGACGACCTGTACGGCAACGGGAACAACAACTGATCGACCCTTGTACGGGTGGATGGCGAAGGACCGTTCCGGGTGGTCGTTCCTCAAAAATTCGTCGGGCCGCCGGACCAATCCAGCAAATCTGATGACCAAGATGTATTGTGGCCCTATGATTACCACCTGGACCACAATGCCGGTTCCTATTCACGTTCGGCGACGATTAAATTACCCTCACACTGACAGACGGGGATCCGCTGACCGATGCGGACGGCATCCAAAACGGGATCATCGACGACCCAGGCGCATTGACGACCGGCACCACACCGGCGACCTCAACATCCGGAGGCTGGGGGGTGTTTCATCACCACCCTGTTTGATTGGATCGGATGCTGCAAAACGGTGTACCGGAATCACTGGTTCATGACGGCTTCAATGGCGTAGCGGCCCAGTTGTGTGTGGTGTAGCACATTGCCGAATGGCGCCATCGCCTCGGGTGAGCCCTTGGCGAAAACGAGCACAGGCGTAGCCGTGTGCGAGCCGGTATTCCAAACCACCATTTGGTCAGCTGCCACCTCTCTGGCCAACAAATTTTGCCGGTTGTCATCGGTCTGATACACAAAAAAGGCGCCGGTGGGACCCATTTTGGGGACCACCTTGTCCCCCAGCGAGCTGTGCCCTTCGGTGTAATACGGATTCTCCTCGGTTGCCAGGATGGCGGCGGCCTGCGCTTCGCTGATGGCGAATGCCGTATATTGATTGACCAGTTCCGCCAACCTGGCCGGCGTCTGCTGATCCTTGGGCAGGCGGTCGAATTGGCCCCGAAAGAGTTCGTAATAGCTCATTTTCTGGCTGTATATCTTATCCAGAACCGCGGGATTGCCGAAGTTATAGTTAGGTTTGAATTCACGTCCCTTAAACAGGATACCGGGCAGTTGCCTGCCCACCGGAAGGTCGTTGGCGCTATAACTGATTCCGAAACCACCGGTGGTATGGTCGGCCGTCACGATAACCAGGCTGTCTTCCCGGTCGCTGGCCCAGTCCAAGACATAATCGACAGTTTCGTTGAGCCTCAACAGCTCATGCAGCATCAAACCGGTGTCGTTGTTGTGGGCAGCCCAGTCGATCATGCCGGCCTCGATCATCAGGAAAAACCCCTTGTCATTTTCAGTAAGTACCTGCAGCGCCTTGGCAGACATCTCTTTTAATGTGGGAATGGTTCGGTCGGGGCTGTCCTGGCTGTGGGTCACGGTGATGCCATCCGGCATCGCCGAGTAGGCAAAAAGGCCCAGGAGTTTTCCTTGGGCCGCATCCATCTGGGCTCGGTTAAAGGCCAGCGCATATCCCTTTTCCCGGGCCTCTTCCAGCAAATTCCGGCTGTCTGTGCGTTTGGATTTGATTTTGACGGCCCCCTGGGTCAACTGCTCAAGCTTTTGGTAGACGGCGGAGTCCTTATCATTTGTCTCTTGGGGGATCCAGTGGCGCAATCCTCCCGAAAGCATGACATCCGGGCCGACATTCAACATATCCACGGCGATATCGTTTTCCATATCCCGGTGAGCCTGATGGGCGGCAAAAGCGGCGGGTGTCGCATGGGTCAGACGCGTATCGGACACCAGCCCGGTGGACTTGCCCGTTTTGATGGCTTTTTCGAGGATCGTTTCCACCGGATTGCCGTCCTTGTCCGCCCCGATCATCTCCGATCCGGCAAACTTACCGGTTGCCAGTTGTGTACCGGACGCAGCGGAATCCGTAACGAGAACACCACTGGGGTAGGTCAGCGAAATCCCCATAACGCCCCCCTCGTCCATGATTCTGTCAAAGGCGGTTCTTCTCTCTCCGATTACTGTATCGGGTGCCTGCCTGGCGTATGAAAGAAGCAACCCGAGCTGTTCCGGCCCCATTCCGTCACCGACGATCAGGATGACATTTCTGGTCTGGTTCCCATGGTCCTTAACCGTCGCGCGTTCATGTAGTCCACTGCAGCCGGTGATAATGAGGCATACCAGCATTAGAATTCCCGTCGCCTGAAAAGCTCGTTTTCTCACAAATTGCCCCTTCCTGCCTTGACCGAAATGACCGGAGTGCATAAAAACCGGCTTCTTCCGATGTCATCCGGGTGTATTTCCCCGCGCTTCGTCCCTCAGCACGCGGCGCAGTACTTTACCCACATTCGACACCGGTATGGAATCACGAAATGCGATGGCCTTGGGCCGTTTGTAGCCGGCCATGTTCGACTTGCAGAATTCGCGGATCTCCGCTTCGGTGCACGTCTCACCGGGTTTGAGTTGAATGAAGGCCTTGACCGCCTCGCCACTCTTGGCATCCGGCACCCCCACGACGGCCGCCAGGGCCACCTTGGAGTGGGTGAAGAGGATGTCTTCCACTTCCCGGGGATAAACGTTGAAACCTCCCACCAGAATCATGTCTTTCTTTCTGTCCGTGATGACCACGTAGCCCTCATCGTCCACGTGGCCAATGTCTCCGGTGAGAAAAAAACGACGACCGTCGATCTCCCGGAACACCTCGGCCGTTTCATCCGGTTTGTTCCAGTAGCCCTCCATGACCTGGGGACCGCAGATGGCCACCTCGCCGTCTTCGTCTCGCGGCATTTCCGTCTGACTGGTTTCAGCGTCCAGTATCTTGATGTCGGTGCCGGGCATGGGAAATCCGATGGACCCGATTTTACGTTTGTCTCTAAAGGTCGGATTGGCCGATGCCACAGGGGCGGTTTCGCTCAACCCGTATCCCTCGAAGATCACCGCACCAGACTTCTCTTCGAACTGTTTGCACACTTCCGGGGGCAGCGGTGCCCCACCGGAAAAACAGCCCATCAGGGAATTCAGGTCAAATTGCTCCAGCAGAGTATGGTTGGCAAAGGCCACGAAAATTGTCGGCACCGCCGGCATCAGGGTCGGCCTGTGCTTCTGTACCAGTTTGAGGACTTCAGTAAACGGCGGGTTACCGGCACGCGGGTCCGGCACGCAGATCAGGCGGCTTCCCGATAAGCAGGCGGAGAGCATGGCGCAGGTCATGCCAAAGCTGTGATACCAGGGCAACACGCCCAGGTAGCAGTGATAACCACCCCTGCGGATCCCCTCTATCGGCCCGCCTTCGCCGTAGTCCAATCGCGCCCAGACATCCAGCGCCTTGAGATTATAAACGAAATTGGCGTGCGTCAAGGCCGCGCCTTTGGGCACCCCGGTGGTTCCGCCGGTGTAGATGATCAGCGCCAGGTCGTTGGATGGATCGATAGCCGGCGCCGGCGGAGCGGATTGGGCACTGGCCACCACGTCGTCGAACATGAGATGCCCGGAGGCGTGGCGCCCGGCATGGGGGATCTTGCCCAGCAGGCCGCCCAGGAAACCCTTAAGCCAGGGCAGGTAAGATTTGACGTTGCAGACCACCACCGATTTCACATCGGTGCCCTGGATGGCCTTTTCGGCGGTGGGATAAAATTGGGGATGGTCCATGCAAAACAGCACCTCGGCACCGGCATCCTTGAGTTGGTAATTGAGTTCTGCATGGGTGTACAAGGGGTTGCAGGTCACACAAACCGCACCGGCCTTGAGGATGCCGAAGAAGATGGCCGGGTAGTGCGGCAGGTTGGGCAGGAAAATGGCCACGCGGTCGCCCTTTTTGATGCCCGTTGCATGTAGAAATGCGGCGATCCTGTCAGCCGTATCCTTGACCTGGGCGAAGGTGCGGGATGCATCGTTGAAAATGGTGTAGGTCTGGTTCGGGTAGTCCCGTGCCGCGTCGTCCAACAACTGATACAGGGGTTGGTCGTATTCGTCGATTTCGTGGGGTACACCGTCGGGCCAGTTTTTGGTGGGCCAGTGGGCTGTTGTCATTAAGTCATCTCCTGTGGGTGGTTGCGGATACCGAGTCAATCGCTTTGAATTGGCGGTTAATGCCTACATGCATAAATTCTGCACTGACACCCGTGTTGCCGGATATTGTGGAGTTGCGTCTTATCAATCCGGCGTGAAGGGAAAACGATCGAAATATAAAAAGATTACCGCCTTTGATTAGGCCGGTCAAGACGTTTCAAAGGCCTGATGGCCGAGAGACGGCATTGGTGTTGCCTGCATCAAGAGTAATGAAGACGTTTCCAAATAAACCCTGTTCCTTCAAACGCTAACGTCAAACATTTTTACAGCTGCAAATTTTTTTTATTTTTATGCCCCAAAAGAAAATTTTTTTCACTTTTCTAATTTACCAACACGGCTTGATCAGGTCTATTATGGAAACAATATCAGAAGTGTTGGCTGTTTTACGATCCATGCGAACGCGATGGCACATAAGTTGCGGAATCAGCGTCAGCCCTAGCTGATCGATAGTGGCCCTAAATAAGCAAACTGCTATAAGAGAGGAGACCAATCATGGGAATGACCACCGATGAACTCTACTTCAAACCCCGTCTTCAGGTCATCAACGACGCACAGATTGCACAGATTCATATGTCCACACTAGATGTGCTCGAGCGTACGGGCATCAAAATTACGCACCCGAAAGCCTTGGAACTTCTTGCTGGAGCAGGCGCACGGGTCAACGGCGACAGGGTCAAGATTCCCGGATGGTTGGTGGAAGATGCCATCCGCAAAGCCCCCTCCCGCATTGTTTTGGCCAAGCGCACCGGCGAGCGCACCGTATTTCTGGAAAGGGACAAGAGCTTTTTTGGCCCCAGCCTGGACTGTGTCGACTACATGGACCCCACCACCCACGAACGCTCGCGTTTCGTCAGTGACAACGTCACCGCCACCGCCGCCCTGTGTGACGCCCTGCCCAACTTCCAGTGGTGCATGACCATCGGCATGGCCGATGACGTGCCCGCCGACATCGCCGACCGGGTCATCGCCCGCAAGGTGTTCGAAAACTGCGAAAAGCCCCTGGTTTTCTGCTGCAAGGACACCAACAGCATCAAAGACACCTACGAAATGGCCTTGTTGCTGTGCGGCGGCAAGGAGAAATTCGACGCGGCACCCACCATCGTACACTACTCGGA
>JAQYWF010000276.1 GCA_030145105.1 Desulfosarcina sp.
CTGTATATCCTTCCGCAATATCGGTTCATCAGTGCGGTTTGCTGCTGCCTGTTCATTTTTGGAATTCGCGCCGCCGCCATCCACTGGCAGCTGTCCGTTCCCGAATGGCTGACCACGAAGGTGGAGACGGGGTAATGGTGTAAACATAGGTTCCTGGTTCAAGATTCCCCGTTCAGGGTCGCCGGGTAGAAACGTTTTACTAAACACTGAACCCGCCTGAGACGGGCTGGCCTTGAACCATTGAACCGCTGAACTTTGAACCTTCTAACCCTATAAGGAGATCAACAATGAAAAATCAGAACGAATCGTATGACCTTGTCATTCTTAACGGAAGAGTCATGGATCCCGAGAGCGGCCTTGATGCCGTTCGCAACGTCGGTGTCGCAGGCGGTAAAATCAGTGTTATCACAGATCAGTCGATTCAGGGCAAGGAAACCATCGACGCCACGGATCACGTGGTGGCACCGGGTTTTATCGATCTGCATGCCCATGGTCAGAGCCCCTTCGACATTAAGACAAAACTGTGTGATGGCGTAACCGCTCCGCTGGAAATCGAGGCCGGTGCCTACCCTGTTGACGTCTTTTACAATGAAAGAGCGGGCAAGGCCCAGGCCAATTATGCGGTGTCCATAGGGCATGTCTGGGCCCGTATGGCCGCGCTGGACGGCGTCGACCCAAAGGGCCTCGGTCTTTATACCGGAGCCATGAATGCCTGTGTCGCCGACGGATCTCAGTGGCATGAAAAAAATACGGATGATCCAAAGGACATCGAAAAAATTATGGCCAATATCGAAGAAGGATTGAAGCAGGGCGCTGTCGGCATTGGTGTTCCTGTTGGATACTTCAACAAATGCACCAGTGCTGAACTGGAAGCCGTATTCGCTTTGGCCAAACGTTACAACTCCTTTATTGCGACCCATGTGCGGTACATGTCGAACATACAGCCCAGCGGTATTATGGGGATTCTGGAGGTCATTGCGCTTTCGTATACCTACGATGTGCCGCTCCTGATCCAGCATATTCACAGCACCTCCCTGCACCGCACCAAAGAAGCACTCGCTCTTGTCGATGCGGCACAAAAGAGAGGACTGAACGTGTTGGCAGAAGCCTATCCCTACGATTTCGGGTCTTCGGTCATCGGGGCCGACTATCTGGGAGAAGGCTTCCAGGAGGCCATCGGAATGGATTACTCGGATATCCTGTACGTCAAGACCGGTGAGAGAATGACCAAAGAACTCCTGGCCAAGTATCGAAAAGAAGATCCGGGTGGATTCATGTTGATGCACCACATGCGGATGGAGGATGTGGACGCAGCCATGCAGCGTGAGGACGTCATTGTCGGTTCGGACGCGATGGGTTTTGCCGATGTGAACGGAAAGGCCCTTGAATGGGACGATGCGCCGGAAAAAGGTGTCGCCCATCCACGCGGCGCTGGGTGTTTTGCAAAGACATTACGCCTTGTGCGCGAGAAGAACTACATGCCGCTCATGACAGCTATCTCAAAGATGACCTATCTCACGGCCAGTTGGCTTGAGGACTTTGTGCCGGCCATGAAGCAGTTGGGGAGGCTGAAACCCGGCGCCAATGCGGACATCACCATTTTTAACCCGGATACCGTTACCGACAATGCAGCCCCTGAAGCAGGCAAAATGGCGCTGCCTTCCACCGGCATTCCTTATGTAATTGTCAATGGAACCATCGTCGTCAAGGATTCGGAAGTGTTGAAGGTGTATCCGGGACAGGCCATTACGAGTGCAGTCGGATAGGCTTCGGACATCTGAAACGTACGAATCTTAAACGAAGGAGGAAAAGACAATGGCTATCCTAAAAAACGAACCCATTTATCCTTTCAAGGAGGGCGATTACAGCAAGCCCCGTCACATCATCGTCGAAGGTACCTACGAGGAAATCGGCTTCGATCTTGGCACTCTCGCCAAGAGCAAGTACGGCTGCAAGCTGTGCGTTTATGATCACCCCATTTATGCCGAAGCGCGCCGTGAGTATATGGCAACGAATTGGCCGCAGATGCTGGAAAGAAGCAAGGGTGTCCGGAGAGCCTATGGCCTGCCGGAAGATGACGTCGTATTCGATGCGACTGTCTTGCCGTTCGATTGGTATGACGAAGCAAGAGGCGCGGACCTGGGGGCGAACACCTGCTCCGGAGCCGTTCTTCCCATTGAGAAGACCAAAGCCGGCGCCACCTATGTTTCCAGAAACTTTGATCTCATGGCAATGCCGTTGTGGAGCGGGCTTCTCGGCAGGAAACCGCCGGAAGGTGCGCATAATGCCTGGTCACGCGGCATAGTCTTGGAAACGCGACCGAAAGGGGGTTTCAGGAGCATCCACGTGGGTGGCCAGGAATTGCTCTGTCCCTGGATCGACGCGATCAACGAAAAAGGTCTCTACATCACGGCCATGCACGATCCCTGGGGTGTCGGCGACGAAATCGGTTCCGCCGGTGGCCAGGATGTATCCGGGATCCCTCTGACCCAGTTATTCACGTTCCTGCTGGACACGTGTGCCACAGTGGAAGAGGCCAAAAAGGCAATCCTTAACAATCGCATCATACAGACTATCATGCGCGGCCACATGCTGATCGCGGACAGAAGTGGTAACGCCACCGTATTTGAGATCGACCAGCATTCACAGGCCTATGTCTTCGCCGACCGTGAAGCCAATGAGCCGCTGTTTGTGACCAATCACCCCAACACGAAGTTCCCGAATCCGTCCACGTATCCGGAATTTGATATGACTCACGAACATAACACCTTCACGCGTCAGTGCATCTTGCGGGACACGTATGACGCGCTCACACCTCCCTTTAAAAAAGAAGATGTGACGGTACTTACGGACGCCATTCACTGTGCATTTGCAGATGATGAACTGGCCGAGGCGGGTCCAAAGGAAAGAACACTGATCAACACGACGACCGACCTTTCGAAGCCGGAGATCAGTGTGCGCTGGTATCTGGGTGACGTGGGGCCGATTGCCGGAACGAATCATGTGGAGGATCGGATGAGCGACTTTTACAGCTTCGGGTTTTAAAAGGGCTGACGAAAGTACCAATTGGTAGAGAGACGAGACCTTTTCATAGGTTGAGGATGGAGTATAACCCGGAACCATTTAACATAAATGGAAATCTAAAATGACAAAACAACAAGAATCATACGACTTGGTCATCACCGGCGGCCGGGTCATGGACCCGGAGACCGAACTGGACGCCGTGCGCAACGTCGGCGTCAAGGGCGGCACGATCGACATCATCACAGAGCAGCCGATTCAGGGGAAGGAAACCATCGACGCCTCCGGCCACGTGGTGGCGCCGGGCTTTATCGATGGGCACATTCACACGGTCGATATTCCACTGGCGCAGAAAATTGCGCTCCGGGATGGTGTTACCACCACAATGGACCTCGAGGCGGGTGCCATGCCGGTAGACCGTTGGTATGCCGATCTGGAGGGAAAGTCCCAGACGAACTACGGCGCCTCGGTCTCGTCTGCTGGCGCCCGAACCGCCACTTTTGACCCGGACTATCTGAAGAAGTCGCGATCGGCAAATATCGTCTATGACATGATGGCAGGAATAAAGGTCACCGCCGACACCTATACACGCGTTCCCAATGATGCGGAGACCGAGAGCATTATGAAACTGATTGAAACGGGGCTGCAAGAGGGCGGTCTCGGCGTAGGGATCTGCCCGGGGTACATGGTAAACGGTTTTTCCTCAAAGGAGATGATCGGCTCCCAGAAACTGGCGGGAAAGTACGGGCGGTTCTCCCATGTTCATGGCCGATTTTCGAGTCAGATGGCCCCGACATCAGGCCTTTTGGCATTCCAGGAGGCCATCGCTTCGGCGGGTGCCTTCGGCGGCGGGGTCGTCATTGCCCACTTTACCGCACAGGCGCTCAACCTGACCGACACGGCGATCGAATATGCCGATGCGCTGGCCGCCAACGGTGTGCCGGTCGTCTTGGAGGTCTATCCCTACAACTATGGGGAATCGGGAACCGGTATCTCTGCCGACTACCTCAAGCCCGATAACTATCAGAAGAATATGGGACGCACCTACAGCGATATCATCGACGCAGCCACCGGTGAGCACTATACCAAGGAGACCTACGAAGCAACGGTCAAAAGCAATCCATATTCAGCTGCGATGTTTATGAATGCCCAGGAAGAAGACGTGGAAAAGGCTGTGGCCCATCCCAGTGTCCTGATAGGCAGTGATGCGTTTCCCTTTGTCGACGCAGAAGGGAAGCTGTTGACCGACTGGGACACGCCCTACGAACAGGCGAATTCCCACCCGCGTACGGCCGGTACGCATGGCAGGGTGCTGAGGATGAGCCGCGAGAAGAAGTTGATGCCCCTGATGACGGCCATCAGCAAGATGAGTTACCAGTACGCCGATTTCCTCGCAACAAACGGGGTGGCTCAGATGGCAAATAAGGGTCGCATAAAAGAAGGTGCGGATGCTGATATCGTAATTTTTGATCCGGAAACAGTTCGGGACAACTCATCTCTTGAAAAAGGCAAGAATGCCCTGCCAACAACTGGAATCCCTTACGTGGTGGTCAACGGCACCATTGTGGTCAAAGACTCCCAGGTGCTTAAGGATGTCTTCCCGGGCAAGCCTGTTCGGTGCCCGATCACCACACCGAAATAAAGAATCGGGTACCGGAGCAATGAATTGCTGTTTTACCCGATACTCCAGCACGCCATTACTCCGGGGGAGTATCTCCCAGAACCTTTCAACAAAAAAAGGAGGGCTAAAATGACCCATCAAAACGAATCATACGACCTGGTCATCACCGGCGGTCGGGTCATTGACCCGGAAACCCGTTTAGACGCCGTGCGCAACGTCGGTATCAAGGACGGCAGGATTGCCGCCGTCACCGAGCAGGCCATCAATGGCAAAGAGACCATCGACGCCTTCGGTCACGTCGTCGCGCCGGGCTTTATCGACATGCATCACCACAATACAGATGTGCCTTTCGGACAAAAACTGGCCCTTCGTGACGGGGTAACCACGCCCATGGAACTCGAGGCAGGGGTGTATCCTGTGGATGAGTGGTATGCCGGACTTGAGGGGAAGAGCCAGACCAACTATGGGGCTTCAGTGGGAAGCATCGCGGCTCGCGAGCACGTGTTCAACCCGAAGCTCAAAACGAAATACTCGGGTGACTGGGTTTACGACCTGATTGGCGCTCCGGTAGAGACCGGCTTTACCATGAAATGGTCAACGCAGGTGCCGACCCCGGAAGAGGTCGAACAGATCGAGGGCCTTCTGGAAAAGGGTCTTCAACAGGGCTCTGTCGGGATCGGTCACTGCCCCGGCTACATGGTGAACGGATGTACGCAGGCAGAGTCCCTGGTCTGCCAGAAACTGGCCGGCAAGTACGGACAGGCGGTGTTTCTTCACGGGCGATACTCCAGCCAGATGCCCCCGGCAAGCGGTCTCCTCGGGTTTCTCGAAATGATGGCGCCCCAGGAAGTGTATGGCGGCGGACTGGTCATCCAGCACATGACCGCCCAGGCCCTGGCCGACACGCCGGCTGCGCTCGAGCTTATCGACAATGCCCGGGAAAAGGGGATCCAGGTCCTGGCAGAAGTCTATCCGTACAATTTTGGGGGCTCGATCGTGGCCGCTGATTATCTCCATCCGGATAACTATCAGAAGAACATGGGCCGCGATTACAAAGACATCATCGAAACCGCCACCGTCACACCGTTGACCAAGGAGCGCTACGAAGAGTTGGTAAAGACGGCACCAAGCACGTCGATCATGTTCTATAACGCCACGGAGGAAACCGTCTACCAGGCGCTTGCGCATCCGAACACCGTGCTCGGCAGTGATGCCTTCCCATATTCGATGCGCGATGGTGGTGCAGCCGCAACGGATTGGGATACCCCGTACGACGCGGTCAACGGCCACCCTCGCGGAGCCGGAGCACATGCCCGCCTGCTTCACCTGGTAAGGGAGAAGAAGATTGATATTCCGCTTCCCCTCGCGGTCTCGAAGATGACCTACATGATCGCTAAATTCCTTGAAGATAACGGAGTAACGCAAATGGCTCATAAGGGCCGTATTCAGGAAGGTGCTGATGCCGATATCACTATTTTCGATGCCGACACGGTAACAGATAACTCGACCATGGCTGACGGTGGGCTGCCTTCCTCAGGTATCCCCTATGTGGTCGTCAACGGCACCGTTGTCGTCCGGGGATCCGAAGTGCGCAATGACGTCTTCCCGGGCAAAGCCATAAAGGGCAGCGTGTAAGGCAATAGAGAAAAACTGACTTCCTGTCTTTCTTGAAACGCACCGATGGTCGGTTCCAGCGGTCCTGAATAGTATACAATAAGGCGGAACGGCGGTGCGGATATCCCCCGTTTCTCCCCCTTTTGGAGGGATGTTAACTATCCTTCGATGCGCTATTGATGGGTCATGTGTTTCACCCAATATAAATGGCAGTCTAACCAACAAAGGAAGGATGATCATGGCCAAAGAAAAAGTGAAGCATCTCAGTGTAGTATTGTCCTCCGTTTTTGCCCATGCCGGGCACATCACCAAAGAAGAGGCAAAGGAGATCAGCGGTCTGGCCGATGATGAATTTAATAAGGCGTATGACACCGCAGCAGGTATCACTGAAAAGGTCCTGCAAACCAAAGGAAATCGAATGGACCGATTCTTGGAACATTTCGCCAAAGAGATTGAAAATTACACGGATCATTATGGCGGCAAGCTGTTCTCGTAATTTTTGCTATGCCATGCGAACAGGAACAAATCGTCACGTCGAAGGAAATGATACAAGGCAAGAATGGGTTTTTTTGTTTTGGATGTCCGCAGGCGTAAACTCATTGGAACCACAAGGACATGGGATTGAACCTGGAATCGGTGAATGTGTCTTACACCCAAAAATGGTATGCGGGATGGGACTGGCAACACCGGCTCTGGAATAACGCCATTGC
>JAQYWF010000297.1 GCA_030145105.1 Desulfosarcina sp.
AAGCATGTCAGGGTATTCATCACCGGAATACTCGGTGATCTCTTCGTGCTTGCGGTTCCAGCGAATCAATTGAGGCCGTTCGTCCCAGATGTAGAAGGTACCCGGTAGGTTGTCCAAGATCTCATCAAGAATCTTTTTCTCTACCGTTAGGATTTCGTTCTTTTGGCTAAGGCGGGAGATCTCTTGATTCAGGTTGACAATCGTATTTTTCAGACTTTTTATCTCAGGATTTTCTGCTGACTTTTCCATGATTGGCTGTTATTTTTGGGTGAAGTTCGAATGGCAATGCAGGCATTCCAACTTTTCAGATTGTACAAGGACGATGGATCCTTGGGACAGGCAATTAATACCATTTTTACGATTTGATGAAAAGGCCACCAGCATTCGAAACCTGATTTATGTCGGATAAAATGAGAAGCCGGCAATAGAGAAAAATTATTGCAGCCATAATAGCCTTATAAAAACTGAATATGTTCTGGCTATCTCATAAAAACGAACCCAATCGAAACTTGGCATAGCTTGCCACACGTCCCGGCCGTGCCATCCCTCCGCTCATAACAGATAGTCAATTTTCTACAAAATTGTCATTTGCGGCTTGAAAAAAAATGAGAGTGTTGATCGCGATAGACGGAAAAACAAGATCCTCTAGAAACTCAGCAGCGGTGGGATATAGCAGTTATGTCAAGGTTCGCGATCCTTGTCCTATGTCGCGTCTATCTCATGATTCAGATGCAATCGATTCCTTTCACCATATTTAATGGGGGAATGCTGAAATATAAATGATTGGGCGGAAACTGCAAGTTAGATGCGATTTTGCCAGCAAGACGGGTAGTGACGTTCAAGTGGTCAGGGAAGCTGCGGGAGAAAATAAATGGAAGATAACCGACGAAAACATCCCCGCAATGCCTCATACATTATTGGAAAATATAAGGTGCTGGAAGGAACATTTCGTGATGTAATCAAAAACATCGGTGCTGGTGGCTTGTCCGTTCGAACCAATAGGAAGGTAGCCGTTGGTCAGCCAATTATGATTGAGTTTTCATTGTTTAATTTTGATAGTATGATGAAGGTAAATGGTAAGATTGTTCGCCGGGATCTTGCCTGATTTGCCGTTACATTTAATGAGCCAATTCATGGACTGGTCTGCAAGGAAGGCCATTTCCCAGAAATTGTTAATGAGAGGGACCGATAAACCCAGGGTGCCACCGAATTTAGGCCTGGCCACATGGTCTGTTCTGACAGCGATCAACAAGGCGATGTTCCTTCATACCCGGCAGTTAATGGACGCAAGAAAGTTATTTGTTCATGGACGTCCGTAGCTACCCTGAAAACTGCCGGCTTCCGTCCCGTGCCCCGGAATTTCGACTTGACACCGGCTGCCCGCAGTCGGTACTCTGCTATTATCTTTTCGGCCGATTCAGGCCGGTACTACTATGGTGGGCATATAAATCGGCAGGGCACAATTCGGGGGGGGAGATGAGGATGGTTTCGAAAAGCGATTTCCTAGTGCGCTATCCCTTCCAGAGCAACAAGGCAAAAGGGGGTATCAGAATGTTCAAGAAGCTTATGATTCTGGGCGCGGCCGCGGCCATGTTCGCTGCCACGAACGCCAATGCTGCCGACTTTTACGGCACGTTGGCCAAAATCAAGGAAACCGGCACCATCGTCCTCGGTCACCGCGAATCGTCGGTGCCGTTCGCCTACATCGGCCCGGAAGGCAAGCCGATCGGCTATTCCATGGATCTTTGCATGAAGGCCGTGGAAGCCATTGAGGCGGAACTCGGCATGGATCTCAAGGTCAAGCTCGTTCCGGTCACGCCGCAAACCCGCATTCCGCTCATCGCCAACGGCAACATCAATATCGAATGCGGCTCGACCACCAACAACCTGACCCGTCAGCAGCAGGTCGACTACGCCTACACGACCTTCATCACCGGCACCAAAATCCTTACTAAAAAGGGCTCCGGCATCAAGGAAGTCGAAGATCTGGCCGGAAAGGCGATCGCTTTGGCGCAGGGCACCACCAACGAACGCGCGATCAAGGAAAGCATCGAAAAGCTCGGCATCAAGAACGTCAAGGTCCTCAGTGTGAAGGATCACGCCGAAGGGCTTTTGGCGCTGGAAACCGACCGCGTCGACGCATATTCCACCGACCACATCCTGCTGTTCGGCCTGATCGCGAAATCCAAAAACCCGGCTGACTACGAAGTCGTCGGCCGGTTCCTGTCGTTCGACCCCTATGCCCTGATGCTGCCGCGCGACGATTCGGCCATACGCCTGGTCGTCAACCGCACGCTCGCCGGCCTGTTCCGCTCGGACGAAATCAAGGACATCTACAACAAGTGGTTTATGAGCAACATCCCTGGCAGCCAGGCCCTTATGGTTCCCATGGGCGACACGTTGGAAACGAACTTCGCGGTTCAAGCGTTTCCCAAGTAAGCGCATCACGCACGGACGCCGCCCACGGGGCGGCGTCCGTGCGACATATGGTCTACGACCTGAAAGCCATTCATGAATTACAACTGGAATTGGGCCATCCTTATCGAAGTGCCCTATTTCGATTGGCTGGTGTCCGGACTCGGCTGGACCCTGCTGGTCTCCGCGCTGGGGTGGATCATCGCGTTTTCCCTCGGTTCGCTGATCGGCGTCATCCGAACCTTGCCCAGCAAACCCCTTCGCCTGTTCGGTATGGCCTACGTGGAGCTATTCCGCAATGTTCCTTTGCTGGTGCAGATGTTCATCTGGTTCTACGTACTGCCGGAGCTCGTTGGTGAGGATCTTGGTCGTTGGATGAAGCGGGACATGCCGTTTCCCGAAGCCACCAGCGCCATTCTATGCCTGGGCACCTACACCGCGTCGCGTGTCGCCGAGCAGGTTCGCGCCGGCATCGAATCGATCCCGCGCGGCCAGAGCATGGCCGGTTACGCCATGGGACTGACCACGAAGCAGGTGTACCGCTACCTGCTGATCCCGGTGGGCTATCGGATCATTGTGCCGCCGATGACATCGGAATTCCTGACCATCTTCAAGAATTCCTCGCTCGCGCTGACCATTGGCGTCGCCGAGGTGCTCTATCAAGCGCGCCAGATCGAAAATTATACCTTCCAGGGATTCGAGGCGTTCACAGCCGCGACGCTGATCTATCTGGTAATCACCATGATCGTGGTGTTCATTACGGACCGCGTCGAAGCCAAAGCCCGCATTCCCGGGTACGGCGTGCAGGGGAAAACGTGATGCTGGCTGCTTTTGATTTCGGCGTAATTGGGCGCAACCTGCCGTATCTTTGGGAAGGCATGCAACTCAGCCTTCTGCTGACCGGCCTCTCGGCCTTCGGCAGTATCGTTCTCGGCACCATTCTGGCCCTCATGCGGCTCTCGGGTATCAAGCTGTTTCAGTGGATCGGCGCGGTCTGGGTCAACTTCTTCCGTTCCCTGCCACTGCTGCTCGTGATCTTCTGGTTTTATTTCCTGGTGCCGGTCGTGGTTCAGCAGCAAGTGGACGCTTTTCAATCCGCGCTGATCGGCTTCGTTCTGTTCGAAGCGGCCTACTACTGTGAGATCATGCGCTCGGGTATCCTTAGCATTTCGCGCGGGCAGGCGTGGGCCGGTTACGCGCTGGGCCTGCGCTATTCGCAGACCATGCGCTACATCGTGCTGCCGCAGGCGTTCCGCAACATGCTGCCGATCCTGCTGACGCAGACGATTATTTTGTTCCAGGACACCTCGCTGGTTTTCGTGGTCGGCTTGGCCGACTTCATGACCTCGGCTGTAAACGTGGCGCAGCGTGACTCGCGTCTGATCGAACTCTATGTCTTCGCGGCCTTCGTCTACCTTGTGATGTGCTATTTCGGGTCGCTTTATGTCAAACACCTTCAGCAAAAGATGCACCGATGATTGATATTCAAAATGTCAACAAGTGGTTCGACGACTTCCACGTCTTGAAGAACATTTCGATGAGCGTGGCGAAGGGCGAAGTCATCGTCGTTTGCGGGCCGTCGGGCTCGGGCAAGAGCACGCTGATCAAGTGCGTCAACGGCCTGGAGCCGTTCCAGAAAGGCACGATCACTGTGAACGACGTTTCCGTCGGCGCAAAGGATACCAACCTGCCGGAGTTGCGGTCCCACATTGGTATGGTGTTCCAAAACTTTGAGTTATTCCCACACATGACGGCGATGCAGAACATCTGTCTCTCGCAGCTCAAGGTGCTGGGTCGCTCTCAGTCGGAGGCCCAGGACCGTACCAACACGCTGCTTGACCGCGTCGGGCTCGAAGGTTTGGGCTTCAAGTATTCTTCCGAACTTTCGGGCGGTCAGCAACAGCGTGTGGCCATCGCCCGCGCGCTGGCCATGGATCCGTTCGCCATGCTGTTCGATGAGCCCACCTCCGCGCTCGATCCTGAAATGATCAACGAAGTGCTGGAAGTGATGCAGGAACTGGCCCGCGACGACGGCATGACCATGATGGTGGTGACCCACGAAATGGGATTCGCACGACGCGTGGCCGACCGGGTAATTTTCATGGATGAGGGCGAAATCGTCGAGGACGCCAATACAGATGACTTCTTCGGGACGCCGCGCAGCGACCGCGCCCAACTATTTCTGTCGAAGATCCTTCAACACTGACGCACACCTTCAAACACCCCCATTCACGTTATCGGCATGATGCATTGCCAATTGGTTTGGATCAGGGCTCAATTGCCGAAAAGGTATATACCGTCGTTTCTCAGGTTTTCAACTCCTCGATCCACCGTCGGCACGTGAACGATGCCGTCATCCTCGCTGACCATAATAAACGTGGGGGGAAAGTCTTTAGAAAAAATGCTATGGCCGATATATGCGATGACTATGATACGCGGTCGTGGTAGATCATCACCGCCGAATCCGGAGGTGCCTTCCAAAGCGATATTGCCGACCGTGCATACCCCTCCCGTAATTAGGGCATCCGGGCCTACCCGCTTTCTCACCCGGCTGGTTGCCGAGGCACCAACGGAGCGAAGCGGCTGTTGCTGCTTCCGCTGACAAGGGCCTTTAGCTTAGAGTACAAATATGCATTTTTTGCTTGGTCAACAGGTGAACTGGGAAGCCACGACATGTTGTGTGTTGTGGATAAACATTTAAATTACAAATAGATAGCAGATACCACCTGTCAGGCATTTCTCAAGGTTCGTTCTGGTAACCATTGTATTTAAGCGTTTTACACTTTTATAGCCTACCAACCAAGTCGGTGGAACAATCCACTCGACAAGCAAAGATAGCCACAATTTAAAATTAATAGATGGAGGTTCTTAAAAAGTTGAGGGTCAACCTTTATGATCGTTGCCCAGTCATAGCTAATAACTGCAAACAAGCCACAAATCCAACTGGGTAATTTATCCAGAGGACATTAGCGGATTCAGATTGCACAACTGGATCTTGACGCAAATTGGTATGTAGTCACCGGAATAAGAATCACCATGTCCTTGTATCCGCCTCAGTTTCAGGACTCCTTGAGAATCGATGTTTCATGCTTTCGAGGGCTTCTTCTTGGCGGCCTGGCTTTCTTCATATTCTTTTTCCGCAATAATGTCTTCCAAATCTTCTTTGGCCTTGATCAACTCTTTTATTGACATGGACTGCGGGTCGTGTTCCATGAGCGATGAAACCTGAATGCCATGGTCACTCAAGAACTGATTCACGGTGGCCTGGTTTTTTTTGTAAAGATAAAACGTCAAAGCCGAAACACCCAAGCCTGCCACAAACCCGGTAACATGCTGCGAAGTAATTGCCATTCTTTCCTCCTGTTTGGTATCTCTTTCTCAATCCATCATCGAAATCGTATTAGGATTCAACTTGTAAGCGAATCCCCCGTTGTAAATGTTCCAGCCCTTCCAATACATCATTATGTTCATGCGACAGTTTTTGAATCTCCTTGAATATTCGATCCTCGGCGGTTAGCTGCATATCGGTATACATACCAAGTAATAGGTTGGGAAGGTGAGAAAGTACGCCTATGGTGCCGCCCTGGGTCGTCAATTTCTTTGAAATCTTGGCTTCGTATTCACATTGCTGAGTATCACATGAAGGGTCTGTAGCCTCAGCTTCCAGTTTCAATACCTTGGCCGGAGGTTCCAAAAGATGGCGTGCGAATGTCATAATCCAGGCAGTAGTCGCGCCTTTCAAAACTTTTCCACGCAGAAACGAGCTCAGAAGGTAGCCGATTGACAAAACTTCCGGATGAAAGCGACCTTTATCTTTCAAATCCAAGAAGATATGCTCTGAAACAGCTGCTGTGGTACCCAACCCACAAATAACGTTAAGGGCGGAAAGTGGTTTCGGCTTCACTGAAAATATAGACAGCGTGTGGGCAACCAGCAACGACAGCCCCGAGAGAATTGACAGCGTGCTTAGCGGGGTGCTGGCCTCGGATGTTTTTATAACAATTGGTTTTAGCCGATAATCGACCGATAAACAGAGCGCTGCTCGCAGTATAATTTCTTCTACGGCAATTTTCCCAGGATCGTAGTGAACCAACAGATTCAATGTCGAGCCTGT
>JAQYWF010000440.1 GCA_030145105.1 Desulfosarcina sp.
GAAGCGTTCCACTAGGAAACGGAACCGGTCTTTGAAACGATGAAAAACACCTTTTGGTTTATGCGGTGAATATATATGCATGGTTAATTATATTTCATCCTTTCTGAGTATACCCATATGCGGATTCCAATTTTTGATTCCTTTGAAAGCAAATTCTCCGGATTTATGGATTGGAATGTACTAAAAACTATATCTTATCATACCTCCTTACTTCTCTATTATGTTCCCCATTTTCCAGGAACGATCAAAAAACTCCTTGGTTGGCGAATACCATCGCATGTATACGAAAAATCCCTTCTTCGGGTTGGTCTGGATCCAGTTGGACTCGGGTGTCGAAGGTTTCTGCGGACCAAAGGTCAGGATCACAGAACCGTCTTGGTTGGTGACGATATCCATTCGGCTGTTGACCTCAGGTTTTCCCTGGTCATTTACGATCATACAGCGGGTATCGTTGTCATAAAGTACAATCGACCAGAACTGCTCTGCGGGTACGTCCTTGGGAATGACCAGCTCATAGGTCTTGGCGCCGTCCAGCCATTGGCCGTTGTCGTCTTTGTACGAAGCCAGGTACTTTGAGCCTACGCCGACGAGCTCAGCGGTCATGCCAACCGAAGTTGTGATCGCTTCATAGGTGTATGCAGCACGGGCATCGAGCTCGCCATAATCCTCATTCATCTGAGTCAAAGCGTTGCTCATGAACAGGACATACTGCCACTGCGATCTCGGGTCGTTCGCCCAGTGCTTGACCGGTTTGCGCTTGCTGAAGCTGTTGGCCATGGCCATGGTTTCACCGACCAGGGCAGCCTGTTTGAGTATGCCTGCCTGTTGGAGTGTCGGATTGAATGGTTTGCCGCGTTCGATACCCACGTTTTTGAGTCCCTGCATCATGTACATATCGCGTTCATTGGTGGAATTCATCTGAATCGCCTGGTGGACGACTCTCCAGTAGTCCATTCCACGGGGTTGCCAGCCCTCCCAATCCGCGTTGGGCGCTTGAAACACGCGATTATCTGCTGAAGCCCCCGGGGCATAGATCTTGTGACTATTGAGCAGACGCTCGCTTTCTTTCGGCTCAGTTGTGAGGATCCGAGTGCCAAACAGCAGGGTGTTGGTCTGGGCGGTGACAACAAAATCTGCTCCGTGACTCCCGGGAACCGGCGTTCCCTCCAGGACGATCAGGTACTTCCCGCCCTTGCCTTTGTCGGGTCCGGCCTGACCCAAATCCGTAACGGGACGCTGCCACAGGTCATTGATCATTCCACTGGTCGGCCCGGGTGGAACTTCCAGCATGAGCAAACCGTCTGTGTCCATCAGGTTCGCAAAAGTCAGAATATAGGGTGTCGTGGCATTCGCGGTAAGGATGGGCATTTTCAGTTCGGCGGTGTCATAAATGATCCAGTCCCCGGTTTTACCGCCGAGTTCGAAGTGGGCGTTGTACCATTGCATGATGCCTACAGCGGGAAGCAACTGCAGATAGGCCTGTACCGCCCGCTGATAGTCCATTTCCTCCTGTACCTGGACTACCGTCTCATCGGTGGGATATCCGTTGGGTTTGAATTCCAGCACACCCGATCGAGTTTGATATTGGTAGTTCAACTGAGCTTCAGCGATTACCGTTGAGACAATAATCACCGGGACAACTAAAAATGCCGTGGCTGTTACAAATAAAAACCGTGTCATATTATCCTCCTTTGATACTCTTAAATAATGCCACCTTAGGCTTTTAAGGGGTGGATTTAAAACAACCATAACCAAAGGTAAAGCCTTACCGAATCATTAGTTTTAGTTCTTCGAGCTGTCCAGCCACCGGATCACTTCTTTTCAATGGCATTGGGAAGCCAATCACCATTGATGATGGGCGCCTGCGGGGAGTAATGACGCAGGACCAGGTAGAATGGTCCCTTGGGCGCTGGCAGCCAATTGGAGCGTTGTGTCGGGTCGGTCGGCTCCTCATGCTGCATTGTGATAGACAGGGACCCGTCTTCTCCGTAGATAAGTCCCTCGGTGCGGTCTCCAGTGGAGTAGCGGTTGATCGGGCTTTGAATAAAGCGCATCGTTTCACCGGAATACATCGACAGCGACCAGAGGGCATTCACCGGCGGAGGCGGGTCGAGATGAAGGGTGTAGCTATTGGTCCCGTCAAGTACCTGCCCGTTGCCGTCGAAGAACGTCACATCGTAGGTGCTGACCTCCTTGGGGTTGTAAAGTAATCCCAGCATCGCGGCACCGGCAGATATCAAGAATTCGTCACTCATGTCTGGATCGAGCCGGGCAAGCTGCCAGTTGTTGACAATCGGCACGAAGCGCTTCTGCCGTTCCGAAATGATGCGATGACCTTCGGCGGCTGCACGCTCTAAACCACGTTGCGATTCAGGCGAAAGAGATTTCATATCGAACTGCTGCGAAGGATGCAGATTGATCTCCCGGAACCAACCGAACGTTGCAATATCGACCGGATGAAGGTTCCGCGGAGTCATCCTCAGCAATTCGTTTAGCGTCGTGAAGTACTTCGTTGCGTCTGTCAAATCATTACGCGTGAACACAGGGTAATCCGAAACGTTGATTTCGGGCTGCGGTGTTTTCCCCTTACCCCACTTGCTCAGCAGTATCAGGTGCGTCTGGTCCTGAAGGGCGGTCGCGGCAGGTATGTCAGCCACCCCGTCCACGGCGTAGCGACCAATCACCCAGATGATAGGCGTGCTCACATCCACGCGTTCCACCCCGTCTGGCAGGACACCCTGCCACCCCGGCGGGCAGAGGGCAAATGCGCCGCCGCGGGAGCCCACAGTATCCCACGAGAGATGGCCGTCAAAATTGTGATGCATGTCGCCGATTGGGAACCAGTAATGGCGCTCTCCCATCTCCGGGATCACGAGCACGATGGGTTCTAACCGAAGGTCAAGAAAGGCTCTGTGATAGATCGTGTCCTCGTTGGGCGTAACAACCCAATCGTCCTCGTGCGTCACCAGGCGACGAAAAAAGAAAAACTCATTAATTGTGCGATCGTGACCGCGCTTCGGATCGAGTGAGGTTTCGTATAAAGTCCGATACAGGTCCATCATCGGATAGCCGTAGATGTAGGCCTGAATTCCGATGCTATAGGCCAGTTCCTCATCATTGGCCAGATCGGCGGCTTGTGCTCGAACATTCGAAAATAGGGCTATGCTAACGATTATGAAAAGGGCTATGGCAAATCGATTTGATTGGACGCTTATTCTCATGAGTTCCCCCTTTTTATTTGGCGGCGATAACTGCTGGTTTTTTCTACTCGTCTGATAACTGATCGCAGGTAATGATTCTTAATCTCAATCACCGCCGCAGAAATTCTATTATTGACCGGCGGTCAACTCAAAAAGTGGCTATTTGTTACTAAAATGCCAACCCAGTAGAAACATCAATTTTGAGTCCCATTTCTCTTCTGCGTTTTCAGACGGACTATTGTCGTAATCGTAACTTTATTTA
>JAQYWF010000369.1 GCA_030145105.1 Desulfosarcina sp.
AGTGGCATTGATCTTAAAGGTATTTTCAGAGCCGTGATCAAAGATATCCTGGCCGGTCAATTTGTGGAGGGCGCCAGCACCATCACCCAGCAGTTGGCCAAAACGCTGTTCTTGTCACAAGAGAAGACGATTATTCGTAAGATCAAAGAGGCCATCCTGGCCGTGCAGTTGGAACGGCGCTACACCAAGGATGAAATACTGGCCCTTTATTTGAACCAAATCTATTTCGGCAGTGGCGCATACGGCGTAGAATCGGCGGCACAGCTGTTCTTCGGCAAGCCCGCATCTCAGATGGACCTTGCCCAGTGTGCCCTGATCGCGGGCCTTCCCAAGGCACCGTCCAGATACACCCCGTTGGTCAATCCGGATCTGGCGCAAAAGCGGCGGAACCTGGTGTTGAGCCTCATGCTGAATAAGGGTTTGATTTCCGACGTGCAGTACCAGTTGGCAAACAGCCAACCGGTGTTGAACACCTCACGTGCAGCGGCCCCTGGGTCCGCCCCCTATTTTGTGCAGTATATCAAACCGGAACTGGAGGCGGCCGTCGGCCCTAGCTTGCTGTACAAAGGCGGTTTGACGGTGCACACCACCCTGTCTCAACGCCTTCAGCAAACCGCCGAAGCGGCGATGGAAAACGGCCTGGTCCACCTCCAGCAGAGAATGCGTTCTACAATCAAACCAGATACCAGCCCCCAAGGGGCGCTGGTGGCCATCGATATCAGGACCGGCGGAATTCTGTCCATGGTTGGAGGCAGGCATTTTTCCGAAAGCGCCTTCAATCGTGCCACCGATGCCCGACGCCAACCGGGGTCGGCATTCAAGCCCGTCATTTACGCATTGGCCATCGCCCGCGGGTTCACCCAGGCCAGCCTTGTACTGGACGCACCCGTCGTCTTCAAGGGAGGAAACAATGGTGAAGACTGGCAGCCGGAAAATTTTTCAAAACAATACAAAGGAGAGATGACCCTTCGTCAAGCCTTGACCCAATCAAAAAACATACCGGCCGTCAGACTGGTGGAAAGGCTGGGACCATCGGCAGTGGTGCAGTTCGCCCATAAGCTGGGCATCGACTCACCGCTATCACCACACCTGTCCATTGCCTTAGGGGCCACCAACAGCACCCTGCTTGAAATCACCGCCGCCTTTGCCGTCTTTCCCAACGGCGGCAACCATATCTCGCCCCATGGTATCACGGAGATTCTTGACAGAAAAAATGTGTCCCTGTGGCGCGCCAGACCGGCCATTCGGCCAGTGATGACTGAAACCGAGGCCGCCATCATGGTGGACATGCTCCAAGGCGTGGTCGGGGAGGGAACGGGAAAACAGGCACGACGACTCAATCTGCCAGTCGCCGGTAAAACCGGCACGACCAATGACTTCAAAGATGCACTTTTCGTGGGATTCTCACCTGCGGTGGCAGCCGGGGTGTGGGTGGGCATGGATGATTCTTCACCATTAGGGAATAAGGAAACCGGCGCGCGGGCGGCACTTCCCGTCTGGGTCGATTTCATGGAAGCCACCCGACCCGAGTCGCGGACGCTCTATTTTGACATCCCGGACAATATGAAAAAGGTGTGGATGGATCCGGTGACCGGCCGTGCGGCCGTGGATGGTAACGAGCGCGCGGTAAAAGCGCTGTTTGTCAGCGAGACGGAACCCAATCATAGATAATGCAAACGGCAATCAGCCGTCAGCATGTTTAGGAAGGTTGATTTTTCTCTTTTCCGGATCGCTTTGCTGACGAAAAAAGGTGGCGATATGGCCGACAAGTCCCACCATCTCACAGGTAACCGATTGCTCTATCTTCTCGACCAGGGCCAGCTTCTTCTCTTTTTCCTTGAAATCGACAAATTTGACCTTCACCAGTTCATGGTGAACCAAAGCGTCGTCTATGGCATCGACCAACGATGGGGTAAAACCTTTTTGCCCCACGAACACCACCGGTTTGAGAGCGTGGGCCAAACCCCGGAGAAATCGCTTCTGAATTCCTTTCAAACTGTCCATCAGGGCGCCTTCCTTATCGTCGCATGACGCGTTTATGAATAATCGCCACTTTGGCGGACATTCCTTCAACCTGCTTTTTTACGGCGGCAACATTGTTGTCCGTGCTGATGAAGATGCTCTCGATTGAATCCACGTCAGAACTCAGTTTGAGGCTCGTCTGCTTGATCTCTTGGACCTGTCCGTTCAGATGATACAGGAAACCGGTCACCGAGATCATCCAGATGGCCATGACGCAAACCTTCCACTCTTTTTTAATGCGGGCAAAAAATGTCTCCATCGTTTTTCCTTTTCAACAAAAGGTTGATTGGCCACCTGAAATACGTTGGTAAAAAGCTGTCATGGTTTCAACGGTATCGGTTATGTCGATCGATTTCAAGCGAATTATAAGCAAATTGTTTTTGGTCGGGGTCTGTGCTAAAAGCGATGACGACCGACAATAAGCGGGCATCGGTCCGATCGGTCACCTCGTCGATTTCATGAGATGTTCACCCGAATATAGAGATCAACCATGACAGGCACCCACGAAGAAACCGATCGGTTCACAAGCAGCGACGGAACCACTCTATTCTACAGGAAATTTGTGCCGGAAAAAGAGCGGTTTCGGATAGTCGTTTCCCATGGTCTGGGAGAGCATTCAGGCCGGTATGGGCATGTGGTCGACACCCTTTGCCCGATGGGGGCATCGCTGTGGATACCCGACCATCGCGGCCACGGCAGGAGCCAGGGTAGACGTGGGCATATCAACGCGTTCGACGACTATCTCAAGGATCTTAAAATACTGATGGAGATGGCGGGAATGCATCGAACCGATGGGCTGCCGCTCCTTTTGCTGGGGCACAGCATGGGCGGCCTGATTGCATTATCCTTTGTCAGAAAATACCCCGGACATGTCGATGGCCTGATCGTCTCTTCTCCTCTGCTTGGCGTCCCCAAACCACCGTCACCGGTGTTGAAAGCCATTGCCCGCATCCTATCCATGGTCTGGCCGACCATGCTTATGGACAACCAACTGGATCCGGCCCTCATCAGCCACGACGGAGCCGAAGTAAGGGCCTACGTGCAAAGTAAATGGGTGCACAGCAAAATCAGTGCGCGGTGGTTTACCCGGTGCATGGCTGAAATTAACGCCACCGGCGGCTCACCGGAGGCGATCGACACGCCCTTCCTCATGCAGATTGCCGGAGACGACCAACTGGTCAGCGCGCCCGCAGCCCTGGCCTATTTCGACACATTAACCGTGGCGGACAAAACCCTTTTTCACTATGAAAACCTGTATCACGAGATCTATAATGAACAGCTGCCCGAGCGGGATAAGGTGCTGGCAGATCTGAGTCAATGGGTGGAGACTCGCTATCTAAAAAAGATTGTGGGATTAAGCGATTAACAAACTTCAAACGACCCCCCTCTTCAACAACCTGATTTTTTGCACGTGTCTATGGGTTTCATCTGCAAGGCTTCAAGGGTGAAGCTGTAGCGCTTTACCGAGATTCCTTGGTAACGAAGCAGATGGAAGCCATAGGCGCGGGCAACAATTAAGTATAGATCAGATTCAGATTAATCGGCGGGTATTTTCTGACCCCTGGCTTGGGAATCACATGCTCAGCCCCGACGGTAAGCCAGTTTACATCCGGATTGATCTCCCGGAGTTTACCGTCGTCCGGCGGGCGGGAGTGGTCGGTATAGGCGTAAGTCGCCTGGAAAATGCACACATTGTACTTGCCTTTCTTCGCAATTACGAAGTTCTTCTTGAAGGTAGGCGGGGACATCTTCTGGGATTCGGCGATCTGCCGGACCTCGTCGTTGGAAAGACGGACCAGGGCCGCCTTTGAAACACCGCGTTCGGAAATGCGGTACAGGGCCCGGGATTCGCTGCTGCCGGCATAAACGGTGGAGATGCACGGAATCCGCTTGAGGTACGGGGCAGCCACCATTGCGGCCGTTCGACGGCCGCCCACCATAACAGGCATGCCATAATATTCGAAGAGTTTGCGCTGGGCCAGTTCGGCGTATTTATCACCCTTCTCATAGAGGTCTTTGGAAATATATCTCAGGCTCTGGGCCAGATCTTCAGCCGCATCGGCGATGGGCCAATCGATCCTCACATGATAGTGGGTCAGACCATAGCGATTGGCCGAGCGGGTTGTAGGGTCGCGCTGGATCAACAGCGCATAATCTACCGGCAAGAGTAAATTGATGAAATCATAGAACTGAACAGAGTCCAAGTATTTATGGGTCCGGTCGAACTTGTCGGGCAAGGGAAGCGCTTTTGATTCCAGCAGGTTCGTTTTGGTGGGTTTGTTCACATCGAAAAATCGAATGTACTTCTTGTGGGACGCCGGGATGACGTCCTCCACGAAAAGCACCAAAAATGTCTTCTGGCTCTCGTACTCGATACCGGGAATTCGTGCACGAGGCTTGAGCTCCCTTTTTTCAATGAACGGATAGGGCAGTTGTCGGTCGGCAAACTGCTGGTAGGACTGGATAAGGGCATAGTCGAGCATAAACTGATCCAGCTCGTCCCTGAGCAGTTCGTAATAGGAACGGCGCAGGCGGTTGAACTGACTGAGTTCTTCTCTGACGCTCCAGAAAGCCACTGCGATTCCTCTCAGGTTCGGGCGGATTGTGGTTTCGGTTTTTCGGGAGACGATACCACGTATACTATTAATATTCTTAAATAACACGATTGCCCAAAAGGGTCAACGGCTGTCAGGCGTTTTTCTATTCAGTTTTTCCATCCATCGGTAGATCGTTTCCCGATACTTGATGCTCAGCGCTGCCACCAGCATCGTCACCCCAAAGGCCACAGCAAATACTGCGTAGTTTTTTTGGAAGAGGAATTCTCCCTGTAGGCTCAGCATCAAGGTGCCAGGCATTCTGCCAATCGAGGCGATCAGCAAAAACGCATTGAGGGGGATTGCCGTGATTCCCAGAAACAGGCACAGATAATCTTTGGGAAAGCCGGGAAAGATAAAAAGAATGAGTAAAACGATGATGCCCTG
>JAQYWF010000173.1 GCA_030145105.1 Desulfosarcina sp.
ATATGAAATGTGAGAATGCGGCTTTCATAATTTTCGATAAACTGCTTTAATCCCTGCTTGGCTTTTTGAAACTTTTTGCTCTGGAGATTACTGATCAATGTGGACAAACTGATTGTGGTAGTCGAGCCGGGTCGCCGCAGCATCGACACGGCCGAGCACATCCGGCGTCTGGCCGCCGAGATCCGGCTGAACCACGTCGCCGTGGTGGGCAACAAAATTCGCAGCCCCAGGGATGAAGAATTTTTGCGGAAACACTTACCCGATTTTGAATTTCTGGGTTTTCTGCCCTACGACGACACGCTCATTGAGGCCGATCTCTCCGGAACTTCTCCCTATGACACCGCAACCACGGCCAAGCAGGTCGTGGCCGCCATCATCGACAAGCTATAGACTTATGAACAAACCCGTAAATGGCGCCACCCAGGGACGCCGTCGATATCCGTCGCGACGAAGGCCACCGGGCAAACGGCTGGATCACCGCATGCAGATCTCCCCCGGCGCCGACCCGCAGCTCAACGCCGTATTTTCTGAAATCGGTGTACCAAGGAACAAGCCCTTTACCCCGGACCGGTTCCAGACCGAGGCCGTGGCAGTCATGGCCGAATCCGATTGCCTGGTGACCGCCCCCACCGGCGCCGGCAAGACCTGGATCGCCGTCCAGACCATCCGGCGCACATTTGAACGGGGCGGGCGGGCGTGGTACGCCTCGCCGCTCAAAGCCCTCACCAACTCGAAACTCACTGAATTTTCCGAGATCTTCGGCCCTGAAAATGTGGGTATCCTCACCGGAGACCGCAAGGAGAGCCCCGATGCGCCCATCATCGTCGGCACCACTGAAATCCTGAGAAACCAGCTTTACGATGCCATGCACCAGGGCGTTTCGCTGAACACGGACCTGGTGGTACTCGACGAGGCCCATTTTCTGGGAGACGAGGAACGCGGCGTGGTCTGGGAAGAGACCATGATCTACCTGCCCCCGCGCATTCCCCTGCTGATGCTGTCGGCAACGGTGGGCAATGCGGGCGCCATCGCCGACTGGCTGACGACCATTCGCGGCCGTCCCTGCCGGGTGGTGGCCGAAACCCAGCGGCCCGTGCCGCTCTATCCCATGGTATTGCACCCGTCGGGGACTCTGCTGCCCCTGACCGTCAAGGGCGGTCGGGGGGCCAATGCGCTTCACAAGAAAGTTGAAAACCTCGTCGGCGGGAAAAAGCAGCAGGAACTGCCCCGCCGCCGCGGCCTTCCCCCTTTTGGCGATATTCTAAGGGTACTCAAGGACTTTGACCTGCTGCCGGCCATCTTCTTTTTAAAATCCCGCAGCGACTGCGACGCCGCCCTGAACATGTGCCATAGGGCCGTTCCCCTTTCGGACGAGAAAAAAACGGAAATTGCCCACCGGGTTCGAACGCTCACCGACAGTTCACCGCACCTGACCCAACATCGCCAGCGCATTCATCTGGAACAGGCCGGCGTTGGCGCCCACCACAGCGGTCATCTCCCCGGATGGAAGCTGGTAGTCGAACGTCTGATGAGCGAAGGCCTGCTGACCGCCGTCTTCGCCACCTCCACCGTTGCCGCCGGTGTCAATTTCCCGGCACGAACCATGGTGTTTTTCAACTCCGACCGGTTCAACGGCACCGAATTCATTCCCCTGGACGCCACCCAGCTTCACCAGATGACCGGCCGCGCCGGCCGCCGGGGCATGGACAAGATCGGCTTTGGCCTGGCTGTTCCCGGCCGCTACATGGACCTGCGTTTGGTGGCTCGGCTGCTGGCGTCGCGGCCGGGAAAGGTGGTCAGCCGCATCCGCATCAACTTCTCCATGGTTCTCAACCTGCTGCTTTCCCACACCCCGGCCCAGATTGAAGAGCTGCTCAAGCGATCCTTCGCCACCTGGTTGCTGATTACCAAAGCCGAGGACAGCCGCCAGAAAAGCCGCATGGCCGACGTCCACGAAGTCCTGTGGGAGGATTTTCTGCGACACCTGGATTTTCTCAAGGAGACCGGATTTGTAGACAGTGAAGACCGCCTCACCGGAGACGGGATCTGGGCATCACAACTGCGGGTGGATCAGCCCCTGATCGTGGCCGAATGCCTGCGCCAGGGGTTGCTGCCGGACGGGGATGCGGCACAGATGGCCGGCGTGTTCGCCTGCATGGTCAACGAAAGGGAAACCGATGACCGCATGGAGGGGCGCCTGGTACCCAACCGCCTCAAGCGCACGGTGGGCCGCATCCAGAAAAAACTGATCGGATTCGCCAGCCACATGAAATCCCGCGGCTTCGATGTGCGCCAGTTCTACCTGCGGCCCGCCGCCATGACCCATGCCTGGGCATCGGGATATCCGTGGGAAAATATCATCAAAGAATACGGCATGGCCGAAGGCAATCTGGCCATGCTGATGATGCGCACCGCCGACAACCTGCGCCACGCCGCCAACCTGGTGGACGTGTTTCCCGAAGCAGCCGCCACGGCCCGCGAAGCCATCGGCCTGATCATGAAGGAGCCGGTGGTGGAGGGAACCGATGAAGATGAAACGGATCGATGAAATTCAGGTACATCTGCCCTAGTTTATGTTATTATTAACACATCGTCATCTCGCACCTAATGAAATCCGGGCACGAAAGATCCGGGAGGATCGTTCATGGACAACTTCCATTCATTGCTCGAATCCTGTTCAGCTGAACACGGGCATCTCTGCCCGGGACAGGTGGTTGGTGTGCGCATGGCGATGTTAGGGTGTCGACTAATCGGGATGAATCAGCCCAAACGGATCGATCAGATTAAAAAGCTCCTGGTTTATGTGGAAATGGATCGTTGCACGGCAGATGCCGTGGCCCATGTCACTGGCGTAAAGCTTGGGCGACGGAGTCTAAAGTTTGTCGACTATGGAATTATGGCCGCCACATTCATGAACCTGGAGACCGGGGATTCGTACCGGGTGCTATCCACGGAGACGGCAAGGGATCTCGCCCAGGTTTACGCGCCGGAATTCGCCACAACGTCCGAACGGCAGATCGCGGCTTACACGCGCATGCCGGACAGTGTCCTGTTCCGTGTCCAGAAGGTACGCGTAAACATCGATGAATATGACCTGCCCGGTCCAACACGACGAAAAGTGGCCTGCAGCCGTTGCGGCCAGCAGATTCGGGATGCCAGAGAAATCCTCCTTCAGGGAAAACCGGTCTGCAGGCCTTGCACCGACCGATCCTATTTTACGCATGCTCGGGACATTACGTGGCACGACATGGGATGGTCACCTTGCAGTCATCACAACGACCAATCCGGCACCCAATCAACACATGAACCGGTGGGATCTTCGATGAACACCAAATAAGGAGACCAGTGCCGTGTTGAAAAAAATCGGGGTAAACGATTCTGTGGGGACAAAACTGGCCCACGACATCACCGAAATCCGGCCGGGCGAATTCAAGGGGCCGGCGTTTCGAAAAGGCCATACGGTTTGTGATGAAGATATCTGCCGATTGCAGAAGCTGGGAAAGAACCATCTCTACCTGATCGATCTCGATGAAGATGAAATCCACGAGAACCAAGCCGCTTCGATCCTCGCAGAAAGCCTGTCCGGGGAAGGGATCGTCTGGGAGGATGCCGCCAAAGAGGGCAAGATCGGTCTTCATGCGCAATATGACGGATTGTGTACCGTTGACATTGCGGCCCTGGCGGCCTTCAATATGGTCGACGAGGTGATGTGTGCCACGATTCACAGCCACACCCTGGTGAAAAAAGGAGCGCTTGTGGCGGCAACACGCGCCATTCCCCTCGTGATGAAGCGGGCTCCCGTTGAGCGGGCAGCAGCCATTGCCTCTCAGAATGGAGGTGTTTTGAATGTACGCGCTCTCAAAAAAGCCAGGGCAGGTGTGGTGGTCACCGGTAGTGAAGTGTTCAACGGGTTGATAGAAGACAAATTCGCACCGATTCTAAAGGAGAAAATCGAGACGCTCGGGTCTGACGTGGCCGGGGTGACATTGGCTCCCGATGACCCTGAAAAAATTCAATCGGCGATCGAAGACCACCTGGCCGACGGTTGTGACTTGATCCTCCTGAGCGGCGGGATGAGTGTGGACCCGGATGATGTGACCCGCAAAGGCATCGCCATGGCGGGGGGCCAGGAGATCCATTACGGTGCTGCCGCCCTGCCTGGCGCCATGTTTATGACCGCTTACATCCATGGGGTCCCCTTGTTGGGGATACCGGCATGTGGACTCCATCACCGCATCACCGTATTGGATTTGATTCTTCCCAGGATATTGACGGGTGAGCATATCGGAAAGAAAGAACTGGCGTTTCTTGGACATGGCGGACTCTGCCGCGATTGCGAGGCGTGCGTCTATCCCCATTGCCCGTTTGGAAAAGGGAGCTGACCTGTCATCAGGATGGCATGAGGCGTTTAAGGTGCGCCTGCACCAGCTTGATCTCACCGAAGGAGACATCGACGCCCAGGGCGTGTTTGATCTGCCCGAACGGTTTTCCCTGCAACCGTGACAGTTCCTTTTCGATCGCCTGCCGCTTCTCGGGCGGCACAAGCAAGTCTATGCCAACTTTTCCGGTTTCCACCCAATGGGCCATATGCCCTTCGATGGTGGCCACCACCAATCCCCGCTCCTCGGCGATCTGTGGAAGGGTCATCCCCTTTTCAAACAGGTCGAGACTGATCTGCTTCGTGTCGGTCCGGGGTGATTTTGGCTTCCCGGACGGCGGTGAGGCCGGCGAACGTGGGGGCAGGATCACCGCATCAATGTGGTGTTGCCTGCGGTAGGCGTCAACCATGGCGACCAGCTCCTGCCCGTACCTTTCCGCCAATCGTTTACCGATGCCCTTGATCTCTTGAAGGGTTTCTAGCGTATCGGGCAGGTTAACGGCAATCTGGATCAGGGTCTTCTGGTGCAATACGCGGTAATGGGCGATGCCCTCCTCCTGGGCCTTGCGGCTGCGCCAGTCTTTCAGGGTCTGGAACAGGTCGGGATGGTCGATATCGGCCTCGCTATAGGTTGGCGCGACGACCTTCTCAGGCTTCTTGCCGGCATCAATAGCAGCAGCCGAAACAGCCTGGAAATAATTTGTGGGTGAAAATCCCTGTCCACAGGATTGCACGGCAGCCAGCTTGACATAGATCTCTTCGCGCAGATATTTGGTCGCATTGTTGATCTTCTTTTTAAGCGCAGCGTTGTCCGTATCTATCTGCAGCTCAGAAATCTCCTGGCCGAGCCCTTGTGTGATCTTCTCTTTAAAATAGACCGATGCCTTGGAAATCCGCTCTGCCACGGCAGCATCAGACGCCGGCAGGCTATCGGTTGAGAAGAGTCCCAACAACTGCCGCCTGAAATTGTCGGCAACAGTGCAAATCTCATCCTCGGTACTTTTCTCCAGCGCGCGGATATCGCCCGCTCCGGAGGTCCGGACAACCCCGGAACTGCCCAACACCAGTCCTGCCAGGCGGCGCAGCAATGTTCGCAGGCGCTGGAAATCGAAGCACGCCAAGAGCAGTTGCTGCTGGTATTGCACCTTGGCCGCCTCAAGCAATTCCACGGAAGGACAGTCGTGCGCTGACTCCTGGCTGAAACGGCGAATAGCCGGATCGGTCTTGATCGCCGAGAAGGGCAGCGGACTGGAAAGCACCATGCCGACAAGGGTCCGGCAGCGGCTCAGCGCCACGTAGACCTGCCCATAGGCAAATGCGGCCCGAGCGTCGATGATGGCCTTGTCAAAGGTCAGCCCCTGGCTCTTGTGGATGGTGATCGCCCAGGCCAGCCTGAGGGGAAACTGCCTGAATGTACCGATTGGATTCTGTGTGATCTCCAGCGTTTTTCGGTCGAGCGAATATTCGATATTCTCCCAGGTTGCCGGCTCGACCACAATCTCCCGCGAATCGCCCGGGCATTGGATATGAATGTCATTGCCGCTGATCCGCGAGATCGTGCCGATCTTCCCGTTGTAATATCTCTTTTCGGGTGAGCGGTCGTTGCGCACAAACATCACCTGGGCACCGGTCTTCAGCCTGAGGGTGGCTGCGGTTGGGAAGGTGTGTTCTGGAAAATCTCCCTCGATTTCGGCATCGAAGCGGTGGCTCTTGTCCGTCAGCGCATTCAAACGGTTGCCATTGATGCTGTCGGCACTGCGGTTATGGGTACTGAGGGTGATATACCCGTCGTCCTCGTCAGGGGCAAAATCGGGTATATGGCGGGCATTGAGGTCCTGCAGGGTTTCAGGATCCAGTCGGTTGTTGCGCACACGGTTGAGCAGGCCAATAAAGTGGCTGTCGGCCTGGCGGTATATATGCTGCAGTTCGATGGTCACCATGTCGGTCTGGACCAGGGCGTTGCTGCTGAAAAAATAAGGCGAGGCATAGTAGGCTTCGAGCAGTCGCCAGTCGTCTTCCTTGACCACCGGTGGCAATTGGAAGAGATCACCGATCATCAGCAGTTGCACACCGCCGAATGGCTGCTGGCTGCGGCGATAGCGGCGCAGGACGCTGTCGACCCCATCCAACAAATCGGCGCGCACCATGCTGATCTCATCGATCACCAGCAGATCGAGGCGCTTGATGATGCCGATCTTGTCATTGCTGAACCGGTAATGGGAGCGATGGGTGTCACTTCCCGGCACGAACGGCCCGAAGGGAAGCTGGAAAAACGAATGCAGGGTAACGCCGCCGGCATTGATGGCGGCGACACCGGTCGGCGCGGTGACGACCAGGTGCTTTGGACTGTTTTGCTTGAGGCTGCGCAGAAAGGTGGTTTTACCGGTGCCGGCTTTGCCGGTGAGAAAAATATGGCGACCGGTATCGCGGATAAATTCGCCGGCAAGTTTCAGTTCTCGATTAGCGTTTTTCATGGCGAGGATGTCGTGGCGCATTAAACTTCATGATGCCCAGGTCCAAATCAGGGTGATAACTCCAGACAACAAAAGCAGGCTTTCCACCAGAAACTCCAGCCGCATGCTGGGCAGCATTCGCCCTTGTTCATAGGTATTAACCAAAATGAGCATGGCTGCCGGGCAAAGGGTCAGGAAAAAACCAAGCCCGGAAATCAGGCCGATGGCCGACCCGGCGGCAACCAAAATCATGCAGCCGACCAACGTTCCTTTCAGCAGAACCGCTGTTTTTCGGTTCCCCAGCAGGATAGGCAGGGTTTCCTTGCCCATGATGCGATCGCCCTGAACATCCAACAGGTCGAAAAACGCAGTGCGCGCAAACACCAGGGCCGTAGCCCAGACGAACACGCCCCCGATAGCGACGGTCAGGGTTCCCTTGCCCGTGATCCCGGGCATTAGCGCCACCACCACTCCCCAGGCCACGGCGATGAGAAATGTTTTTGAACCGGGAATATCCTTGATCCGCCGAAACTTGAACCCGAAGCCATCGGGCAACAAATACAGATTGTAGGAGAGGCCCAGCAGACTCATGATCAGCAGGATCGCGAAGGCGGCGGCCCCCATGGCCGATGCACACAGAATGCCTAATCCGCCGGCAGCGATGGCCAGGACAGACAACAGTCGCCGGTGCCGCTCATAAAACCGGGCCCGTTCCGGATCGTTGTATTCATCTTCAGCCGTGCCGGTGAGGTGATTCAGCAGGTGCATGGAAAGCACGTAAAGCATGGCCACGGCCACCGGGGCAAGGGCAGTGGTCAGCCCCAACAGCCGTATGCAGGCAAAGCAGAGGCATCCGGCACCCACGGCCACGTAAACATTGGTCAGCAGGAGGGTCTGAATCGTGTTGTAAACGGTTCTGACAACGCTGGATTGCCGCTTGGCCGGCAGCCTTTCCAGTTCCCGGAAAACCCGCTTAATGATCCAGTTGGGCGTTGATGCGCCGGCGGTAATCCCCACCCGATCAACCCTGTCCAGGCAGCAGGATTCCAGCTCAGCTTCAGTTTCCATGAGGAAGGCCGGCTTGCCGGTCTCCCCGGCAATCTCAGCCAGTCGTCGGGTATTGCCGCTATCCCTGCCCCCCACGACGATAACGGCGTCTACGCGGCCAGCCAATTGTTTGACCTCTGCCTGCCGCTTTTCCGTTGAATCACAGATGGTATCGAAGGCCTTGTAGTGGGGGTATTTATCGGTGGCCCAGGCTTTCACCTGCTCGTAAAGCTTCATGTTCTGGGTCGTCTGGGCCACGATGATGGCCTGGTCGAAAGCAGGCAAGGCCGCTAGGTCCGCCATGGTGCTGACCACGTGTCCCGACGGTCCTGCATATCCCACTAGCCCCACCACCTCAGGGTGGTCCCGGTCACCGACGATAATGGTGGAAAAGCCTTTACGGGCATGAACCCGGATGATGGTCTGCACACGGATGACTCGCGGGCAGGTGGCATCCACCACCTTGAATCCGGCGTCCTTGAGCCGCTGCTTGTCCTCGGGGGGCACACCGTGGGCCCGCACCAGCACGGTGCCGACCCCCCGTTCCGGAATCGTTTTCAGGACAGTGATCCCTTTTTTCTCAAAAAGGAAGAGGACCTGGGGGTTGTGGATCAGAGGGCCGTAGGTGTAAATGGGCTCAGCGTATTTGCCCGGTGCATCCAGGGCCAGTTCCACAGCCCGTCTCACCCCCATACAGAAACCGGCGGTTTTGGCAATCTCGATCTTCATCTTAAGGATGGGCTCAAAGTAGCGGCTTCAGGTGATCGAGGACAAGGGTTTCCACCATGTGGGGCAGCGGGTCGTCCGACACCCCAATCACATCGACATTTTCCTGGGATATGGGCAGAATGAGCTTGGTGGCCGCACTACCGGACACGGCTTCGGCCATTTTTGGGGTCACTTCACCCATCATGGCATGGGCCAGCATGACACCCAGGGTACCGACCACCACATCCACCCGGGCAACCGTCCGCACAATTGCATTTTCCCCCGAGGCCCCCCGGTTAGCTCCCGCCTTGAGCATCTGGGCGGTGGCGATGGCATTGGTCCCCAAGGCGATGATCTCCACGGACTCGCCGAAGGATGCTTTTATTTTCTTGATGATGGTGCTGCCGATGCCACCGCCCTGACCGTCGATGATACCGATCGTTTTTCGTGAAGACGGTTGACGCATACCCATTCCTCAATCCCTTGATTCGCAAAAACCAATGGCGCCTATACGGGAACCAAAGTTGATGGACACATGATAAAACCAAATATAGACGGCTTTGTACACCGTTCAAGATCAAGGCGTGCAAGTGACGAGGAATGAGGCGTACGCATGGTACGCCGCAGTGACGAGGAATGCAGCACAACGAAGATATTGGACGTTTTACAAAGTCGTTATAGTTTTTTCACCCGTGCCCTTGCCTTGCGCTTACGCTTGGGAAGACGCCGGCTGGGCCCTTTTTTGCGGGTAGTCGGCACCCATCCCGCGGAAACGGTCTCCTCGCCACCCTTTATCGCCAGGTATCGGGCCATGGCAATTTTTTCCTCGAAGGCAGCTGAATCCAATGCGGTGGCTCCGGCCGACTCGGCAGCAGTCATGACTTCCCGATCGCTGCTGACCACCAGGGCTTTGGCCTTTTCCCGGCGAACCATCCGCCGAATCACATCATCGGCGCTGTCTCCACCCTGTGAATAGCAGATGGCAATGCCCTTGACCCGATCCCTTGAACCGTAAAGGGAGGACTCGGCAGGGCCGTCGAAAACCACGGTTATTTTATGCGGTTTCAGTTTTTTGTAGGCCACGAGCATGTCCACCAAGGCTTCACGGCCCAGTTGCAGGTCCTGCCGATCCATCCCGGCCAATTCCGGGGATTGGCGGATCAGGTTGTAGCCGTCGATGATGAGGTGAATAGCCATGATGCAACTAACTTGTCCGGAGGAGCCCAAGCAACCGGTCCAGGTCGTCGTCACTAAAAAATTCGATTTCCACCCGCCCCTTCTTACCCTTGCGCTGTATGCGGACCCGGGTGCCGAAATGGCGGGACAGATCTTCAGAGACATCCTTGAAATAGCGCTGTGCAGAGGTCAATTTCGGGGCGCGGGCGGGTTTCTTTTCCGCATTGATCCGTTTGATCAACGCCTCAGTGCTGCATAAGGTGGATGCACATGTACGATTGCGAGTGCAGAAGTGTTTTGGTAAATTGCCCGATGAACAACCAACTCG
>JAQYWF010000024.1 GCA_030145105.1 Desulfosarcina sp.
ACGCAATCGGCTCCGGTATAGAACGGTGATAAGTAATTTGTAACAATTCAGTGCCAACGGAGCTCTATAGCCCACAACAACCTATCGTCAAAACCGCTTCAGGAGGTGTAACATGAACATTGACCGCATGATTCTCGCTTTTGCCGGATCCATGATCCTGATCTCCCTGCTTCTGTCTCAGGTACACAGCATATACTGGCTGTGGTTCACCGCTTTTGTCGGCGCCAACCTGCTGCAGTCCAGTTTCACAGGATTCTGTCCGCTGGCGAAGATTCTCAAACCGTTGGGTCTCAAACCGGGCAGCGCCTTCGAGTGAGATCGAAAGCGGGTTAAAATGCACCGTCCGCCCAATCAAGTCATATTGATCCATGCACGATGTTTTCCGGGACAGTGCGCCATAGCCTCAGGTGTGGCCATACAAAAAAGACCGGTGCTCATAAAAAAACACCGGTCTCAAAAAATGAAAACCTTTACCCAATGGCCAAGCAGACTGATGAGAAACGATTGCGTTTGGCCAACCCGCCTTACGGTGAAGCTCAAATTGGTCGCTTAATACCCACAGAAAGCGCTTTTTCGACGAATTTTAAGTTGTCCTGCCTGAAATCCCAACGCTTTTAACATCTTTGTTAATGCACATCGAGCTTTCGCTTGAGCCAGGATTTGACTTCGCCTTCGATGGCCCACACACCTTTGTGTCTGCCTTGGGAGTGCAGGTAGCGTTTTTTAAGGTCTCCGGGCATCTTGATCTCCGCCAGTTCCACCGCTTCGTCACTGTTTCGGCGGATAAAGTAGATCACCGGCTCATCCTTCCAGGTATTGATCACGAAATAGTGGGACACATCATCCTTCGAGCGAATCACATAATTTCCACGGGCCCAATTGTTGCCCCATTCCAAATAAAGGCGAACGGCTTCTTCCGGGGTCATTTCCCAGTCTATGGAATTCACCAATTCGAAGTCACGTTTGATTTCCTCAAGGTTCATCATGTCGGCACTCCTGAAAGTTTTTATACTCCGGCACCCGGCCGGTGGGATTAACGGTTGTGATTCTGAATCTGTTCGGCTAATATAAAGCCAGAAACATGCCAAAATCGCCCGCAGGTCAAACCAATCGAAAAACCAATAGATACTGTTAAGTTAAGGACCGTTACGGATCATTCAGCACGGTAATAGGGCTGCATCGTAGACGCGCTTTCGGCCAAATTGACAGCCTCAATGTCCGAATGCTGTAAAACGATACAATTTTGTACCAATAAAAAATAATACATGAAACAGATTCTTCAAGATGCGGACAGTTGTTACTTATTTAGCATTTAATCATAACCCGTCACCCTCGAAAACTTGCATTTTGTGCAAAATGACGCATGTTATTAGGCAAATTATTCTAAGCCATCTCACACCGCTGGGTATTTTGTGGTGAGAAGAGACAAAAGCCAGAAAGAGGCCAGCGACCGCCTCGACAGCCATCACTCATTCGACGCATTGAGTTTCTGATTTATCAATGAACGCTTGTGATTACCTCATACCAGGCGACAGCGCCCGACCCAACTGGAAGAGAATCGCCTTCGACTGGTTTAGGGTAATTGCCACCGCCGGCTTGATCGTCTGGTTCGTCTTTGCAGGCGGCACGGGACTGGGGTACAACTGGCAATGGTATCGGGTGCCCCGGTATCTGTATACCTTCTCGGAAGGCCATTTTCTGGCCGGCCCCCTGCTTGAGGGGGTGGTGGTGACGCTTAAGGTTTCTGCCGTCTCGCTGGTGCTCTCCAGCCTGCTCGGCCTAATTACGGCGGTCTGCCGATTATCCAGGTCCTTTGCTGCACGAGCAATCGCCCGGGCCTATCTGGAGTTGATCCGCAACACCCCCCTGCTAGTACAGCTGTTTTTTATCTACTTCGTGTTTTCGCCCATGGTGGATCTCAGCCGTTTTGCATCGGCTGTTCTGGCATTGAGCCTGTTTGAAGGAGCATATGCCTCAGAAATCATCCGCGCCGGCATCCTGGCTGTTCCCCAGGGCCAATGGGAAGCGTCCAAAAGCATTGGACTGGGCCGGTACCGCACCTACCGGCACGTGGTTCTGCCCCAGGCCCTTCGACACATGACCCCGCCGCTGGTGAGCCAGGCCGTCTCTTTGATCAAAGACTCGGCCTTGGTGAGCACCATCGCCATTTACGATCTGACCATGAAAGGCCAGGAGATCATCGCTGAGACCTATCTGGTATTTGAACTCTGGTTTACCATCGCGGCCATCTACCTGATACTAACCCTGTCCTTGTCACTGGCCACCCAGGCCATGGAAAAACGGCTGGCGCTGACAGGTTGAGAGGGTATTGGCGTGATGCTCAAAATCGTTATAATCAAGGAAAGGAGTGGTTGTATGCGAATCGTGACACGAATAACCCGTATTTTCATCCTGGCCGTCCTGGTTTTCACCCTGGCCGGCATACCTGGCGCAATGGCCGCCGACAACCAGGACAGTGTCGTGGAGCAGGTGATCCAGCGAGGGGTGCTGCGGGTGGGCATGTCCACGTTCGTGCCCTGGGCCATGAAGGACAAAACCGGCAAGCTGATCGGTTTTGAAATCGACGTGGCCACACGCCTGGCCGAAGACATGGGCGTCAAGGTGGAGTTCGTTCCCACCAAGTGGTCCGGTATCATCCCGGCGCTGCTCACCGGCAAGTTCGACGTCATTATCGGCGGCATGGGCATCCTGCCCAGCCGGAACCTGAAGGTGAATTTCACCGCCCCCTACGATTACACGGGCATGTCCATTGTGGCCAGCAAAAAGATGGCCGCCGGCATGACCGGCATCGAGGCATTCAACAAGCCTGGTGTCACCATCGCGGCCCGCCTGGGCTCCACCGCAGTCACAGCCGCCAAAAAATACCTGCCCAACGCAGAAATCCGCATGTTCGACGACGAGGCCCAGGCTTACCAGGAAGTGATCAACGGGCGCGCACATGCCGTGGTCGGTTCGGCCCCCACCCCCGCCTTTCAGGCCATCAAGTACCCGGAAAAGCTCTTTCTGCCCATTGACGGGACGTTTACACGGGAGCCCATTGGCTTTGCCGTGCAAAAAGGTGATGTGGACACCTTGAATTATTTCAACAACTGGATCGGCTATGTGGCTGCCGAAGGCTGGCTGATGGAACGTAAAACCTATTGGTTTGAAACCAAAGACTGGGAATCGCAGATCCAGTGATCGGGAAAAAGCCCCGAATCACCGCCACGGACCTGATCCTGCTGGCCGGGGTTGGCGTGGCGGTGGTGTGGCTGCTCTACCAGGCCACCGTTCAGGCCCAGTACAGATGGAACTGGCAGGCCATTCCCCAATACCTGCTGCGCCTGGATGCACAGAGCGGCCGCTGGGTGCCCGGCCTGATTCTCCAGGGTGTGCTGGTCACCCTGCGCCTGAGCGTCTGGACCACGATGCTGGCCCTGATTATCGGCACCGTCATGGGGCTGTTCAGAACCAGCTGCAGCCGCTACCGCCGAATGCTCGGAACCGGTTATGTGGAGCTGATCCGCAACATCCCGGTGCTGGTGTGGATCTTTATTTTCTACTATTTTATCGGGGACCGGCTCCTGCCCGCAATCGGCATCAGCCGGGCGACATTCATGGACAATGGTCCGCTGTCCGGCATCCTGGGCCTGCTCATGGCCGAACCCTCCCGGGTGCCGATTTTCATCTCCGGTGCCGTGGCCCTGGCGGTTTACGAAGGGGCATACATCACCGAGATCATCCGCGCAGGCATCCAGTCCATCGACAAGGGCCAATGGGAGGCCTCCTCTGGCCTGGGATTCACCCGGATCCAGCAGCTGCGGTATGTCATCTTCCCCCAGGCCCTGCGCCGGATCATGCCGCCCCTGGCCGGCCAGTTCATCTCCACCATCAAGGATTCGGCCATCGTCTCGGTGATCTCCATCCAGGAACTGACCTTCCAGGGCATGGAACTCATGGCCGCCACCTTTCTCACCTTCGAGGTCTGGATCACAATCCTGGCCATCTATTTCGTGATCTGCCTGGTCTGCTCCCTGCTGGTGGAGCGGTTTGAACTGCACCTGAAAAAAGAAGTTTTAACATGAATGGTTTGAACGATCATAAACAAGCCATCGGAAAAGCGTCACAAAAACCGGATCGTGGTTCGCGGTCTGGCGGTGCCGAGTTTCTAACCTGCCGGCATACTCAAGCATGTCGTATGTTGAAACCCGGCACCAGCTCCAAAATTGGGCGAGAAACCGTTGCCAGATGGGCGCTATTCCACCATGACGAACTTACCCCCCTTGACCTGGACGATCACCATGGAATCTACATCCAGGCCGTTGTGGTCTTCAGGGGTAATGTTGTATATACCGGAGACACCCACGTAGCCCTTGGTCTGCTCGATGGCCGCACGCAGGTCGTCGGCGTTGATACCTGCCTGCTTCATGGCGTTGGCCACCATCATGATGGCATCCCAGGCATAGCCGGAATGGGTGTTGATGGGGAACTGTTTGTCGTAGCCGTAGACATCCGTGTAGAGCCGAATAAATTCCTCGATGACCGGTTTCTGGGGATCGGTGTCGGGCAGGGCATCCACAACCATTAATTTGGTGGCCGGCATGCGGTCGCCTTCGGAGGCCTTGCCGGCCAGCTCGATGTATTTGGGATCGGGCAGGCCGTGGCATTGGAACAGGGGCAGGTCAATTCCCAGCTGGGCCTTGTTTTTAGAGACAATCGATCCAGCCGGGCCGATGGTCCAGACCACCAGGGCGTTGGGTCCGGCATTTTTGGCATTGGTCAATTGGGCCGTCATGTCGGTGTCCTTGGGACCGAACGCTTCCTGGGCCACCACCTCGATGCCGAATTCAGGTGCCAGCTTGGTCAGCCAGCGACCACCATCCTTGCCGAACCCATCCGATGCGGTCAGCAAGGCGATTTTGGTCAGCCCTTTTTCCTGGAGATACATATAGAGGCGCTTGACGGCCACTGACGACCGCTGGGGTGACTTGAAAACCCAGTCAAAGGGACCCAGTTTTTCCCCTCCCATGATCACCGGGTCACCCCCCACGGTCATGAAAGTCGGCACCTGGCCGCTGTGAATGATTTTCTTGACCGCCATGCCGGTACCGGTGCGAGTGGGACCGATGATGGCGGCCACCTTGTCCTTGTAGATAAACTTTTTGGCGATGTTGACGGCTTTGGCCGGATCACCTTCCGTGTCGCCAATGATCAGCTGGATGGGTTTACCGTTGACCCCGCCCGCCTTGTTGATTTTATCCACCACCATGTCGGCAACCAGCCGGGTGGGCGTACCGATGAATGCCGCCGGACCGGACAGGTCGAAAAACGCGCCGATCTTGATGGCATCTTCCGCTGCAGCACTGCTCCCGGCAAACACCAGCATCAAAGCGACGGCCACTGCCGTCAGTCGATTCATTCGTTTCATTTTCTCTCCTCCTGTTTCAGTTGTTCAGTTGTAGAAGTACAAACTGATTCTATGTAACAACACTGGCCAATCCGTGTTAAATGTCAGAGCGTTTTAAGTAAAAAGTGTTAAGTTGTGGATCAAATCTATTTTATATGAAATCGGCAGAATTCCTTGACTTAACACTTAAATCTTAACACTTAAAACTTGTCCGTATGGCTCAATCAGTATTCTCAGGAGCGTATTTTAGACAATTTCGTCTGTTATTCGTGTATCAAACACCCGCTGGCTCTTGCGCTCGGTACGGGGCAGCTGGCAATAGTCTGCCAGCTCGACGTCGACGGATACCATCAGCTGCCTTTTCATCTGGTAAATGGTTTCGTGAACCAATTCCGCCGTCCTACCTGCATCCACGGCCTGCCCCCTTTCGATGACCAGTTTCATGTAATCCTTGCCGGTTGCGCCGTCGCGGGTCAGGACAATCTGATATTCGGAGCCCAGCCCGGGAATCGCCGAGAGGATGGTATCGATGGTGGAGGGGTAGATGTTGACGCCCCGGAATTTGATGGTGTCGTCGCTGCGGCCCTTAATCCGCGAGTGACGGGGCATAACCGACCCGCAGGTGCAGCTGCCGGGAATGATGCGGGTGATGTCCCGGGTGCGGTAGCGGATCAACGGCGCCGCTTCCTTGCTCAATGTGGTGACCACCATTTCGCCCCATTCGCCGTCTGGTAGAGGCTCCAGGGTTTCCGGGTCGATAATTTCCAGAACGTAATAGTCGCCCCAGTAATGGATGCAGTCATGATCGGCGCACTCGATGCCGGTGCCGGGGCCGTAGAGTTCGGTCAGACCGGTGATGTCGAAGAGCTCGGCACCGCCGAAGAGTTCGGAGATCTTGCGGCGCATGGACCGAGAGCTGCGCTCGGAACCGTAGATAATTTTGCGGATTTTGATTTTATCGGCGATGCCGCGGCGATGAATCTCTTCGGCCATGAGCAGGGCCATGGAGGCGGTGCTGCAAAACACCGTCGAACGGACATCCTCCATAAACTGGATGTGCATGTCGATATTGCCCGGCCCCACAGGGACGGCCATGGCGCCAACCTTCTCGCAGCCCAGCTGAAACCCCATGCCGGCCGTCCATATGCCATAACCCACGGCGATTTGGACACGGTCTAGCGGGGTGACGCCGGCCATTTCGTAACAGCGTGCGAAGAAGTGAATCCAGTCGTCCAGGTCTTTTTGGGTATAGCCGATGATTTTACGCTTGCCGGTAGTGCCTGAACTGGCATGGATGCGCACGATTTGCTCAAAGGGAACCGATCGCAGCGGAAAGGGATATAACTTGCGCAGATCATCGGCAGTGGTGAAAGGCAGCCATTTTAGATCGTCCAGGTTCTCAATGGAAGCCGGGTCGATGGCGGCCGCCTCCAGGTGCTGTCGGTAGAAACTGGAACCTTCAAAGGCATGGCGGACGGTCCATTGCAGGCCTTTGAGCTGGTGGGCGGCCAAGGCCTGGGCATCAGGGAAATCGGGCAAAAACGTCTGTTGATGCATGTCGGTTTTCTCCAAACGGATGTTGGTCAGTCCGGCTGCACCCAGCCGGCTGGCCGCTGGTTTCTCTTCACTGGCAGCGCCCAAAAAGGCTGCGCGTAGCTTGGGATCGACAAGCAGATTGTCACTGTGCCCCTGCTTGACGATGCGTCCGCCGGCCATCAGAAAGGCCTTATGCGACGCCGACAGCGCCCTAGCAGCGTTTTGCTCCACCAGTAGAATGGTCACACCGGAGCGGGCCAGCTGGTGGATAATCGCAAAAATCTCATCGGTGATTAAGGGGGCCAGCCCAAGGCTGGGTTCATCCAGCAGCAGCAACCGCGGCTGGGCCATCAACGCGCGCCCCATGGCCAGCATCTGCTGTTCGCCGCCGGACAGCGTCCCGGCCGCCTGGTCCCTGCGCTCGGCCAGACGACCGAAACGGTCATACACCGCCTGCATGCGCCGAAGGACTTCTTTACGGCCGGTTTTCAGGGCGACCGCGCCCAGTTCCAGGTTTTCCGCCACGCTCAAATGCGCAAAGACCTCTCGTCCCTCGGGAGTCAGTGCCAAGCCGTGGCGAACCATCTGCACCGGCGTGCTACCGGTAACGGCACACCCCTCCAGGAATACTTCCCCGGCCGAGGGTTTCATGAGACCCATGATGCATTTAAGCAGGGTGGTTTTCCCGGCGCCGTTGGCCCCCACGAGGGCAACGGTCTCTCCCGGATCGATGGTCAGATCCACTCCGAAAAGAGCCTGGCCGGCCCCGTAATGGGCAGTCAACTGCTCGATGGCCAACAAATGGGTTTCGCTCATATCAGGCCGTGGCCTCCATGCGGCCCAGGTAGGCCTCCAGAACCATAGGGTTGCTGCGGACCACCTCCGGCTTGCCACAGGCAATGCAGCGGCCGCTGTCCAAGACCACCACCTGATCGGCCACGTCCATCACCAGCTCCATGTCGTGTTCCACCAGCAGCATGGTGTGGCCTGCGTTGCGCTGTCGGCGGATATGGCGCGCAATCTGCGCCGTTTCTTCCGTGTTCAGCCCGGCAACCGGCTCGTCCAGCAGCACAAGCCTGGGATCGCTCACGAAAGCGCGGGCCATCTCCACCCGTTTTTTTTCGCCGTAAGACAGCGACGATGCCGGCCAGTGCGCTTTCTTGGCCAGCCCGAAATCATCCAGAGCCTCCAAGGCGCGCAGACGAAGTTGCCGTTCCAGGTGGCGCAGGGCCGGCAACCGCAGCATGGAAACGGTGAAGGATCGTTTGGCCGCAACGGTCAGTCCGGTCAATACGTTGTCCAGCACGGACAGCCTGGCAAATAGCTTCAGGTTCTGGAAGGTGCGGGCAACGCCCAGGGCGGCAATTTTGTGGGCCGGCAATGCTCCAATCGGGTGGTGTGCCAAACAGATGCTTCCGCTCTGGGCTCGATCCACGCCGCTGATGCAGTTGATCAGGGTCGATTTACCGGCGCCGTTGGGACCGATGAGCGCCGTGACCTGCCCCGGTTCCATGCAGAATGAGACATCCTGCAGCGCCGGCAGACCGCCGAACCATTTACTGACATTTCTCAGTTCAAGCATGATGATTCCGTACCGCGTTGGAATAGTGTCGGTCTATCAAGCATGATGGCGACTCAGGGCAATCCTTGTGCGCACCGCGTCGACAATGCCCGTGACCAGTCCCTGGGGCAGAAAGAGCAGAATCAGCACCAGGATAAGGCCGTGGATGATATCTTTATACGATTCCAGGGCCTCGATCCATTCGGGCAGCAAGGTGATCAGAGCCGTACCGAACAAGGTTCCCCAGATGGAGCCCATGCCCCCCACCACCACCATGATCACGAAATCCACAGAGACGAAAATATTGAATGAATCCGGACTCACAAAGGCATAACAGTGGGCAAACAGACTGCCGGCCACCGAGGCCAGCACGGCCGACAGGATAAACACTTTCACCTTGGCGCGACGGGTGTCAACCCCTAACGCCGCCGCCGCGGTTTCATCTTCCGCCAGGGCTGCCAAGCCTCTTCCCACCCCGCTGCGTACCAAATTGAGGCACAGCAGAAGTGCAATCATGGCAACGGTCCACACCAAGTAGTGAAAAGCGATTTCATTGTCGAACACCACGGAACCGATGCTGAGATAGGGAATGCCGGAGAAACCGCTGGGGCCGCCGGTGACCTTGTCCCACTGTACCAGGATGGAATAGACCACGATGTTGAAACCCAGGGTTGCCATGGCCAGGTAGTGCCCGCTCAGTTTAAGTGCGGGAAGCCCCAACGCCAGAGCGACTAGGGATACCGCCAGGGCGACAACGATCATTACGGGCCAGGCCGGTCCGCCCAGTGTGGTGGTGCCGATGGCCGATCCGTAGGCACCGATAGCGAAAAAAGCGGCATGGCCCAGGCTGATTTGGCCCGCATAACCGATAAACAGGTTCAATCCCAGCACAACGATCGCATAAATGGCAATTAGATTGGACAGGCCAAGGTTGTAGGGGTTGCTCTCCAAAAGCGGCCAGACCAGCAGCAGCACGGAGAGGGCCAGAACGGTCAACCCGGTGCGGTGCAGGTAGAGAAAATATAACAGATTGTCCCTGGCCGTCATCATGATGTCTGCTGTTTTTTCCGATTCAATCTGAATATGGTTCCGTGGACGTGCGAAAATGGTAATTTGTGGTTCAGGCCAAGGCCGCAGCATTGGCGCAACCGCAGGCGTAGCAGCGCTACGTCGAAGATTGTGTAAATGCGAGAACGCCGGCCTGGGCCGCTAAATGCCGTTTTTGCATGGTCACCATCTACTTGCCCAGCAACCCCTTGGGCCTGACAAACAACACCAGCAGCAACACCACGAATGCCGCTACATCCTTGTAAGCGCTACTCCAGTATCCGGCCGACAGGGATTCCAGCAGCCCCAGCATCACGCCCCCCAGCACGGCACCGGGGAATGAGCCGAACCCGCCCAGAATGGCTGCGGCGAAGCCTTTGAGCCCAAGCATAACGCCCACGTCATAGCTCAACGTCGTGATGGGGGTCACCAGCACGCCGGCCAGTCCACCCAATCCGCCGGCCAGGGCAAAGCTGGCCGCCTTGACGCGCCCCACGGGAATGCCCACCACCGAAGCGGCCGTCTGGTTGGAGGCCACGGCGCGCATGCACAGGCCCAGTCGGGTGCCGCGAAAAAAAATCACCAGTAGGCCGATAGCAATGGCGGTAATGATCAAAATGGCCACGGCCTGGGGCAAGATGGCTGCGCCGGCAATCCGCAGAGGCTCCTCACCCGCAAGCGGCGGGACGGCCATACGGTTTTTACCCCAGACAAGCTTCATGATGCCGCGCAGGATGATCGAGATGCCGATAGTGAGAAAGATCAGCACCAGGTGATTCTGGGAACGCGATGGCCGGACGCCCAGACGTTCAACAACGATGCCCACCAGCGTGACGCCGGCCACGGCACCGGGCAGGGCAAGCGCCATGGGCAGACCGCTCCAGTACAGGCCGGTGAACAAGAACATGCCACCCAAAGAGACAAAATCCACCTGGGCAAAATTGACGATGCCGATGGTGTTGTGCACCACGCAAAACCCCAAGGCAATCAGTGCGTAGATGGCACCGCTTGTCACACCGGCAAACACAAATTGCAGCAGGTCCTGAAAACCGGACACTGTTCCTCCAGATAGAAACAATCATGAATTTAAAGAGGCCCAGACTACGTCACCAGCGGGCGCAGGTCAAGTAGTGAAATGCGGCTCGATGCCGTTTTTCAGCCGCTGCGACATTGGGGCCCCATCGGCGGGTCAGCCCGATCGGTGCCACATAGACACGTGATCCTTTAATGACACCTATCAACCACCCTCGACAATTTGTCCGCAACCGTGTAATAGCAGCGGAATATTTTATATTTGAGCTGTCCATCGACGTTGATGCGAGGAAGGTATGAAAAAGGCAGGTAAACAAGTACTCATGATGGGTAATGAGGCCATTGCCCGCGGACTGATTGAAAACGGATGCAGCATGGCAACCGCCTATCCGGGCACCCCCGCCTCGGAAATTCTCGCCGCGGTGGCTGACACCGGCAAGCAGCTGGACGCGAGGATGCACATCCAATGGGCGGTTAACGAAAAGGTGGCCTTCGAGATCGCCTACGCCGGCTGCCAGGCCGGACTGCGCACGGCCGTCAGCATGAAACAGGTAGGGCTGAATGTGGCGTCGGACCCGCTGATGAGTGCGGCCTATATGGGAACGGCCGGTGGGTTTGTGATCATCAGTGCCGACGACCCCGGCCCGCACTCGTCCCAGACGGAACAGGACAGCCGCATGATGGCCATGATGGCCAAAATACCCGTGCTGGACCCGGACTCGCCACGCCAGGCCAAGGAAATGGTCAGCATAGCCTATCGCCTCTCCGAGACCTTTAATACCCCGGTGATGCTGCGGCCCACCACCCGCGTGTGCCACTCCCGTCAGGATGTGCGTCCCGGCACGATCCGCCCCTTGGAAGTGAAACCGGATTTCAAAAAAGACCCATCGCGCTGGGCGGCGACACCCAAATTCCGCTATCAGCTTCACTTGGCGTTGGAAGAAAAGCTGGCCCGGATCGCCGACCACAAGGCAACCGACCCCATTTGGCAAAATCCAAAGGCCAACGGTCGGCGGGCCGTGGTCTCCTCTGGCGTGGCCACGGCCTACACGGTGGAAGCCATCAAAGCGCTTCAGTTGTGGCGTGACCTGCCATTTTATCAGGTTCGCCAACCGTTTCCGCTGCACACCGCCTTTATCCGTCATTTGCTGGAGACCTATGACGACGTGCTGGTCCTGGAGGAGACCACGGCAATCATCGAGATGCAGCTGGCCGACCGCAGCCGCATCAAGGGTAAAATAAATGGAGTGGTTCCGCGGGTGGGCGAACTCTTACCCGAAACGATCACGGCGCTGCTGGCCGCGTTTGCCGGTGTGAGCACCCAAATCCCGTCGCTGGCCCAGGCGCCCGGCCGACGTCCGACCCTGTGTGCGGGCTGCCCCCACCGGGCCAGTTTTTATGCCATCAAGAGAGCGGCACCGCGGGGTATCTACACCAGCGACATCGGCTGCTACACCCTAGGACTGAATCTCAAGGCGGTGGATACGGTGCTGTGCATGGGCGCGGCCATCAGCCAGGCCGCCGGATTCTACCATGCCTACAAGCACGAGGAGAAGCGGCCCGATATCGTGGCCACCATCGGCGATTCCACCTTCTTTCATGCCGGTGTACCGGCCCTCATCGATGCGGTGAACCAAAATGTCCGCATGGTGCTGGTGATCCTGGACAACCGCACCACAGCCATGACCGGCAGCCAGCCTACGCCGGCCACGGGCAAAAGCGCCACAGGGGAAACCCTGGTCAAAGTGGATATGGAAACCCTGGTCAAAGGCTGCGGTGTGAATTTCCTTGAAATCGGCGATCCCTATGATACCAACGGCTTCATTGCCATGGTCAAGGCGGCGGTGGCCTACAGCCGCAGCGACGGACCAGCAGTGGTCATCGCCCGGCATCCCTGCATCATCGACCTGGCCCGCCAGGGAAAGACTGCCGACCCGATTGAGGTCATGGTGACCGGGGACTGCGATGGCTGCGGTTTCTGCCATCAGCATTTCGAATGCCCGGGGCTGGTGGCCGTGGACGATGGTCAGCGCACCGCCGTGGACGCGCTGGTGTGCAATGGATGCGGCGTGTGTTTGGATGTCTGCCCCAAGGGAGCGATCCAAAGGGCCTAAGTATCTGGTCCCTGGTTGTTGGTTTATGGTTTGGGGTCGGTAAAAAAATGATAGAATGCCTTTGGCCTTCAGTCTTCGAGCTAACAACCCAATTTAAAAATAATTGAGAAAAGTCATGAAAGCAGCACCAACATATCAGATCGTGATCAGCGGCGTGGGCGGACAGGGCGTATTGTTCATCACCCGGCTTCTGGCCGAAGCGGCCATACTAAAAGGCCTGCCTGTTTTTACCTCCGAAACCCACGGCATGGCCCAACGGGGCGGCACGGTGATCTCCCATCTCAAGATCGGTGATTTCGCCAGTCCGCTGATCAGCCCAGGAAAAGCCGACGGCCTGATTGCCCTTAAGGCCGAGAGTTTAGACCAGCACGGCGGTTATCTAAAGTCAGGGGGATGGGCGGTGATCAACGGCCATGCGCCCCTGGCGATTAAGGGGACCACAAGCCTGTATTATCTCGATGCAGACCAACAGGCCCGAGAGATAGACGACCCCCGATCCGTGAATCTCATCATGCTCGGGTTCGCCCTTGCCAGCGCCCGACGCGGCGCCTTCGGCCACGATGGGCTGTATTGTTCCCCACATGATGTCGAAGCCGTTCTGGAAATTCGCTTGAAGAGGAAAAACCATCGACAGAAGTCGTCCCTCCGAGCGCTCAAGGCCGGTGCTGAGAGCGTCCCAACCGCCTGAAGGCTCGCTTCGGGGCGTCGAATGCCGGCACGGGTGGGTGGTCCATTTTCCGCCACCCTCGCAACCGACCGGTGACTGCGGCGCCGTCTTTACACCAAGCCGGATTTAATCTAATCTGTAAGTCAGCAACCCGATTCCGGGAATCCATTTTTCACTGACAGGTTAGCAGTGGCAGGAGAATGCGCCCATGGAGAACAAAATAGAGTAGGATATGAACCCACGCGAACGATGAGGAGTGTCTATGTTTACCGCCCAGGATATTCTGGACATCGCCATACGGCTGGAAAAAAACGGCGAAAAAACCTATCTGAATGCCCAACTGCATATATCGAATGATGAGTTAAAGACCCTTCTGGCCTGGATCGCCCATGAAGAGCACGATCACGCCCGCTGGTTTACCGATTTGAAAAGCCGATTGACCCAGGGTGAGGATCACCACCTGATGGCGGAATTCAGCCAGGCCCTGGTGGAAGATGTGGTCCAGGGGCAGGCCTTTTCCCTGCAGGAAGTTGATTTTGAAACCATCGACACCCCCGACAAAATGCTCCGCACCTTTATCGGGTTCGAAGACGACACCATCGCATTTTACAAGGTTTTGAAAACCTTCATCGACAACGCGGCCATCGCCGCTCAGCTGGAGCGGATCATTCTCGAAGAGAAGAAACACATGGCAACGTTCCAGGATATGCTGTCGGAGAGTTAAGCAATTCAGCCGATTGATCTACACGCATGCCTTTTTAAAACCCAATGTTGCAAACGCTGGAGGGATTATACACCAAGGCATCGTGTGAGAACTTAAGCCGGAAAAAACAGAGTGTCTCGAAAAAATTTTCAAATCTACAGTTTTTTTAACCGTATCGTTTGGCAGCAAGAGTGTTATAGATATCATGAGCGCAGGCAAGGCAAAATTCGGCGAGAAAGCGAAGTTTATGGTTGATAAATGATATTTTGGAGCCTTGATGCTGAGGGCATTGAGGAGGAGGATGGCAGGCCGGGCACGTGTTCAAATTTTGTAATATATGTTGGCCTTTTCAAGACATCGGTCCAGCGCAATTTTGGTTTTCTCTATGGCATCCGAAGGACTCATTTTACGAAGCTGCTCATTCCATGGTTCGACAACAATCGGACCATCGAACCCCAACGCATCAAGTTTTCTGAGCATGCCGGTTAAATCAATCGTGCCGGTAGCTCCCGGCAGTTCCCTTTGAAATTCAGGCAGTGTGAACCGGTCGTAATCTCCATTCAGACCGTCATTGACCTCCACATAAACGACCTCTTCGGGAAAAAGCTTTTCTATATCCAACAGTCCGGCGCCGCTAGTATACCAATGAAAGGCATCCAGCTTGATGCCCACGCAGTTTTGTGAATTTGCTGCTGCAATCAGAGCCCTGATACCGTCAAGGGTGTGGATAAAGTCGAATTTTCGTTCCCGTCGCATGGTCGTCGGGCCGATGAATTCCAGTCCCAGGCGCACCGCATATGCTTCCAATAGCGGCTTAATCCGTTTGATCCGCCTGCACAGAAGTGCGAAGTGATCATAATAGTCCAACGTGTTGGAAGATGGCTGCACATACCCTACGCAGCAGTTGAATCCCGCATCTCGGCATAAAGACAAATCCTGCTCGAATGGGGTAAGGCTTTGCTCGAAATCGGAGTCAGAATAACACGCATTGAAAGCGGCCGAAAATGCAAATGCCCCCGGCTTCAAGTTGTGCCGCTTCATCAGTTTGATGGCCTGATTGGGGCTATGTTCTCTTAAAAAATGACGATCCGCGTTGATGGCGTCAAATCCGAATTGTTGGGCCAATCGACAGCTCTCCTGAAACGGCAGAACATGACCGATGGATCCGCAGTGAGGGCTGTCGGTGTGCGCGGGTGCATCGGTCACATTCAGCGTCCGGAGCCATCTGCTCCGGGAATTCATGAGTGACCGTTTCAATGCCCCTTCAGGCACTTTCCCCAGATTATGGTTCTTCATTCCAGGTGCCTAATTATACGAGATCGAATTGGATTTAGCTGCAATATTGATTGAAGAAATCCTCAATCACCCGTTGAACGATTTTTTTATCCACATGCACAAGGTATTCTCCATGTTCTTTTTTGCATTGTCCGATGCGTTGCAGAAGAACATAGCGAACATCTCCGCCGATTTTTTTATTGTCGACATACATGGTTTTGAAAATACTCGCTGGGTTAAGATGTTCAGGAAGCGTTGGCTTAAGCGCCAGTATATCATCGATCAGTCGGTAATGCAGGCCTAACGCTTTTCCATCAATATAACCCAACTTAAAAGAAAGCTCTGCGGCGATTTTCATGCCAATGGAAACGGCTTCGCCGTGTGTCAAGGCACCCCTTGAAAGCCATTCGATCGCATGGGCAAAGGTGTGCCCGTATTCAAGAATTATCCCGAAATGTCTTTCGGTCGGATCATTTTTGAGGATTTCAAGCTTTGAACGGATCAATTTGAAGCACAGGTCTGTCAGTTGTTGTGAAGAATAGTCACCTTTCTTTCTTACGGCGCCCTCCAAAAAAGGGATGAATTCTTTCTGGTCGATTAACCCGTTTTTGACTCCCTCAATGATGCCGGATCGTTTAAACCGCAATGGTTCTGTCTCAGTATATCGCGTGTCCGCCCATGCAAAAACCGGAGCATGGAAAAGTCCGAAATTATTTTTTCCGTATTTCCCGTTCACAGCCTGCTTATTGCTCAGCATACCATCGGTCTGGTGCGTAATCGTGGTAGGGACCTCGATAAAACGAATGCCTCTGAATATCAACCCGGCGGCGAGACCGGTAATGTTCCCGACGGAACCACCTCCGAAAGCGATCAGAAGCGATCGTTTACTGACCCCTTTTCCAACAAGTTGATCACACAATTTTTGGAGGACGTCGAAGGTCTTGCACGTTTCCCCTCTGGGAAGAAGGTTGATATCCATAGCAGGAAATCTTCGTTTGATCTTGTTCAATAAGGGATTACCAAAAAGATCGAAAATAAAAGGATCGGTCAATAAAAAAACCCGGTCTACAGGATGGGAGCGTGTTTCACGTTCGAGGGTTTCGACGAAATAATCTTCGATATCGTATCCGAAGAATATAGGAAATGTCGGTTCCAGCCCAACGTCTATCTGGATGAATTTTCCACGATCGAATTTGATTATCTGGTTGTAGTCAAACATTCACGGTTACTATAACGTTTCGATCGCATGGCAAAGTAGCCGCCGGACCTTTAAGTTGTCCCTTTTCAGGTGTAATCTGATTGTTTTGAGAATGCGGGTGTCCATCAAACGGTTAAAACATAAGCGTTTGTCATTCTATCTCGAATTGCTCAAGTAAACAAAACCATACGAACCGAAGGATGCCACTAAGCGCATTATTCAAAATTTTCAGAGCTATGGATAATAGCTTAAATTCGCTTTATGTCAAGACCAACCCCAATTATAGGCCACCGACGCCGTTGTGGCCGCCGATTAACAATCGCTTTTATATTGAACCATCGGTTGTCATTCTCTTGCGACACCTTCAAGCATCAATGTTGAACGTCTTGTTTTTAAAAACGGGTGCCATAGAATCATTTATCGTGAGGTAACGCTCATATATCCGGGCGTATGAATTTTGGTTGTTCGGGATTGGGGTACATCTTTCTTTTTTATTGGTCATGATGTATTCGTCAGTGAGGTCTTTTAAGCCGGTTTTGACATGGTTTTCATTATACCAACACCACATGGCCTGGATGGCTGCACCCAGGGCTCCGGCTTCAGAATCCATTGCGGGACCAACTTGATAGCCTAAAATATCGGCGGTCATCTGACGCCAGAGCGAACTTTTTGACCCGCCACCGGTTAAGCGAATTTCTTTTGGAGAGATCCCGCAGGTTTTCAAAGCTTCCAGGGCATATTTAAGTCCCAGTGTTGCCCCTTCCATGGAAGCCCTGCAAAGGTTCCGCTGCGTGAAATTGAAAGGGGTAAGACCATGGAATGAGGCCGTGGCCTGTGGAAGCGCAGGGGTCCTTTCTCCGTTAAAATAGGGTAGCAGGACAATTCCGTCTGCGCCTGGATTTGCCTGCTGTGCCAGCATATTGAATTTTTCAAGATCATATTCAAACAGATGTCTTACAAGCTCAGTAGCCACCGTTACATTCATGGTGCATACTAGGGGAAGCCAGCCCCCGCTGGATGAACAAAACGCCGCTACTTCTCCTTTAGGATCAATGACAGGGGTGTTTGAATAAGCATAAATGGTCCCTGATGTTCCAAGGCTGGCGGTTACGACACCCGGCTCAACATTGCCTGTTCCGATGGCAGCCATCATGTTGTCTCCTCCCCCGGAAGAGACAACAACCCCGGAAGGAAGGTTAAAAGACTTGGCAATCTTATCTGATATATATCCGACAGGCTCCCGGGAGGAAATAATGGGGGGCAGGCAGGTGTCGAGTTGACCGGAATCATCAATGGCATCAAGGATTTTTTTTTCCCAGCAACGGTTCGGAACATTAAAGTAGGCCGTGCCGGATGCATCTCCCGGCTCGGTTTTTTTTTCTCCGGTCAGCCAGAAATTAATAAAATCATGTGGCAGAAGAATAGATGTCAGTTTTTCATAATTTTGGGGTTCATTTTCTTTAAGCCACAATATTTTTGGTGCGGTAAATCCCGGGGCGATAGTGTTGCCTATGATTTGGATCACCTTATCGTGGCCGCCTAATACCCGGGTAAGTGCTTTACACTGTGGTTCGGTCTGGGTATCGCACCAAAGTTTCGCAGGTCGTATGGTTTTTCCGTGTTTATCCAGGGGAACCAACCCGTGCTGCTGACCTGACACACCAATCGCCTTGATTTGATGTGAATCCACTTCTGGAGAAGAAATAATAGTTGTCAGTACTTTTCGGCAGGCATTAATCCATACCACCGGGTCCTGCTCCCTGCCCCCATGCCGGTTTTCACTTATGGCATATCCTGAATAATCCCGGACGACAATTTTTTTCTTCTGGATACTGAAAGCAATGGCTTTTGTCCCCTGGGTTCCGCTGTCAATGCCGATGAAAAATTGGTCGTGAGTCATGGTTTTTCCTTTGGTAGAAACCGTTGACAAAGGATTCAGCCTGATAACCGGTTCACCTCCGAGATTAGATGGAATAGAGAATTCGAAGATTCAACAAACGGCCCTCAGATATAGCTATTGATCACATTTTCCAGATATTCCTGTCTGCCGCTTTGCAAAACAGGTTCTCCATGTTTGTTAATGTAGGCTTCCATCTTTTCAAAGCTGGCATTGCCTGCGAGGATCTCTTTCCCCGTCTTCTCTGACCATGAATGATAGCGTTTCGCTACAAAATCACTGATCAGGCCATCACTGATAATTTGATCCGCGATCAAAAGGGCTCTTGCAAAGGTGTCCATGCCGCCGATGTGGGCATAAAAAAGGTCCTCAGTTCCAATGGAACCTCGTTTGGGCTTAGCATCGAAATTGAGCCCCCCGCTGCCCAGACCACCCTGCCTCAGCACCACCAGCATGGCGTAAACCGTGTCGTAAAGATCAGTGGGAAACTGGTCCGTATCCCATCCCAGGAGAAGATCGCCCCGGTTGATATCCATGCTGCCGAGTTTACCGGCGTCGGAGGCCACCGTCAGTTCATGGGCAAAGCTGTGACCGGCCAGTGTCGCGTGGTTGGCCTCTATGTTCAGCTTGAAATGGTCAGACAGGTCGTACGTCTGGAGAAAATTCAGGACCGTGGCCGCGTCATAATCATACTGGTGCTTGGTCGGTTCTTTGGGTTTGGGTTCGATGAGGAACTGTCCCGTAAAACCAATCTTGGCGGCGTAGTCTACGGCCATGTGAAACAGGCGGGCCATCTGCCGGGCCTCTTTATTCATGTCTGTATTCAAAAGAGTGTCGTACCCCTCCCGACCGCCCCAGAACACGTAGTTTTCTCCGTTAAGTTCGTGGGTTGCCGCTATGGCGTGCTTGATTTGTGCCGCTGCATAGGCAAATACATGGACATCGGGGTTGGTGCCGGCGCCGTGGGTGTATCTCGGATGGCCGAACAGGTTGGCGGTCCCCCACAGCAGCTTGACGCCGGTCTGTTCCTGAAAGGTTTTCGCCAGCGCGACCATGGCCTCCAGGTTTTTGCAGGATTCCGAAAAGGTTTGTCCTTCGGGGGCCAGGTCCCTGTCATGAAAACAATAATAGCGCACCCCGAGTTTGGTAACAAACTCAAAGGTTGCCTCGCAGGTGGCTTTAGCAATGTCCATGTCAGAGGAGAAGCGGTTCCATGGCCTGTCAAAAGAGGCCCCGCCGAAGGGATCCTGCCCCGACCCTTTGAACGTGTGCCAATACGCCACGGAAAACCGCAGGTGTTCCTCCATGGTCTTTCCGTTTACAACCTGTTCGGGATTGAAATACCTGAAGGCCAGTGGGTCCCTGGAAGCGGTTCCTTCATAAGGTATGTTTGTCGGTACCTCGGTGAAAAAGCGATTCATTTTGGCGTTCCTTTGGTTGCGTCGTCCGGCTATTTGATAGTGGGCGACTTGTATATTTTATTCAGAACAAGTGTGCCGGCTCCCCGGACCCAGTCCATCTCCGAATATTCCTTGATAACGATTTCCGTCCCGTAATCCTGAAACCGTTTAGAAATTGACTTGTTGATGGCCTGGTACATCGGGTCAAAAATGGCGTTTTCCGCCATTACGCCTTTTCCGGTAATAATGATGCTCTCCGGATTCAGCAATGTGATCAGGTGGGCAATTCCCTTGCCCAGGACAATGCCTGCCTTCTGGAAAATATTCAGTATGTGCGGCTCCTTTTTATGTACCGCATCCATTACGTCTTTATAAGTGATGTGCTCCGGGTTCTTTTTTTTCCAAAGCCCCTGGGTTGCGGCCGCTTTGGCATCCCGGACGAGAGAGTTGTTCCCGGCATAGGCTTCGATGCAGCCTTTTTTCCCGCACCGGCATAGAGGGCCATCCGGATCCATGGTTAAATGACCGAATTCTCCGGCAACCCCGGAATGACCACGGGAAAGCTGTCCATTGATGATACAGCCGGCGCCCACACCGTTTTCAAGGGTTACCACCGTAAAGTTGTCGTGCCCCTTGCCGACGCCAAACCAGTGTTCGGCAATGGCAAGGTTGTTTGAGCTGTTTTCGATATAGGTGGGTATCTCTATCTCTTTTTGAAACAGATCCCTTAAATTAACGTTTTCCCATCCATAGTTGGGAAGGAAACGGATCATACCCGATTCCGAGTCGACCAGCCCGGGTACGCCTACACCGATACCCGAAATCCGGTCCTTCGAAAAATTGGCTTCCCACATGCATTCACGGACAGCCCGGGCCATAATATTGACCAAATCTTCAGCCTTGTAGTAGGAGAAATCGAGCGCCACGGAATGGAATGCCTTGATTTCCGCCTGAAAATTTGTGATGGCCACATCAATTTTCGCGATGGTGAGGTTGATGCCGATCTCGTAGGCACCATCCGGCGATATGGAGAGAAGAATCGGTGGTCGTCCCCCTTCATAAGCCCCAGGCTTTTTTTCCTCAATCAATCCTTCGCGAATAAGGTCGGCGGTGATCCCGGTGACGGAGGCCTGGCTCAACCCGGTTGCCTTTGCAATATCTCTCCTGGAAATCAGTTCGGAAATGCGAATGACCGTTAGAATGGAATATCGATTATAGGCACGAACAAAGCGGGGGGCTGTTGTTTTCATATCTTCTTTTTATGGGCAACACCCAACTCTTGAGTTTTATGAATTCGCGAAATGAATCATCCGATGCCGGTGAGCGAATTTGAACCAAATTAGATTTTTTCCGATTGATTGTCAATATAATTTAAGAAATGTATTATGTCAATTTTACCAGGAATAGTTGCCCTCTATTTTAAAAAAAATATAAAACAAATGGAAGGATGGTTATTTATATTTTATAATTTTTTCATTTATTTATAGAATAATACGTGAAATTGTTCGGTGGAGCGCCACACGGGTTTACAAAAATGATTGACAACATTTTAAAAGCTGATATATGGTCTTTATACTCAATTAATTCAACTTGTAAATTAACTCGATTCACGCTCCTTATTTATTCAAAACCGGAGAGGCCGCTATGATTGAAAGCAGTCAGTCAGAAAAAATGGGTGTATTCCTGACCTACGGCATGGTCGGCGGCGGTGACGGCGCCTTTATCGGTGATGTCCACAGAAAGGCCATCGCCCTGGACGGGAAGGCACGGATTGTTTCCGGCTGTTTTTCCACCGATCCCGAGAACACATCCAGAACGGGTGCCGGCCTCGAGATACCGCCGGATAGATTGTATAGTACCTATGAAGAGATGGCTCTCGCGGAGGGCAAGAGAGAAGATAGAATCGATTTTGTGGTGATTGTCACCCCGAATATTACCCACTATCCCATTGCAAAGCTGTTTCTGGAGAACCACATCAACGTGGTCTGCGACAAGCCGGTGACCGTCACGTCCGCCCAGGCGGGTGAACTGAAGGCGCTGGCAAAGCTAAACGGCCTCGCCTTCTGCGTGACCTACACTTACACCGGGTATCCCGTCGCCAAGCACGCCCGGCAGATGATTCAAAACGGCGACCTGGGCAAGATCCGGTTTGTCAACGCGGAATACCCCCAGGACTGGCTGGGCACCCTGCTGGAAAAAACCGGCCAGAAGCAGGCCGCCTGGCGGTCCGATCCGGAAAGAGCCGGTGCATCCAATTGCGTGGGCGATATCGGAAGCCATATCGAAAATATGGTATCCTACATGACGGGCCTCAAAATCGAACGCCTTTCCGCCCGACTGGACACCATGGTGGATGGCAGAAAACTGGATGATAATGCCACCATCATGGTCAACTACCAGGGCGGCGCCACCGGGGTCTACTGGTGTTCCCAGATTGCGGTGGGCAACGACAACGGCCTGCGGGTCCGGATATTCGGGTCGAAGGCTTCCATCGAGTGGGCACAGGAAAATCCCAACTACCTGAAAATCTCCTACCTGGATCAACCCACCCAGATTATCTCCAGGGGAAGGGATGCACTCTATCCCGTGGCGGAAGGGTTTTCAAGAATTCCTCCCGGCCACCCCGAAGGATACTTCGAAGCCTTTGCCAATCTTTACAAGTCCTTTGTCTCTTTTCTCATGAAAAACAAGCAGGGAGAAACGCTTCTGCCCGAGGACCGGGATTTTCCGACCATCGAACAGGGCGAGAGCGGTGTAAAATTTATTGAAACTTGTGTTGAAAGTTCCAACAAGAATGCATCGTGGACCGATGTGGAATGACAGGAGGAGAAAGCCATGGCCAGACCCGTAACGCTTTTTACCGGACAATGGGCGGATCTCGAATTTGAAGAGATCTGCAAAAAAGCATCATCCTGGGGTTATGAGGGGCTCGAGATCGCCTGCTGGGGCGATCATATGGAGCCTGTCGAAGCTTCCAAAAATATGGACTATATCAATACAAAGTTGGAAATACTTCAGAAATACGATCTGAAATGCTTCGCGCTGGGCGCCCACCTTTCCGGTCAGTGCGTGGGGGATGACTGGGACGAGCGGATCGACGCGTTTGTTCCGGATCATGCCAAAGGCAAGCCCGAAGAGATAAAAAAATGGGCAGCCAATGAAATGATCTGCACAGCCCGGGCCGCAAAAAACATGGGATGCTATGTTGTCACCGGCTTCCTGGGATCGCCGATCTGGAAATATCTGTATTCCTTTCCCCCCACAACAGAAGAGATGGTTGAAGACGGCTATCGTAAAATTGTCGATCTCTGGACACCCATTTTTGATGAATTCGACAAATGCAATATCAAATTCGCTCTGGAGGTTCACCCCTCCGAAATAGCCTATGATTACTATTCAACCTGCAAGCTGTTTGAGGTGTTTAACAATCGGCCGACCCTTGGGCTGAACTTTGACCCGAGCCATCTGCTCTGGCAGGGTATAAAACCGCATGTTTTTATAAGCGATTTCCCGGATAAAATTTATCACGTTCACATGAAAGACGCCGCCGTCACCCTGGATGGAAGAACAGGAATTATCGGATCCCATCTGCCTTTCGGCGATCTTAGAAGGGGATGGAATTTCAGATCCCTGGGGCATGGCGATGTGAACTTTGAGGAAATCATCCGCCATCTGAATGTGGCAGGTTATACGGGTCCCTTATCTGTTGAGTGGGAAGACAATGGAATGGAAAGAGAATTCGGTGCAGCCGAATCAGTCGAATTTGTAAAATCGATTAATTTTTCACCTTCAGACGTCACCTTTGATGGAGATATGAAAAAATAATCGGGTGCCCGGGAAATCGAATAAATAATGAAACGTCGTGCTAATGCGTTGCTGGCCATCCGGCATATCCATAAGGAATTTTCAGGTGTACGGGTCCTGAACGATATCAATATGGATATTCAGACCGGTGAAGTCTTCGGAATCCTGGGGGAAAACGGCGCCGGCAAATCGACTCTGCTGAAGGTTTTATGCGGTATTTACACCCCAACCAGCGGCAAGATCATTCTCAAGGGAAACGAAGTCTCGATCCAGACCCCCATGGAAGCCAAAAAACTTGGTATCAGCATGATACCCCAGGAATTTAATTTAATTCCCACCCTGTCGGTTTTTGAAAACATCTTCCTGGGTTCGGAAATCAAAAGAGGAGTACTGCTGAAAAAAGAAGAGATGAGAATTAGGACGCGATCTCTTCTCGAGGAATTGAAAACCGATCTATCCCCTGACGCGTTGATAGAGAATCTAAGCGTTGCCGAAAAGCAGATGGTTGAAATCGCAAAAGCCCTCGTGCATGAATCCGACATACTGATCATGGACGAACCCACCACCGTACTGACAAACCTTGAAGTTGAGATTCTTTTTGAGTTGATCAGCAGGCTCAAGAAAAAAAATGTCACCATGCTGTTTATCTCCCACAAGCTCAACGAAGTTAAACGCCTCTGCGACCGCATCCTTGTGCTCAGGGACGGAGATCAGATCTGCATCAACGAGGTCAAGGATGTAGACGAACAGGATATGGTCAAGAAAATGGTGGGACGCGAACTGAGTCAGGTTTTCCCGCCGAAGTCATCCCCTGGAGACGAAGTGGTCCTCGGTGTGGAAAACCTCAGCGATGCAACACTCCTCAAAGATATCCATTTCCACCTGAAAAGAGGAGAACTCCTCGGGTTTTCCGGATTAATTGGCGCAGGCAGGACTGAACTGGCCGAGTGTATCATGGGGCTTCGCCCGAAAACTTCCGGTGATATCTATGTGAATGGAGAAAAGGCTCAAATCCGATCATCCTCCGATGCCCTAGCCCACAAGCTGGGATACCTTTCCGAGGATCGCAAGGGCAAAGGGCTGTTGATGAATTTTGGTATAACCGAGAATATTTCCTTGATCTCATTGTCAAAATACAATCACTGGTTTATCAACAAAAAGAAGGAACAGCAAAGCTCTAAAAAATTTATCGAACAATTCAATATCAAAGCAGCATCCTTAACCGCCGAGCTTGAATATCTAAGTGGCGGAAACCAGCAAAAAGTGTATCTTTCCAAGTGGATGGACACCGATCCGGCTATTCTTATTCTTGACGAACCCACCCGGGGCATCGATGTCAATGCCAAAAAGGAAATCTATTATTTTATTCATTCCTTGATTACCCAGGGTTTGTCCTGCATTTTAATATCATCGGAACTGGAGGAAATTCTCGGTCTGTGCACCCGGGTTCTTGTGATGCGGGAGGGAAGGATTACCGGTGAAATGGAAGGCCGGCATATTAACGAGGAAGAGATCATGTTCCGTGCTGCAGGTGTATTATGAATCTTCGGTTTAACGAGAAGTTATTATGGCGACACAAACGATGAGTATAGAGAATTTTAAAAGAATTGATTTTTCCAAATTTGCACCTCTTTTCGCTCTGGTCGTGCTTGTGGTTCTGTCAGCCGTGGCCAGCGAGCATTTTCTTAAGTTCAGGAATATTACCAATATCCTGCGACAGGTGTCCTATACGGGAACCATTGCCTTGGGAATGACATTTGTGATCGCTGCCGGAGGCATCGATCTGTCAGTTGGATCCATGGTCGCGGTTGTCGGTGTTTTGGCCATATATCTGATGAACTATTTTGGCGGCGGTGCTTTGGCCGTGTTAGCGGCCGTACTTGCCGCATTGCTGGCCGGATCCCTGGGCGGGGCGTTTAACGGCCTTATTGTGACAAAGGGAAGAATCACCTCGTTTATTGCCACACTAGCGACCATGTCTATTTTCCGTTCCCTGACGCTTTACATCAGTGAAGCGGGAGAAGTGATCGCTCAAAATGATTTATACCCTAAAATCGGGGGAGGGTATTTCATGAACATACCCTATCCGGTTTTGGTTTTTTTAGGACTGGCTTTGCTTTTCCATATTCTTTTAAACAACACCGCATTTGGAAGGCATGTCTGTGCTGTGGGGGCCAACCAGCAGGTGGCGGTTTATTCTGCGATCAAGGTCAGGTGGGTAACCTTTATGACCTTTGTCATTGCC
>JAQYWF010000332.1 GCA_030145105.1 Desulfosarcina sp.
AGGGTCGTGGCCATGCGGATGTTGCCCTCATTGGAGACAGTGGTGATATGTCCGGTTTCGGCGCAGGCAAGATTGCATCCCGAAATCCCCATATCCGCGTCGAGGAATTTATTACGCAGCGCCCGTCTGGCGGCACGCGTCAACGTGGGCGGGTCATCCGTGTAAGGTATGCCGAGTTTATCCGCAAAAAGGCGGCCGACCGCTTCGCGGGTCTTGTGAATGGCCGGTGCGATAATGTGCGACGGTGCTTCACCGGCGAGCTGAACGATGTATTCACCCAGGTCGGTTTCCACCGTTTCAATACCGGCAGCCTCCAGCGCCGGGTTGAGCCCGATCTCTTCGGCGAGCATCGACTTGCCTTTAACCGCCATAGACACGTGATGCTTGTGGGCAATCTCGATGCACCGCTTTACTGCGGTTTCACCATCGGCGGCAAAATGGACATGTCCCCCGTTTTTTTCTATCTTATCGGTCAGTGCGTCCAATAAAATATCGAGGTTGTCGATGGCTTTCATCCTGATCGCATGGCCCTTGAGCCGCAGATCTGGACCTTCCGGAAATCGGCGATAACCCTCGGCAGCTCCCCGGCCGAGGCGCTGCTGAAGGTTGGCCAGGGCCCGTTGCAGAACCGGGTCTTTGATCGCCGCTTGTGCGCTGTTTTGGTATGAAGATCGTTTCAATCGGCTGCTCTTTTCATCGATGCAAGGAGCGCCATCCGTACGCGCAGAGGTTTAGGATTCAGCGGTTCGGGGTTCGGAACCTTTGAACGGAGAACGCTGAACCGATGAAACGGACCAGCATCAACCGGCCAGCAACTGTGCCAGGTGGATTGTTTTCACCGGAGACCCGATCCGGTTCAATCTTCCCTGGATGTTCATCAGACAGCTGATGTCGCAGCCGGTGACGGTATCGGCGCCGGAGGCGAGAATATGGCATATTTTCTCGTCAACCATGGCGACGGATATTTCCGGGTACTTAACGGCAAACGTGCCTCCGAAACCGCAGCATTTGTCTGCATCTTTCATTTCGATCAGTTCAGCCTGCCGGATGTTTCGGATCAGGCGTCGCGGCTGTTCGGAGACACCCAGCCCCCTTAACAGGTGGCAGGAGTCATGGTAGGTCACCTTGCCGTCGTAGTGGGCACCCACGTCATCGATCCCGAGAACATCCACAAGGTATTGACTGAGTTCAAACGTTCGTTGGCCAACACGCACAGCCCGGTCGAACCATTTTTCATGGCTTTCAAAAAGTTCGGGGTAGTGGTGTTTGACCGTACTAACGCATGATCCGGAAGGACACACGATCACTTCGGCATCCTCGAAGATTTTGATGAATCGCTTGGCCGCCGCCCTGGCCGCCCGGCGATAACCGGCATTGAACGCCGGCTGCCCGCAGCAAGTCTGATCGACGGGGACACTTACCGACAGGCCAAGCCTGTTGAACAGCGCCACCATCGCCTCACCCACTTCGGGGTAGAGGCTGTCAACTAGGCATTGCACAAACAGGGTTACGCGCATTTTATCGACTTCCGGTTCATCTCCACAGGAATTGGGGAAAAAGGGTTCGAGTGAAAGAAAACGAAAAATGAACAACCCCGCCGCAAGCAGCGGGGTATTAAACCCGCGCTTCGTAAATCAAACTCAAAGCATCTCCTTCACACAGAAGACGAGGATCCTGATGACTTTTAGTTATCATCCCTGGATCCCTTCTGCACAGGGTTGACACAAGAACGGTTTATCAACGCTTTTTCACTCGACCCCTTGGATCCTCGAACCCTTGGACCTCATCAACCGACCAACCTATTTGGGTGAAGATCCAACTTTCCAGATAGAGAATTAGACACACAAATATTTATTGCGCACCGCTTCATTGCTGCTCAGATCATCCCGGGTACCGTGATACTGGATGGCCCCGTTGTCGATGACATAACCCCGGTCGCTGAGCCGCAGGGCGACCTCGAGATTCTGTTCTGCCAGAAGAACAGTGAGCCCACTTTCTTTCAGGCGGGCGATTTGCTCTTCAAGCATATTCACGATCAGGGGAGCCAATCCTTCTGTGGGTTCGTCGAGTAGAATAAAATCCGGGTTGGTCATGAGCGCCCTGGCAATGGTCAGCATCTGCTGCTCACCACCACTGAGAAATCCGGCCCGCCGGGCATCAATGCTCCTTAAAGCGGGGAAAAAATTATACACCCGGTCTTTGTTCCATCCGCCTTCGTGAACGTTCCGCTCGGAAATTTCAAGGTTCTCGCCAACGGTAAGATCGGCGAACACCCGGCGGTCATCGGGAACAAAGCCAATGCCCATGCGGGCCATCAGATACGGTTTATGGCCGGTACAGACCTTGCCTTTAAATTCAATGGTCCCCTGTTTCGGGGGCGTCAGCCCCATAATACTTTTCATGGTTGTGCTTTTGCCCGCGCCATTGCGCCCCAGCAGGCAGACGATTTCGCCCTGGCCCACTTCAAGGGAAACGCCAAAAAGAATGTGGCTTAGCTGGTAATAGGTGTGGATGTTTTCTACACGGAGCATTCGTCTGCACCCCCAAGATAGGCTTCACGCACCAATTGGTTGCTGCGGACTTCATCAGGTGAGCCCTGGATGATCGTTCCCCCATGTTGCATGACCATGATCTGGTTGGCAATGGAGAACACCATGCCCATATCGTGTTCGCAAAAAAGGATCGTCAGTCCCATGTCCCCGGACAACCGTTGCATCAACCGGAGCGTCACTGCCGTCTCTTCGGGTGACATGCCGGCGGTGGGCTCGTCGAGGATGAGCAGTTCGGGACGGTTGCCCAGGGCAATCCCAATCTCAAGGACTTTCTGATCTCCGTGGGACAATGTCCCGCTGATCATTTCAGCCTTGTCGAGCAAACCGACACTGTCGAGGGTTTTCCGGGTCTCTTTGACCGCCATGATTTTGGCCGGCTTGAAAATATTGAAGGTTTTTCGGTGGTGAGAGAGAACGGCGACCTGAACATTCTCAAATACGGTCAAGCGGTGGAAGATATTGACCACCTGGTAGGATCGGCTGATACCTTTGCGGCAAACCCGATGGGACGCCAGGCCGGCAATATTCTCATCCTTGAACCAGATGTTCCCGGCGGTGGGTGGCAGCTGGCCGCTGATCAGGTTGAACAATGTGGTCTTGCCGGCCCCGTTGGGCCCGATCACGGCAACCACATCCCCCTTCTCGACCTTGAGCGTAGCGCCGTTGACCGCCAGGAATCCATCAAAGGATTTTACTATGGATTCGACATGCAGCATTTACCCCTCCCTTTTTGCGGCAGGATCGGCTTTTTTGAGAAACAGGCCCAGGACGCCTTCGGGCAGGAAGAAAATGAGCAGCATCAAAACAATGCCCAGAATCAGGGTCCAGTATTCCGTGTAAATGCCTGCAAACGTTCTCAGGCTGATGATGATAGCGGCGCCCAGCGCAGGGCCCAGAAAGATAAACCAGCCGCCCAGCAGACACATGATCAAAATCTCCAGGGAGAGCGTCCAGAACATCAGGTCCGGGAACACGGACCCTTCGACGGTCACGAAGAGCGTACCCGCCACCCCCGCGAAAAAAGCGGCCAGGACTTGGCCTGTCAGCTGCTGCTTCTGAACATTGACCCCGACGGCCTGGCACCGTTCGGGATTATCGCGGATTCCCTGAAAAATCCGGCCGAAGGGCGAATTGACGATCATATACATCAGCAGCAGGCAAGTGACCACAACGATCAAATTGAAATAGTATGCCCCGGTGGACGACCCGACCAGGTCCGGCAAGGGGATCCCATGGATACCGTCATCGCCGCCGGTAAAAGAGTACCAACGATAGGTAATGGCCCAAACCAGGGATCCGAGCGAGATCTGCAGCATGCCAAAGTAAAGCTGGTGCAAACGCACGGTGATCAGTCCCATCACCAGCCCGAGTGCAGCGGAACAGAAAGGGGCGATCACATAGCCGATCCACAGGGGCAGGCCGGATTTGGTGACAAAAAGAGCAAAGGCATAGGCGCCAAACCCGTAAAACACCGCATGGTGGAATTGGTACATGCCGCCGAAGCCAAGCACCAGGTTGAGGCTGGTCGCCAGGAGTGCGATCGCGAACATCAGCGCAAAAAGATAGATGTAAAACCGCGGCAGGAACTGGGGCAGCAGCAGAAGCAATGCCAGCAGGACTGAGCATGAAATCAATGTCTTTGCGTCGAACAGGGCTTTAAACAAGTGACCCTCTGCCTACCAAGTTGATTTGAGCAGCCCTTGCGGGCGAAAAAGCAGCACGGTGACCACCGCCACATAGGGGAAGACGATAGCAAACTGCGGCCATAACAGAATTCCGATCGAATCGGTGAGACCGAAAATCAGCGCCCCGAGAAGGGCACCCCAAATATTTCCGAGACCACCGATAATGACAATCAGAAAGGCCTCGATGATGATGGCGTGGTCCATACCCTGGGTGATATTCTGGGTGGGGGCCACCAGCGCGCCGCCCAGTCCCGCCAGGTAGCAGCCGATAACAAATACCGCGGCAAACACCCAACTGACATTGATCCCGATGGCACCGACCATCTCCCTGTCGACGGCGGCGGCGCGTGCGATTTTTCCAATTTTGGTCTTGTTGGTCAAAAACCAAAGGCCGGCGGCCACCAGCGGGCCGATAACCAACAGGAACAGGTTATAGCGCGGAAAAGGAAAACCGGAGATCGAAAAGGATCCCTGCAAAAACACCGGAGCGACCAGGCTGCGGTAATCAGAACCCCAGACCAGCTTGACCAGATCTCCGATCACCAATGAAAAGGCAAAAGTAAACAGCAGGAGCATCATGTGCTCGCGCTCGTACAGGTGGCAGAACAACCCCCGCTCGGCGATAAAGCTCAACAGTGCGACCACCAGGGGGGCGACAATCAGGGCCAGCCAGAAACCCAGAGTGCTCTGGCCGAACAGCGTGGCCACGGTGTAGGTCACAAAGGCACCGGTCATGTAAAGTGACCCGTGAGCCACATTGGGGATCCGAAGGACACCGAGCACCAGACTCAGGCCGGAAGCCACGATAAAGAGGATCGTGGTTCGGCTAAGGCCGACCAGGACCTGCTGCATCAGCGCCGAAAAGGTGACAGTAGCGGAAAATTCCATACAGATCGCTATCTCGGAATCTTTTGTTCCCGCACACGAAAATGTGTGCGGGAACTGAATTTAATATGTTCGATAACACAATCAACGGGCTATTTACGTGATTCGGCAATCTCCTCACAACTCGGCATGACCTCCTCGCCGGGAATCGTAACGATATCCGTAGCCATCAAAAAGTCGTAACCGGCCACCTTCTTGGTCACGCCCATGAACATGGGTAGCGTAGCCTGGTGATCGCAGGCACGCATGGTCACCGGACCGACAGGGCTGTCGACGGTAAGCCCTTCGACTGCGTCGATGAACGCCTCGGTGTTGGCCTTGCCGGCTTTGAGGTAGGCCTGGGAGATCAGTTTGGCGGCCAGCATCCCGTACATGGCGCCCACCGCCGGTTCGCGGTTGTAGGCCTGTTTAAATTCGGCGACAAACTGCCGGTTGGCCTCAGTTTCGGGATAGTAGAAAAAGTAGTTGGATGTGCCGATGACCCCTTCCGGACCATCCAGGCCCAGGGGTTTCAGGGTGGACAGCTCGGTGGCCGTGTGCATGAAAAACGGCGTGCGCTCGTTGAAGCCGGTGGCCTTGGCTGCCTTGAGAAAGGGCACGCAGTCGCGCCCGCCCGTGGCTATGATCACCGCGTCAGGCTTGCAGTAGAATATCCCCTTTCAATAACCCCCGTACCTTCTCTGCCTGCCTGACGAAAGAGCGTACC
>JAQYWF010000189.1 GCA_030145105.1 Desulfosarcina sp.
CAGCTCCTCCTGCATGCGCAGCATCTTGGATTGAAGTTTCTGGGCCTGCTTCATCATGTTTCCCATGCCCTTCATAGGCGTTCCTCCTATCTGATTTTTATCTCTTCTATTTTTCCGCTGAAAATCTCTACTGCATCAGCCAGCAGCGGATGATTGAGCAGTTTCTGCCTGATGTCATCCGCCTTCTGTTTCGCCGATGTCGTGGCGCTATCCTGCGTATCAACACTGAAAAAGTCGACATGGATTCTCCGACCGGCAAGTTCGCGACAAACGGCGTCGATCATGGATAAATTCTTTTTGACCAGATTCATCGAGTAGTCATTGTCACACACCTTAACGGTAAAGGCCTGTTGCGACATGGATACCACTTGCGACCGGGTGAGCGCCGCGGCAATGGACGGTTTAGTTTCTGCAATATGCGCGATAATCCCGCGCCAGGCATCTCTGCAGGAACCATGGTCTCCCGGCTGAACCCTATCTGAATCAGCGGGTGGTTCATCGCCTGGGGGTGCCGATACAACCGCACAATCATCCGCAGGGGGTTCGCTGGGTGGCTGAACCATCGGTGATGTCACGGTGTCCCCGTAGGCAGATTGAGCCTCGACAATACCCGGCTCTGGCCTCAGGTTCGGATCGTTTAGGAGCATATCCAGCCGCTCGATCAACAAATCGATGGGTAACGCCGGTGTGATTTGTTGAATCTTGAAAAAGGCCATCTCGATAGCCAGCCTGGGTTGTAAAGCATGGCGGACACTGGACTCGGCGTTAAACAACAAGGTGAACACCTGATCGATAAAGGCAATGGAAACCCCTTCTACCTGCCGGGCCAGGGTTTCAATTTCGTTGGGGGGAAGATCCACCAGCGTGTCTGGCCGGGCATCCATTTTGATCAGCATCAGGTGACGAAAATGCATCAACAGGTCCGCGTAAAAGCGCTTCAAATCCTGACCACGTTTGAAAACGGTGTCGATGAGGGCCACTGTTCGCGAGATATCTCTGGCAAAGGTCGCCTCCGAAAGATCGAAAAGCACCTGACGATCCATACCCCCCAGCAGGTTGACCACATATTCATCGTTAACCTGACCGTCACTGCAGGCTATAACCTGGTCCAAAAGGCTCAGCGCATCGCGCATGCTGCCGCCGGATTCTCTCGCAATAGCCCACAGATTGCCCGAGGAGATGGATACCGCTTCCTGCCGGCAAAGGGCTTCCATGTGCTGCGAAATGGCGGCAGTCTCGATACGCCTAAGGTCGTGGCGCTGACATCGTGAAAGTATCGTAATGGGAATTTTGTGGACCTCAGTGGTGGCGAAGAAAAACAATACATGGGCTGGTGGCTCCTCCAGCGTCTTGAGCAAGGCATTGAAGGCAGCAATGCTTAACATGTGAACTTCATCTATAATGTAGATCTTGTATCGGCTGTGAGCCGGCATGTATCTGCTGTTGTCCCGGAGTTCTCTGACCTGGTCCACACTGTTGTTGGAGGCACCGTCAATCTCAAACACATCCACACCTCGTCCAGCCGTGATGTCCAGACAGGAGCGGCAGGCGTTACAGGGGGTCGACGTCGGTCCGGATTCACAGTTCACGGCCTTGGCCAGTATCCGGGCAATCGTGGTTTTGCCGGTTCCCCGCGGTCCGGAAAACAAGATAGCATGTGCCACCCGATCACCACTGATCGCATTTTTCAGGGTTCGCGTGACATGTTCTTGGCCGACCACGTCCTCAAACGTTTGTGGCCGGTATTTTCGTGCTAAGACCAGATAAGCCATTTAATGGTTCCTTGAACGCCGATTTGCCGCCTAAGTGGTCGTGTTCATAAACACGGCCATTTAGTGTATCCCATGCGCCGGCAGGTGGCAACCCACGATCTCCCGGATTCCGTCCGTCAGAGATTTGGAAAAGCGGTCGGAAAAACGGATGGCTGGGAAAAGGTGCAGGATGGGGACAAAAGGTCGTGGCGGAGAGAGAGGGATTCGAACCCTCGGTGCCGCTATAAACGACACACACGATTTCCAGTCGTGCTCCTTCAGCCAACTCGGACATCTCTCCGCATAGGGCAGACAAATTTGAACATTGCTGGTACAAGCCTTTTTCGGACTATGGCGGAGAGGGTGGGATTCGAACCCACGATCCCGCTTTTGGCAGGATACCGCTTTTCGAGAGCGGGGCCTTCAGCCGCTCGGCCACCTCTCCTTTCCCCCTCGCCGGCACCAGCTTAAAGAAGCATTCGATATCCTTTTTGTGTTCTGTTTGTCAACCCTCAAGTTAGCCTTTTGGCAGGGACTGTCAGGCCCAAAAGAGGCACCAATCCGATTGTTCTTGAACTGGCAAGGTCTCCTATAGTATTGGTTTCAATTTGGCGTCCGACGCAATGAAGAAGAAAGGAAATGACAATCCATGGCAACCGTTTTGCCCTTGAAGGGGATCCTCTATAATCCAGAAAAAATTGCCGACAGCGCGCAAGTCACCACACCGCCTTATGATGTGATCTCGCCTGATGAGCAGGCAGCCTTTTACAACAGGCATCCATACAATGTCATCCGTCTGATTCTGGGCCGGACCAAAGCAACCGACACCGCCTCGGACAATTCCCATACCCGCTCAGCAAGCTATTATCGGCAATGGATGTCCGAAGGCATTCTCAACCGGGAAGAACAGCCGGCCCTTTATCTCAAGGCCATCACCTACGCCCATGAAGAAAAAACCATTACCCGCTATGGGCTGATTGCGCTTGTCGGCCTCGAACCGTTCGAGAAACGCATTATTCTCCCCCATGAGAAGACCTTCTCGAAAGTCCGGTCCGAAAGGCTACAGCTGATGAAAGCCACCCATTGCAACTTTTGCCCGATCTTCTCATTGTATCCGGACGATGGCGGTATGTTGGCCTCCCTCGAAGATGCCGTTGACCAGTCGGCTCCCATCGTCGACTTTATGGACGACCAAGGCCACCGGCACCAATTGTGGCGGATCCTCGACTCGACGGTCCATCGGCAGGTGACCATGGCCATGCAGGACAAGCGGCTGTTTATCGCCGACGGCCACCACCGATACGAGACCGCATTGAATTTCAGAAAACATCTCAAGGAAACGGATCCGTCCTTCAGCAACCGTCATCCGGCTAACTATGTCCTGATGTACCTGTGCAGCATGAGCGATCCGGGGCTAATCATTCTTCCGGCCCACCGCCTGATTAAAGCAATCAGTGCTGAGGCGCTGAAACAGGCGATGGCGAAAATCCGAATCTACTTCGAAGTTGCCGAACACCCCTTTACAGCCGACGATCGCCGACGGGTTGAACAAGACTTCATGGCCGCCCTCAGCGACGGGGGAAGCCGGCAGCGCATGGGCATCTATGCCTACAAATCGTCGGTCTTTTATTTGCTGACCCTCAAGGCTGGCGTTATGGATCAGTTGTTCTCAGATGAATTGGATGCATCGCTGCGGTTACTGGATGTAACGGTGCTGACCCGCCTGGTGTTTATGAAGATTCTTGGATTTGACCAGATTCGACTGGACAACGAACAGCTCATCGGCTACGCCAGCACCGCAGACAAGGCTTTTCAATCAATCGACACCGGCACCTATGACGTGGCATTCATCCTCAATCCCACCCGCATCGAACAGGTTCAGGAGGTCGCCCAGAAAGGATTGATCATGCCCCGGAAATCAACCTATTTCTATCCAAAAGTGAAATCGGGACTGGTGATGAACACACTGAAGGAATAGCTACGCCTCCTTGTGATGCGCCGATCGACTCAGCCGGAAAACATCGCTTTAACGGCGCGGGTATATGTCCCGTCCTCATGATACAAGTCGAGCGGCGAGCCGACCTCCAGTCCAGGGCGCCCGCCCTTAATCCCCGTCACCGCAACCAGCCTGGCCGGAGACGCCGGTCTGGAGTAAATCATCGTCAGGTATTTAGGCTCTATCCCTGTTGACCGCATCGCCGCCAGGAGGTCAACACTTCTAACGGACGGATAAATTATTGAAAACCGTCCGGCCTTGCGCAACATCCGCCGGGCAGTCCGCAACACCGTATCCAGATCGATTTTCAATTCATGTCGCGCCACGGCCCTCTGGCTGTCAGCATTGATTCTACCGCTGTCCAGTTTTCGGTAAGGCGGGTTGGTCACCACCCAGTCAACCGGCCCCTCGATATCCGCCAATAACAATTTCGCAATATCCTTGTCTATCATGCGGACCCGGCGGGCCAAACGGTTGTCCGCAACATTCAGTCGGGCAAGTCTGGATAGTGAGGGTTGGATCTCCACGCCAATTACGCGGATTTCCGGATGCCGGAACGCCAGCATGATGGGAATCACGCCACAACCGGTCCCCAGGTCCAGTACGGTCTCACCGGGTGCCGGGCTGACCAGATGGGAGAGGATTACCGCGTCGATGGAAAAGCGATAGCCTGATTCTGGTTGATTCAGGACGATCTTGCCATTAAAGAAATGATCGCGGGTCAGCGGTTCCATGGTGCTTGAAATCTACCCTGGCACAAGGCGCTTGCAGCGCGCAGGCGTGGCTAATAGGAGTTGGCTCACTTAAGGCTGCAAAGGGGCACCCGTCAATATCGGTGCCTGACTCAGGTGCATTTTAAATCAGACCGATTTTGAATTTGATATCCTCAATCCGTTCATTTGCGAGGCTGTGGTTGAGCTTTTCCAGCAGTTCGGCTTTCAAAAACCGGAGCTGATGCAGCCACGCGGAACTGGACACATGCACCAACAGAAGCGATCCCTTGACAGCGAAAGGTTTCGTGTTGTCTGAAATCGGTGGCCCCACCGCTTTCTCCCACACATGGACCAAGTGCAGGATACCGCCGCCGCTCTCGGACCGGCATTGATCGAGAATGGAATCCAGCACCCGGCCAATCGGGGTGAAGGTGCTGTTCGGTTGACGCTTTTTCTCCATACTTGATCAACCTCCTCTGGAGCCTGGCAAAATAAAATATTGAAAAGGAGTGGCCATAGCACCGGTATAGAAATTGTCCTCCAGGAAGTCAACACAAACCCAACGCAGACCGTTTCAAACCAAATCAGACGGCTGCTTCCCATTGATTTCCCTTGACTTAACAGGATGTCAATCTTAAATTAACCTACAATTTAAAATCGTCTATAGTTAGCAGTATTTGGTCTTTTCGCCGACATTCAAACGCCACACGGTACAAATGGGGCGCCCCCTGACAACCACAACGGGGAGATCGGTAAAACCAACGATCATGAGGTCGGCGCAAGGAACCATTGTCTCATCACCCTTTACACTAAGGATAAGAAATGGCTTGGGATTGGGAAAAGTTAAACCGTCAGCACCAGCAGCAACCCGGCGGCGTTCCTCCACAAATGGATGATATCATCAATCAGTTAAAAAAATTCAAACCGCCGGGCGGTTCGCTGCTGATTATCTTATTCATCGCTGTGCTGATGATCGGCTACTCTGTCTTTTTTACCATCGAGTCCGGTTCAGTTGGCGTGATTCAGCGTTTCGGCAAGTTTGTCCGCATCGCCGAGCCGGGCCCCAACTTCAAACTGCCCTTCGGCATCGAAGATGTCACCAAAGTTCGCCAGGACCGCGTTTACAAGGAAGAGTTCGGCTTCCAGTCGGATCGTGGCGAGATCGATGGCAGATACGCATCGGCCTCGGACACGGCCAACATTTCCCTAATGCTCACAGGCGACCTGAATGTGGCCGTGGTGCCGTGGATCGTTCAGTACAAGATCAAGGATCCTTACAATTTTCTGTTCAAGGTCAAGGATGCCAATGGCCTGTTGCGCGACCTGTCGGAATCCAGCATGCGCCTGGTGGTTGGGGATAGAAGCATCAACGAGGTGATCACCAAGCGCGACGAAATTGCCGTGGAGGCGCATCGGGTACTCCAGATTGAGTTGGACAAAGCCGTAACAGGCATCAATGTCGTCACCGTGGAGATGAAAAAGACCAATGTGCCCACTCCGGTGCAAGCCTCATTCAATGAAGTCAACCAGGCCACGCAGGAGAAGGAGAAGATGATCTACCAGGCCCGGGAGGACTACAACAAGGCCATCCCGGCCGCCAAAGGTGAAGCGGAACGGACCATCAAGGCCGCTGAGGGCTATGCACTGGACCGGGTCAACCGGGCCCAGGGCGATGCGGCTCGGTTCACGGACCTATACAGCGAATATGTCAAGGCTAAGGACGTGACCAAACGAAGGCTCTATCTGGAATCGCTCAAGGAACTGCTGCCAAAGATAAACCGAAAATTTATCGTGGATGCGGACCAGAAGAACATTCTGCCTCTCTTGAACCTCGGAAACAATGGTGGTGAATCAAAATGAAAATAAAAGCATTGCTGGCTATTGCCGGCCTACTGGTATTGATCCTATTCGTCACCGCATATACGGTAGATGAAACCGAGCAGGTGGTGATCACCCGTTTCGACAAGGTCCAACGGACGGTAAATAAACCGGGACTTCATTTCAAACTTCCGGTCATCGAAAAAGCGCTGGTATTCCCCAACAATCTTCAAGAGTGGGACGGCGACCCCGGCCAAATTCCCACAAGGGATAAGACCTATATCTGGGTCAACACCTTTGCCCGCTGGAAGATTGTCGATCCGGTCGCTTTTTTCAAGACGGTGGGGTATGTCAGCCGGGCCCAGCAGCGCCTGGATGAAATCATCGATCCCACAGTGAGAAACTTTATCACCTCCAACCGCCTCATCGAAGCGGTCCGCAACAGCAACCGTGAACTGGACACCTTCGAAGATCTGGGAGACGACCGCCAAAGTCAAGCTGATGAGCAGAAAAACAAACCCCTCCGGTTCTCCCAGGTGTTCGTCGGCAGGGACAAAATCGACACCGGCATTCTGACACAGGCCAAGCCCAAGCTGTCCAATTTCGGCATTGAACTGGTGGATGTCAAAATCAAACGGGTCAACTATGTCGAGGAGGTCAGGAAATCCGTCTACGACCGGATGATTGCCGAGAGAAAGCAGATTGCCCAAAAATTCAGGTCCGAAGGAAAAGGCGAGGCCCAGAAAATCCTCGGTGAAAAGGAGCGGGAATTAAAACGCATCGAATCGGAAGCCTACCGCACGGCCCAGGAAGTCAAGGGTAAGGCCGATGCTGAATCGACAAAACTCTATGCTGAGGCCTACGGGCTGGACCCGGAATTTTATTCCTTCGTCAAAACGATGGAAGTATACAACGAGGCCCTCTCCGAAAACAGCTCGATTATTCTGTCAACGGATTCTGAGATCTTCAAATACATGAAGGGTTACGAAGGGAATATGACGAGAACGCCTTAGCGGCGATCCAATCAAAAGGAAACAAAAGCACCGACGCGCGTTGTGCCGGTGCTTTTTTATTGGTGTCCATCACAGAAGTGCGAAGGTATCATTATTTACCCTTTCTTCTCTGATGCCGCGTACGGGCCAACAGCTTACGGTGCTTATGCTTGCGCATCTTTTTTCTTCGTTTCTTGATCACGCTGCCCAACAGATCACCCCCATTCATAATAAAATATCTGAATAAACCCGTTCTTTTATATCATTGCACCGATCTTGTCCATCATTTTTTGATTCCTGTTGCCACGCACGCAATGAGGGAATCCAACGGGGAGCATCTGCCATCGGCAAGTTCCTCCGATTAAGCCATTGATCCGTTAAATGGGGTATGCTACAGGAATTTCATGAAAAAAAAGTTGGGTGTCTCCACATTCAAAGACGATGAACTGGCGATTGTCAACAATGCCGTGGCCATGGCCGAAGAGGTGGTTAGCAACCACTATAAAATGTCCGCAAGCCAGTGGTTGCGCCCAAAATATGATGTAAAAACCCTCGCCGACCTGGCCGAAGATGAAATCGTCACCGGTCCCTTCGCCCAAATCATACGATATGAAGGCAAACTCAAAGGGGGGGTCTTAGGATCAAGCGCATACGATTTCTATAAAATATGTATTCAGGATCACTCCATCCTTGAAATTCTTAGGAAGCGTCCTGAAATTGGACTCTCCCCTTTCGCCCTGTACGTTGTCACCCATGAATTGGTCCACATCGTTCGCTTCAGCCGCTTTCAACAAAACTTCAATGCCAGCGAGGTTGAAAAGCTCGATGAAGAGCGCCGGGTACACGGTATTACCCACGACATTCTTGATCCCCTGAAAACCGCTGGACTGGGTGCCGTACTTGATTTTTACGGTACCTGGCGCCCCCCATTCGATGGCTTAAAAACCATCCCCTGATTTTCACCGGCATTTTCTTGACAAGCACGAAAATTGACATATATTAGAGCAGTCGTTCCGGCGGACAAAATCATTTTATATAATTTTTGCAATATGTTACTGGAGAATTTAACCATGCCACTCTACGAATACCAGTGTGCGGAGTGCGGAGGAATAGAAGAGGCAATTCAGAAATTTTCAGATGCTCCGTTGACCACTTGCAGGCATTGCTCTGGAAAGCTGAACAAACTGATTTCCCAAAGCAGCTTCCATCTGAAAGGAACCGGTTGGTATGTGACCGACTATTCCAAAAAGCCAGCACCTGCGTCCAGTGGCAAAAATTCGGATGAAGCCACCACTGACATCAAACCAAGCAAAACCGGCGGCTCTGAATCTAAAGCCACAACAGGTGGCGACTGATTTCTGTGGTCCGGATGATGCACTCCCGGCGTCATCCACTGGTTCCGGGCGATAACTCGTCCCTACAAAAAAACTATCGGTTTCCGCATACAAAAAATGACGACCACTCTTTACAAACCATGACGTGTGATTAGATTATTGAATCTTTCGTCTTCCTGAAAAAAAATCAGCGTATGCGACGACATTTGTTTAAAATAAGCTCATGATGACTGACCTGGTTTAAAATAGTTGTGAGGCTTTGTTTTTTTTGGTGATCAACACAAGTTCTAAACTAAAAAGGAGAGAAGGAACCATGAAACTCAGACCATTGCAGGATCGAATTCTGGTGCAGCGCGTCGAAGAGGAAACCACCACCAAGGGTGGTATTATCATCCCGGATACCGCTAAGGAAAAACCGGCTGAAGGCAAAGTCAAGGCCGTAGGTAATGGTAAGGTTGGTGATGACGGCAAGCGTGTGGCACTGGAGATCAAGGTCGGCAACCGGATTCTGTTCGGAAAGTACTCTGGAACCGAAGTAAAAATTGACGGTGAAGAGTATCTGATCATGCGCGAAGACGACGTGCTCGGCGTCATTGAGTAAACGATTACCCAACTAACAAAATAGATTATGGAGGTTTGGAAAAATGGCTGGTAAAGTAATTAAATATGATATGAAAGCCCGCGAAGCGATGCTCAACGGCGTCAAGGCGCTTGCCGATGCAGTGGTTGTCACCTTAGGCCCCAAGGGCAGAAACGTAGTCATCGACAAATCGTGGGGGTCCCCCACCGTCACCAAAGACGGGGTTACCGTTGCCAAGGAGATCGAACTGGAAGACAAGTTCGAGCCTTCGAAGGCACGAACTGCAGCCCTCAAAGCCATCAGACCCATGGCATAACCACTGCCCTCATCTCCCAACAAAGCACCCCAGCCGCCATATAC
>JAQYWF010000354.1 GCA_030145105.1 Desulfosarcina sp.
CTAAGCCATTTTCCGACAGGAATGCGTTGTAGGCGGCGTTGCCGACATCCATGATCGCTTTTCCCGGGTCAAAAATATATCCGTACGTGCGGCCTTCCTGCCACTTGATGTCATTTTTGCGAAATTCGGTCAATTGTTCGAAGATGGCCTCTCTCGTCATCCCCTTTTTTGCGATCTCCATGGTATCACTCCGATTCAATTAAAAAATCAGATTATTCGGCTTTCCAGTCAGGAAAAAAACGGTTTGGCCGACCGGACCAAAGTCAGCAGAGACAACATCATCAGGTATAACAGCACCCTTTTCTTGAAGACGGTCTCGGGTGTCCGGGTATATGCCAGCTTGCCCAAAAACAGACCTAAAGCCATGGGAAGGGCCAGGATCAATGCCTGCCCGGCATGGCCGGGGGTCATGAGACCGGCAGCGTTGCAGAATCCGGCTGCCAGGATGCCCGTCACCAGAAAAAAGGCGATCAGCGAGGCTCTGGACACGGCGGCACCCGCAGGCGATGAAAAGAAAAAAAGAATGGCCGGGGGCCCGCCGATGGCCGCCGCACCGTTAAGGACACCGGAGGCCAGTCCGGCGGCCATCGTTTCCGGCCGTTTCAATCGGCGGTTGACCACGAATCCCTGCCGCAGCATCAGAGCCAGCATGAAAATGATCATCGCCACCGCCATTTTCATGGGTGCGGAGGAAACATTACCAAGCATCCAGACCCCCACCGGCGTGCCCGCAACCACCCCTATCAGCAGCCAGGACAGTATCGGCCAGTTCACCAGATGCCAGGTGCCTGACACCAGGAAGAGGCTGGCGGCCACCTCCAGAAGCAGAACCACCGGCACCACCTGTGCCGGTGCGCAAAAAAGCGACAGGGCCGCCACCGTGATCATGGAAAATCCGAATCCGCCGTATCCGCGCACATACCCGGCCACCAGCACCGTGGCGGAAAAAAAGAGCATTAGCGCTATCGATTCGTTCATTTTGGGCCGTTCATTTTGGGCCGTTCATTTTGGGCCGTTCATTTTGGGCCGTTCATTTTGGGCCTTGACGGCAAACCGGGGAAGTTGTTATTCAATAAGGTGTCACATATTACACTATGGTGAAATATCATTCACCTTCAGTTATTGTCAAATCAAATGTCCCTGATCACCGGGATTTTTTGCACAAGGGAAGATGGGCAATGATTCGTGCGGACCGAAAAGCCTGGGAACAGGAACAGCGCAAAAAGCGCATCGTGGAGATGGCCGAAACCGTATTCTTTCAAAGTGGGTACGACGGAGCGACCCTACCGGCCATCGCCGATGCCGCCGGGTACAACAAGCGCACCCTTTATCTCTATTTCAAAGACAAGGAAGACATATTTCTGGCGGTGGTACTCAGAGGATTGGAAGGCCTGCGCGGGGCACTCAAACAGTCGGTAGAGCGGATTGGACTGAAAAGCAGCGGCCTGCGAGAACTGGCTGCCGCTTTTTTCGATTTTTCCATGGACCACCCGCAATACCTGGACCTGATCATGGCTTACGAGAGCCGCTACTTCGTTTACCACAACCGTAGCGCTTCCGCGGACCCGGATAGCCACCTGGAACGGTGCCAACAGGTGTCGGACGACATAGCTCGCCTGGTGACCACGGCAATCGAAGCGGGAATGGCCGGCGGCGGGGTGAAGAGTGATCTGACCGCTCACCAGCTCATGCTGATTCTCTGGGGTCAGATCGTCGGGGTCATGAAAATACTGAGAATGCGCGAAAAACATTTCGAGGCGGCCTTCGGCATCAAACGCAGGGCGCTGTTCGATCAATTCGTGGGCATGGTGGAACGGGCCCTGGCCTCCTGACACCGCTTGGTTCGCTTAGGTCCTCTTCTTGATAATATCCGCCAGGGTCCGGATACCCTTTTCGATTTTCTCGCTCCAGGGGTAGCCGCAACTGATTCGGATATAGTTGCGATAACGGCCCGTGGCAGAGCAGATGATACCGGGGAAGATGGATATCTTTTTCTTTCGCGCCTCCTGAAAGACCTTCAACCCATCCACCTTTTTATCCAGCTCCACCCACAAGGTGAGGCCCCCTTGGGGAGCGGTGATCCGCGTACCCTCTGGAAAGTATCGGGCTATGGCCAGGGCCGTGTTGGTGATCTGGTTTTTCAGGGCCGAACGTAGGCGGCGCAAATGGCGGTCGAAGCTGCCGGTCTTTAAAAATTGGGCCATCACCTGCTGGTTCAGGGTCGGTGATGCGATGGTGCTGTTCATTTTCAAGCGCTTGACCCGGTCGGCAAAACGCCCCGGCAGGGTCCACCCCACCCGAAGCCCGGGCGAGAGGGTCTTGGAAAACGACGCACAGTGCAGCACCAGTCCTTTACGGTCCATGGATTTCAAGGTCGTGGGGCGTGCTGTGCCAAAATAGAGTTCGCCGTGGATGTTGTCCTCGATGATAGGGATCGTCATCTCGCCCATCATCTTCACTAGCGCCTTTTTCTGCTCCTCCGGCATCTCGAATCCCAGGGGATTGTGAAAATTTGGCACCAGCAGGCATGCCGCCACCGCATTTTTCTGCACCGCCCGTTCCAGTTGATCGAGGTCGATGCCTGTCCGGGGATCCGTGGGTATCTCCAGGGCAAACTTGTTCTGGTCTTCGATGATCTGCAGGAACCAGGGGTAAGTGGGAGATTCCACCACCACCGTGTCCCCGGCATTCCCAATAGCCTGCAGGCAAAGGCTCACCGCCTCGATGCACCCGCTGGTAATGACCATCTCATCAGTAATGGCCTGCCGGGCCTGACCGAGCATGCGTTTGGCGATCTGACGCTTTAGCTCGGCGTTTCCATGTGGGTTTTCATAGCGCATCAAACTGCGCTTCATCGCATCCATGCTTTCTGCGCGCAGGCAGCGGGTCAACTGCTTGAAGGGCAGCAGCTCCGGCATCACCACCGATCCTCCCAGTTGGAGGAAATCCGGATTGCTCATATCCTCCACAATGGAATAGGCCAGGGTGTTCATGGTGACCTTTTTGGGCACAGGCCGCATTTTTTCAACTTCTGGAGGCGACAGAATCCGTCCCAAAAGCGGTTTGACGAAATAGCCTGATTTTTGCCGCGGGATCACGACCCCCCGCTTTTCCAGCTCGATGTATGCCTGGTAAACGGTGGTGATGCTCAGTCCGGTCTGGCCATGCAATTTTCTCAAGGAGGGCATCTTTTCTCCGGATCGATAAACACCCTCTCTGATTTTTACTTCCAGATCATCGGCCAACCGGGCATATCGGAAACCTAAAACTGTGCTATTCGCCATCGGGGCAACCTCATATCTGTTATGAATTTATTTTTAGAATTCTGTATCTGTTATTGCTTATCGAATCTGTTAGACTAAAACAATACTTGATTTATGCTGCCGGAGGTGAAGAATGGAAAACTTGAAGGACACGCGTTAACGGGAGCGATTCAAAATGATCGAAGAGATGCGAAGGGGTGCGCTGGCCAACCTGCCGGTGGGCGCCAGTGTAGCCGCATACGGCAGCGTCCTGGGCATGCTGGCCGCCCAGAAAGGCCTCACCTGGCTTCAGCTGTTGGTGATGAACCTGTCCGTTTTTGCCGGCTCCGCCCAGTTCGTCATGGTGGAGATGTGGGCACCGCCCCTGCCCGTGGTGGAGATAACCCTGGCCGTGTTGATCATCAACATGCGCTACCTGCTCATCGGCGCCTCTCTGAACCCGCTGTTCCAGGGGAAATCCCTGGTCCAAAAGGCCGGGATCATGCATCTGGTCGCCGATGAAAACTGGGCGGTCACCATGGCGGCCTATCGCAATGGCGGTGCCACGACCGGTTTTCTGCTGGGTGGTGGCATCTGCCTGTGCAGCGTCTGGTCCATGGGCACACTGCTGGGCCATCAACTGGGCGCCTTGGTGGTCCAGCCGGAGCGCTTTGCCCTGGACTTTGCCTTCGTCGCGGTCTTTACCGCCCTTACCGTCAGTATGTGGCGGGGAAAGTCAGATATCGCACCGTGGGTAACGGCTGCCCTGTTGGCGGTGATCGCCGAACGGTGGCTGCCCGGCAAATGGTACATCGTCATCGGCGGCATCGGCGGGGCATTGCTCCCTGCCCTTCAATCTGTCTTCGAATCGAAAAAAAAGAATCTCCAACAATTGCCGGACAAAGCCCTGCAAAAGCCGATTGGGGAGAAAACAAAATGACCCTTGCAATATCCACGGACCTGTCCATCGTCCTGGCCATCGGAGGGGCCGCCCTGGCCACCTACAGCCTGCGCCTGGGGGGCCTTTTGCTGGCGGAACGCCTGCCCAAAAACGGCGGGTTCAAGCGCTTTATGGAAACCCTGCCCGGAACCATCCTGCTCGCGCTGGTGGCACCGGGGATTTTTTCCGCCGGTATACATGGGGGCGTTGCCGCCCTGGCCACCGCCCTGTGCGCCTGGAAAACCAAAAACCTCCTGCTGGCCATGATTGTCGGAATGGGAATAGTAGCTGCCGGAAGACTGCTCACCGGCTATCCGTAACCTGAACGCTTCGCCTCATTTTAACGCATTATCGCCGCGCACGATCATTTTTCAACCGCCATTATAGATCTCATGACTTTCAACGCCGACATGCATCTTTAAGCTGCCCCCTGCAACGGTCCGTCAGATACACGCTGCCAGTTGACAAAAATGAACGCCTGTGGTCTTTTGATTATCGATCGGCAGGGGTTTAACGCTCTTCAACACACCCGGCATGATCTGCCTTCACACGTCACCCGACACGTTGTCAGCAATACCGTAAACATGCCGGCACAGGCATTGAAAATAGGCTTTTGGTTTTCACCCGACAACCTGCTAAGGAGGATTGAACCATGAAGCGATTCCAACATCTGGTAAGACTCTTAGGGATCATTGCAGTTCTGGCATGCCTGGTTTTTGCGGGCTGCGCCGGTCCCAAACCCAAACCCGGAGAAGTCTTCCCCTGCGCGGCGGACAGCAAGATCGAAAAAGAGATTGCCCCCGAAGCCGAGTTGGCCGACTTTGCTTGTGTCTTAAAAAAATGGAACGGCAGCGATACGCTGCATTTCAACGTAGCCGTAAAAAATGTCAGCGACACGCCTCAACGATACCGGGTCAACATTTTCTTGGACAACGGCAAGGCCGTGGGAGGGCTGATTCCCCGCAAAACCAAAAAGGGCCTGGTGAAACCCGGGGAGACGGCCGCCTTTGTTTATCCGGTCAAAGATATGGACTGCGGACCTAAGTCAGTCATAGTAATGGTCAAAACCATGAGCCAGTAAATCTGAACCAAACC
>JAQYWF010000032.1 GCA_030145105.1 Desulfosarcina sp.
CATCTGGTTAAGGCGTTTTCAAAATCGTCGATCAGATCCTGCGTGTCTTCGATTCCCACGGAAAGGCGTATCAGGGAGTCGCTAATGCCGGCCGCCTTGCGTTCCTCGGCGCTCATGCCCGCATGCGAGGTGGTGGCCGGCCGGGTGACCAGGGTCTCGACGCCGCCTAAGCTGGGGGCCACGATGGGTATTGTCACGCGCTGCATGAATCGCTCGGCGTCGTCGAGGCCGCCTTTCAATTCGAAGCTGACCATCCCGCCGAAGCCCTGCAGCAGTTCTCTGGCCCGGTCATGGCCGGGATGGTCGGGCAGGCCGGGGTAGTTGACCCGATCGACGGCAGGATGGGCGGCGAGGGTTTCGGCAATCATCTTGGCACTGCGGTTCTGGTGACGAACGCGCAGGGCCAGGGTTTTCATCCCTCGATGCAGGAGAAAACAGGCGTGGGGATCCAGGCTTCCGCCCAGGTGAATCAGTTTGTGGGCGATCTTCTTTACAAGCGAGTCCGTGCCGATGACCGCCCCGGCCACGATGTCCGAATGGCCGTTAAGATATTTGGTACAGCTGTGCAGGGAGATGTCGTAGCCCCATTCGGCCGGACGGAAATTGACCGGCGTGGCAAAGGTGTTATCGATCATGGAGATCAGGCGGTTGGTCCTGGAAAACTCGGCCAGGGCCTTCAGGTCACCCACCTGGATTAGCGGGTTGGTGATGGTTTCCACATACAGTCCCCGGGTGTTGGGCTTGAGCATGGACGTCCAGGATGTGGGATCGTCGGCGTCGATAAAATCGAACTGAAACCCCAACGGAACGAAATCCGAGATGATAAAATCCTGGGTGCCACCGTAAAGGCAGTTCTGCACCAGGATGTGGTCCCCTGGAGAGAAGAGGGCCAGCAGGGTCGTGGAGATGGCTGCCATGCCGCTGGCCGTTACCAGGGCGGCCTCGGCGTTCTCCAGGGCCGCCAGCTTTTTGTGGAGCACCTCGTGGTTGGGGGTGTTGTTCATACGGATGTATTTCAATTCGTCATAGCTGGACTGGCCGGTGTACTCGAAGGTGGACGACTGGAACACCGGCAGGCTAACAGCCCCGCAGATGCGTGTTTCGGGCTCTCCGGCATGGATCAACCGAGTATCGATGCGATGGTTTTCGCTGAGCATGACGACTCCTTTGATGGTCGGACAGGTTGAAAATTTCTATTTGATCTTTACTTTCTTTGCATTGGCATGAATTATTTAGCATGTTTTCTGCGGAGAGACCATGATCGAATCCAGCGCCTTCGGCCGCATGTCCATCGACGGGCAGACTTACACCTCCGATCTGTTCATCTTTCCTGACGGGCGTGTGCAGGACGGGTGGTGGCGGCGGCGCGGGCACGCGCTGGGTGTTGATGATATCATGGCGCTTGTCGACGATTCGCTGGATCTGATCGTCGCCGGCACGGGAACCAGTGGGCGCATGCGACCGGAGGCGGACCTGTCGCCCTTTCTCAGGGAAAAGGGCATCGAATTCATTGCCGAACCCAATTCTCGTGCCATACCAATCTATAACCAGAAGGTCTCGATGGGATTGAAGGTTGGTGCCTGCTTTCATCTGACTTGCTGACAGGTCCATCTGAACGTTGATTTTTCAATTGCTAACCATGAGACAACCACCATCAATGGCAACAGATAGCATGTCGAAATCAAAAAGCGCCACCGATTTCAAAATGATCCTGGAAATCCACAATGCCGGCGATCGTGTCTTTTTGCGTTCGATCCTGGATGCGGAAGGGATAGACTACTTCATTCAAGGGGAGACGGTTGCGCCTTACATCTTTAATGCTGTGCCCATGCGGCTGATGGTCAAAAAGGATCAGGTGGCGCAGGTTGAGGCACTTTTAGGCAGCTTTATTCAATCCTCTGCCTATGGTGGATTAAAAAGAATGATTGATAGATCATGATTTTTAATTGAAACGCATTGCCTCCATTTTCCTCACGGCCATGGGTTTCACTTCAGAAAAACAACGCGCATCAGATGGAACAGGGAGTGTGCGATGATAAAGATAGCCGCCGTTTTCGGCAGCCCCCGCCGCAAGGGCAACACGTCAACCCTTCTAAACCATGCCATCGCCGGCGCGAGCGATGCGGGCGCTCAAATCACGAAAATCGTGTTGCGGGATTTGAAGATGTCTCCATGTCTTGAAATTTACGGCTGCAAAAAGGCAGGACGGTGCGTGATCAAGGACGACTATGGGGACATAGAGGAGCTGTTTCAGCGCATCGATGGCCTGATGCTTGCCTCACCTATTTTCTTCTACACGGTCAGTGCCCATACCAAGATTTTGATGGATCGCTGCAATTCCCTGTGGGTCAAGAAATACTGGATCGACAAGCGACCTTTTGGCCGGAAAAACTATCCACGCAAGGGCCTGTTTATTTCCGTCGGCTCCACCAACGGCAAACGCCTGTTCGACGGCGCGTTGCTCAGCGTCAAATATTTCATGGACGCATTGGATATGGAACTTTGGAAACCCCTGCTTTTCAGGGGAATTGAAACGGAGGGGCAGATAGCAGACGCACCTGGTTCCCTGGAGGCGGCCTATGATGCTGGAAAGGCCCTGGTTCAAACGCTGGCGGATGGTTATCGCCCCGACGGTGACCAACCACTCCCGGACGATCTTCAATAATAGCGCGGCGGGTAATATGCCCCCCATTTGCGGCCGATGATTTTTTTGTTGCATGAAAGTGTCTGGTCCAGATTGTCAATATCCGCAAAGGGGCCGGATAGGGAATTGATCCCCGTATAGTTGGAGACAAGCAGGTAGCGTCCGTCATCGAGAATAATACCTGCTCCGGTGTGAAGGCCATCCCAGGGGTCTTCATCCCATTTTACGCTTCTCATGAAGGTTTTGTAGCCGGCCCGGGCCAACATGAACTGCGCAAAATAGGCTGCATCCGTACACTGGGCGGTTTTCTGGAAAAAGGTAAAATAGACTCCGTGGGCAGGCATTTTTCGGAAGTAGAAATATTTATTCATGTAGTAGCTGATCAATTCCGGTGAATTAAGACGGTCGGCGACCATCTGGAACAGTTTCCAGCGGGATCGTTTAATGGCTTTTTCTATCGCTTCCCAGTCATTGACGCTAAACACCTCTTTTTTAGTCATAAAATCATCCATGATATAGCTTTGTAGCTGCCGATCAGTATGCCGCTTGGCAAGCAGTTCATATTCTTGTGTTTCCGTATCAGCCTGTAATCTATGGATGATTTTGTGTATATTGGCGCCGGGCAGCAGCCGGGGCTCACCATTCCAGGCAGCATCAAGGATTTTCTTCAAGGTGTAATCAGGCTCGGTTCGAGTTGATCTGCTTTGGTCACCTGCAAGTTTTGATGCAGCCGGCAGGCGTGGCGGGCGATCGCTATTGACATCGGCCTCCTTGACACCGTCGAGGCCCAGCAGCATGCTGGAAACGTTTAATTTTTCATCCTGGAGGATCCAGAACAAAGCTTGCAGCGGTGAACAAAAAAAACGGTGCTCTGGCATGCCGATGGTATTCATTTGGGCGAACATGTGATCGAATCGGTCAGGGGCCAGACGGTAGAGATTCAACAGATTATCCAGGGCCAGGCGAGAGGCGTCGGTTTTAAACCACCGGATCTCGGGGAGTTTGGCCAGTTCATCTGCCAAAAGCAGGTTTAACTTGCCGATATGAAAAAGATTTCTATTAATGGTAGCCATTTTTTTCGTAGTTTACTCGGCTATTGGCGGAAACGCCGTGGCCCGGGAAAATGCCATGGCGAAATCAGGTTCGGAGGCCAATTCCAGATAGCGGATATGGTGGCACAGGGTGCGGGCTTGCGCTCTCAATTTTTTATCCAAGAGGGCCATAACCACACCCACGCCAGCCAGGTTGTCTTTGGGGATGACCGCTCCTCGGGCAACGACCGGGGGCAGCATGCCGATGGCCAGGGCATTTTTCCAGTTGAAGCTGGCCCCGAAGGCACCGGTGAGGATGGTGCGGTCGATTTTTTCGATGCCGGCCTTGCGCATGAGAAACTCGATGCCCGTGAAAAGTGCCCCTTTGGCTAACTGAATCTGGCGGACGTCTTTCAGGGTGACTGCAATCTCGCTGCCGGTGGCGGTTTGATCGGTGTCTGCGATGGTGTAGTGGCGTCCGATGCCCGCTTTGTCGGAAACCACCCCGTCAACGGTTTCATCCAGCCGGCCGTTGGGCAGGATGGCCCCGATACGACGCAGGGCAGCGATGGCGTCGATGATGCCCGATCCGCAAATGCCCATGGGCCTGTTTTGTCCTTTACTTCCGAGAACTTCGTAGTCAATGTGGCGGCTCTCTTCATCCGGCCATGCGCGATGGATGGCGCCGGTTACCGCACGCATGCCGCAGGAGATCTGGGCCCCCTCCAGTGCCGGGCCGGTGGCGCAACTGGTGACCCACAACCCCTCCCGGTTGCCCAGTGCCACCTCCCCGTTGGTGCCGATATCCACGATGAGGGTGATTTCGTCGCGTTCGTGGGGCCGGTCGGCCAAAATGGCGGCCATGGTGTCTCCACCCACAAAGCCCGACACGACCGGCATGAGAAACACCGCCACGGCCGGATCGGTGACCAGCCCAAGATCTCCGGCACTGAATGGCGGCGGGTTCAGTGTCAGCGGCAAATAGGGGAATACCCCCAGCCCATAGGGATGAAGTCCGGCAAAAACCTGCTGCATGGTGGTGTTGCCGCAGACGCCCACTTCATCGATGTCGTCAACTGTGTTGCCGACTTGCTCCAGGCAGCGGGTCATGAGAAAATTGATGGCTTCGGCGGCCAGGTGTTGAAGTTGATCTAAATGCGCATCCTTTTCGTTGATGTGGCTGATGCGGCTGATCACGTCCTCGCCGAAGCGCCGTTGGGGATTGACACAGGCGTCGGCAGTCAGCAGTGCGCCGGTCTCCAGATTGCACAGATAGCCGGCCACCGATGTGGTGCCCAGGTCCACGGCGAACCCGAGGCTGGCGGTTCGCTTGCCTGCCAGGATGCGGCGCAGGCCGGTCTCTTCGTGCACCACCAGGGTGAACGCTTTCAGACTGTCGCGATATTTGCCCAGCTGCCGCAAAGATGCGACATCGGCAGCCGAAGCGGCCGGTTCACCTGCCTGCGCAGCCAGCCAGTCCAGCAGGCTTTCCGGCGTGTGGTTTGTTTTCAGGCCCGGTGAGCGGCCTTCAACGGCCAGACGCCGGGTCATGGCATCCGCTGGATAGCTGCCGGCGATGCCGGTTTTGCCCCTTGTTTCGGAACTTTCAGTCAAGGTGTCGGGGATGGTGACCGTTCCTTTGCCGGTGGCCCGGGCCTGGCAGGCCAGCCGGGATCCGTCGGCCATCTGATCCGGCGTGAGCACATCCAGTTCCGCTTGGGTGGGTGAAGAAAAATTCGATTTGGGATGGACCAGGACGCGGCATTTGCCGCAGACACCCATGCCGCCGCAGTCGGCCCGGATGCCGATGTTATGAGCGGCACCCAGTTCCTGCAAGGTTTGGTCTTCCGCGAAGGCAGCCTTGAGACCGGCCGGTTCGAAGGTGATCTGGCGGTTGTGGCTGATTTTTTCGGTGCTTGCAGCGCTCATATCCGTACGATGGTTCTTTTCCCGGCTGCGTTCTGCCTCGGCGATGGGGTCTTCGCGTCCGGTGACCAAAAAATTTTCGCTGCCATGGGCTTTCACCCGGTCCGCTAACGTAAACCAGCCGCTGCTGCGTACCGGCAGTTCCCGGGAAAGAAAGGCTGATTGTACATCTATCCGATCACCGGTCACGCGCCATTGGATGGAGCGGTAAGGCGTGAAGGCTGTTTCGTCTTTCAATCGGCAGCGGGTGGCGATGCCGCCGGTTTCGGCGGACCCGTAGACCTCAACCAGATCCACGCCCGTTGTCTTGGAAAATGCCGCGCCGTCGGCTTCGGCCAGTGGGTCAGCCGAGGAAAAAGCCAGCCGCAGGGCGCCTTTTTCTGGTGGGTGTTCCCTGAGTGCCCGGTAGTGAACCGATGTGCTGACGTAAATGGTGGGCGACGTGGCGGCCATTTGTCCTTTGATTTCTTCGGGAAAGGACGGCGTCTTTGCCACGACCCGGGCCGATGCCACCAGGGGGACCAGCAAAGAAAAGAGCAGTCCGTAAATGTGCAGGGCCGTGACGCTGGCCAGAATGCGGTCGCTGTTGTTGATCTCGTAACGATTTACCAGATAGTCCACTTCGCCCAGCAAGTTGCGAGGCGTCTTGGACCAGAGGCGTGGGGTGCCGGTGGATCCGCCGGTGAGTAGAACCACCCAAGGCCGGTCAGCATTGGGCGCTTCGTCAGGCGCCAGGGCCTCCGCTTCGTCGTCAAGTTGTTGTGGTTCGATGACCGTAATTATTGTCGGCAAGGGCGCTGGGGGTCGTGTGATGATTCGGGTGAAGCCTGTCCGGCGCTGAAGTTCGGCAACTGTGTTTGCTGAGAGGTCATCAGGAATCAGCAACTTTGGACCGTCGGCGAGTGTCGCCAGTAGGGCCGCGGCCAATACTGAGCGATCATCCGTACCCATGCATACGGGGGCCTTGTCGTCGCCGCCACTGGTCAGCGCCGCCCGAATCCGTCTGGCCATCCGGTAGAGTCCATCGTAATTGGTGCCAGGCATGGTAAATGCCTGACCGGGTCGATCCGGTCCCGACAATAGCCGTTGCATTCGCATCACCACCGGATCGGTCTTTTTCTTTGCGTCGGTCATTGAATGAGAATTTCCTTTATTTGGTCACTTGGATAATCCATGCGTTTGATGGCGCGGAAAAAATCCACACGGTCGATTGGGCGCGTTGATTCCAGGGTCGGCTGAGAGCGACTGACACCGATTGATTTCCCACTGTTATTACAGGCTATCAGTGGGGTCAAGGTGATTAACCGGTTGTCCACTTGACACCGTCCGATTATTTCACTACCTAACGGGTTCTCGCTTATGTCTATTGTCGAGATGTGATCGAATTGCATCTACCTGTGGAGATCCATACATGCGCGGCCGTACCCGTCCGTTGACCACTGTTGAACCCGGCTGCATCGCACAACAATCTTTTTGCCTGATCACCGGCAGTGTTCCGGCATCGGCGCTTGTGGGCTGGCGCCGATGCCGGACTGCACCCGAACGGTCCGCCCATGACCGATAGGCCAAATTCGCAGTTGCCAGACAAATTTTCGGCAGTCTTCGGTCTGCTGGGCTGCCTCGCCGTCTTTGCCTCAGCTTTCTGTTTCTACTTCTCCACAGTCGTGATTCGTTGGTCCCGTGAGGTGGTGGCCATCGATTCCGCCTATTTCGCCTTTTTCCGATTCTTGCTGGGATTTGCAGTGGTCTGTGTAATCATGGGTATGCGCCGACAGAAACCGGCCCCCAGGCGCTACCATCTTCTCATCGGCCGCACACTGGGAAACTGCATTGCCGTGTATTGTTTTTACCAGGCGGTGCGCTACACATCGGTGGCCGAGGCCAATATTTTGAACATGACCTATCCCATCTTCGTGGCCATCCTGTCCTGGATCCTGCTGCGTCGTCAACGGGATCCAGTTGCCGTGGCCATGGTGGTGGTGGCCATTGCCGGGGTCTGGCTGATTCTACAGCCCGGCCGCATCGGCATGGGCGTCCACAGTCTCTGGGGATTGGGTTCGGGGGTCAGTGCGGCCTTCGCCATTTTCTATTTAAATCTCAGTCGGCAGCACCACGATGCCAACACCGTTCTGTTTTACATGTTCGGCCTGGGATCGGTGTTGATGTTCCTCTTCTTCCGGCAACACTTCTTCTGGCCGAATGGCCGTGAGCTGTATTATCTGACGCTGTGCGGCGGGGCCGGCATTGCCGGTCAGTTTCTCATCACCCTGGGGTTTCGCTATGTTACGGCCGTGGAAGGCGGCGTCATCTCCTCAACACGGATATTGTTGGCCGGCATACTGGGGCCCTGGTTGGTGGCGGATCATTCATTGGGAATGGCTGGATGGATGGGTGCCCTGCTGATCTTCGGGGCCAACGTGGTGCTTGCTTTTCGTAAAGGACGTTGACTCGACCGACTTTCTTGCCGGCGTATCACCGGTTGATTCCAATGATCCCCCAAACGGAAAACCTAGCCGATTTACCTGGGTCTGGCCACGTGCCAAATCATATCTGTCCGGTTTCCGGAAGTCAGGCAGGTGAGTATTTCGAATCCGCTTTTGTCGAGGGTGTTGCTGATTGCCGTTTGGCTGCGGTAGCAAGCCTGGCGTCCGCCTATTCTGAGCGCCACATGCGCCAACTGCCGGGTCAAGAGGGGTCTGGTCGACCGGGGTAGCAGCGATCGCATGATCAGACGGCCACCGGGAAGCAGGCGCTCATGGACGCGTTCCAGGGTTTTTTCCAACTCCCAGTCCTGCAGGAAGTGACTCATGTCGAGCATGGTCGCCAAATTCAGCAGCACATCCATGGTCGGCAAATCGGGTGCGGCTCCCCTGACGATTCGCCCCCGATCGCCCAACGTCAGGGCAGCCACCCGCAGCCGCTCGGGCTGCGGATCGATGCCGTGAATGGTGGCGCTGGGATAATACTCGGCCATCCAGCAGGCCGACACACCGTACCCGCAGCCCACATCCAGGATGTTGGCCGTGTCGGTTTTTTTCGGTACCAGTGTCGCCAGTTCACTCAAAAGCGGGTCCACCTGCTGGGTGTAGTAGGCAAACATGCGCGGGCAGGGGGTCATGTTGCGGTAGCGCCATGCGATGCCTTCGGCGCCTGCTGGCGGATTTTCGAACCGTCGTTTCAACAATGGGGGCAGGATGAGCAGCGTGCCGACCAGGCAATAACCGATGCCGAAAAAGGATATCTGTCCGGCGCTTTTCAACAGGTCGTGTTCGGCGCCCCACAATACGGCAACACCCATCAGGGTGCAACTGGTGGCCATGAACAGTCCCGTTCGAACCACCGAGAAATAGGGATGGTCGAACCGCTGGTAGCGCTGGTACCCCCGGACCATGAGCAGGGGGTTGTTTACGCCCGCGCCCAATATGATTACCGACAGCAGCATCAGTGCTGTGAGGTTTGGGGGGCGGCCCAACATGCCCAGGGTTCCCAATGAACAAATAAAGGCGAAGGCTGGAGGCAGCATGGCCATGAGCAGCAGGCCAATATCAGCCAAATAGAGCGCCAGCAGAAAGATCAGGCCAACTGCGATGATCAACAACATCTCGATAAGCTTATCGTCAAGCCGTTTTTCAATGCATTGGGAGAGGTATGCCGGATCGAAAACAGCCGATATGTCGGATAGCCGGTCGTAAAATCGCTGGCTGTCAAAGTGCTCACGGGGGGTGATGCGGGTCATCTGGCGCCATCGGCCGTCGTTTCCGTCTCTATGGATACCCAGCAGTGTCTGCACGCTCGGCGAGATGGTGGTCGAGTGGGGGGAGGCGGCGGTAATCATAGTCAAAAACGGGTCAAATGCACCCTCGGCAAATCCCAGGGCCGCACTTTCCTGATTTACCGCAGCGCTGACCATCCGGAACCGTTCCGCGGTCCAGAATTGGTTCCAGGCGGCCACATTTTCTGCGCTGCGCCTGCGTCCGGGCCAAAACAGGGAGGGTGTCAACGCATTTTCGATGCTGCCGGCGTGGGCTTCGGTTTCGAGTAGCTCCAGCAACCGGTCGTTTTTGGTCTGAAGGGCGGACAGGTCGTTTGCCTCGCTCACCAGGTAGACGCTGGAAGAAATATCACCCCACACGCGGGTGATCAATTCATCGGCCGCATGCGTCTCCCGGCTGACGCTGCTCATGGCTTTCAGGTCGGTGGCAAGGTGGGGCCGGATGAAAAGGGCCAGCACCGCTGCTGTCAGCAGGGCCAACGCCAGTCCCGGCCAGCCTGCTGAAAAGAGACGCCCCAGGACCCGTGGAAAATGGCGATTGGTAGGCACCCCACCGTGCTGGTCGGCCGTCAGGATCCGTGGGAAGACAGTGTGGACGAACAGGCAGGAAAAACCGATCCCCATGGCAGTAACCCACCCCAATTGTTCGAAAACGGCGACGCCGCTGACGGCCATGGCGCCGAAGGCACAGATGGCGGTGAGCACGGCCGGCAGCCCGATGGCTCGGGTTTCACGCGAGGCATGCCTTATGTCGTTTTTGCTGTCATTGTCGACAAGGTGCATGTAGGCGATGCCATGGTGTATGGTGATGGAGATCATCACACTCCCGAAGCCCAGTACCATAATGGAAATGCTGTCGTGGCCCAATGAAAAGATGAAAACGGCCATGACTCCCCCGACCATTGCCGGCAGCAGGGCCAACAGCCCCGCCAGAGGATGGGAAAAGGTGGCCAGAAGCAGCATACCGATGCCCACCGTGGTCCACCATATGGCCCGACGCACGTCGCGTTTAGCGATGGTTTGGTTGTCCAGGGTTGTCCGAAAGGCCCCTGCAGCGGTCAGGGTGATGCCGTTGCCAATATGTTGTTTCAGTTCCTCGTCGAGGTCTTGGAAGAACCCAGTCAAGGTGCGCGCCACGGTTGTGTCTGAGCCGGAACCGGTCGGGGTGGCCAAAATCAGCAGATGACGGCGGTCGGCGGAGAGAAAACGGCCGCGGTGAATCGTCGTTCCGGGCGTTGGACTCATGGCGGACATTCTGGCGAGGATGATCTGGTGCAAACCCAGCGGGTCGGTGGCCAAGGCCGATGCCGGCTCGATGCCGTCCGTTCGGATTCGGTCAGTCCCGGCCCGCGTCAGGGCTTGCCGAATTGCCTCGTCGGTCAACAACGGCGGGACCTGCTGCGCCAACTCCCCGGTGGTAAACAAGACAGGCAGATGATGGCGGACCCAATCCGCCAGATCGGCAAGGCCCTGTTGCATAGACGGATGTTGCCCGTGTGCGAACAGGTTGCTTTGCTTCATCCGGTTCTCGACCATTTCTGCGGCGGCGACAAGTCGTGCCACATCCCCCCTGACAGAGCCGATGTCGATGGTCATTTGATCGATGACGGGGTTGGTTTCGGTGATGCACACGCCGTCGGCAATCACCGGGTTGTCCGTGGACAGTGGGCCTGCCATATCCATATCGATGCGGTTGAACGCGACCAGGAAAAGGATCGCACCGACCAGGATGACCGCTGCAAGCGCAAACATGTTGATGGACGCATTCAGTCGCATGCGGAGCGCCTTTTGGGCAAGAAACGAGTTTCTGAAAACGGACGGTGGATCACTATCGGTGGTTCCATTGGGTCGCTGTTGACGATCGCCGGCAGATGGGGGACCCGGATGCACAATACCGGAGCATGATCCGGCTCATGGCGCGCTGCCGATTATTTCTGATCGCCCCATCGTTCGCGGATGTTGCGATGGTGGCAGGCCACGATGAACAAGGCGGTCACCACGGCGCCGACGCCGGCCCGCCAATCGGTTCCCAAAGTGATCGTCGTTCCGGCGGCCAGTGTAATCACCATGGCAAAAGATGACAGAAACGGTGCTCGCCAGATCAGGTGTACCGCTCCCCAAGCCAGGGTGCCGACAGCGGCCCACACCGGTGCGATGGCCAGGGTGAAACCCAGGTAGTTGGCCACCCCCTTGCCTCCCTTGAAGCCGTGAAAGCAGGGAAAGCGATTGCCCAGAATCAGTCCGAGTCCCACCCAGGTCACCTGCCAGATGGGCAACAGCGATTGGGCCACCAGGGCCACGCTGACCGCCCGACCCACGTCCAGCAGCAGGACCGCCGCGGCCCAGCCGCGGCCTGCCTGACGGTAGACATTGGTTGCACCGGGGTTGCCGCTGCCGTGACGACGCGGGTCGTCACGATCGGTGAATCGAAATGCCAGGATGGAAAAATTTACCGATCCCGCCGCATAGGCTGCGGCAAACAGGGCGATGAATGTCAGTAGGCGTGTGGCAGGCATGATGGCTATCAAGTCCGATGTCGGCGTTACGCTTCAGGCCTTTTTGGGTCGGCACGACGCCGGTAGCGGCTGATACGCGGGTTCCGGCTGAAGAGCAATAGTCTTGAAATGGCATGATTGTCAATCCTTACCATGATCGTTCACGGCCAACGATGACGTCATTTGCAACAGTCGGTCGACCGGCCAATCTGCTACAAATCCTTGACAATTGATGGCGGAACGGGTCTATTGAACTTCAATTAATTGCTTTCATTCCAACATGATGGGAGGGGCGATGGGGCTTAAGGAACACGAATACATCAGACAGACACTGGAGCGCTACACGAACTGTAAGTTGGAGGATTTTTGCAGCCATGTGCTGATCACCAATTTTCGCCAGTACATCAAAGCTTTTTCCGAGCAAACCGGGTGCGATATCCAAGAGGGCAACTTCCGGATCGTCAACGCACCGGCCTTGGACTGCACAATGATCGATTTCGGCATCGGATCGCCTCAGGCGGCCCTGGTAATCAACGGCCTGGCCTACCTGGACAATTTGAAGTCGGTGGTCATGCTCGGGATGTGCGGCGGTATCGACGACATCCTGGAAGTGGGTGATTTCGTGGTGCCGACGGCCGCGATCCGGGGGGAGGGAACCAGCCGCCATTACCTGCCCATGGAATTCCCGGCCCTGCCGGCCATGTCCGTGAACCTGTTGTGCATCGGTGCCGTCAAGGCGCGCAAGATAATCCCCCGCTGCGGTATCGTCTACACCACGGACCGTCGATTGTGGGAGTTCGATGACGCTTTTGTAGACCACCTGCGTTGTCAGCGAATCCTGGCGATCGAGATGGAACTGGCGACACTCTTCTCCGTGGCCTACCGCTATGAAGTGCCCATCGGTTCGATCATGCTGGTCTCAGACATGCCTTTGCAGCGGCGCGGCATTAAAGATAAGAAACTGCACGAGGAAATATACAAGAATCACATGAACATCCACCTGGAAATTGCAATGGATGCCGTTTCCAATCTCAAGGTCCGATGGCCGGATGTAGAGCGGCAATTGCACAGCGAGTGGTAACAGGCTTTAGGATAATGCTTTCGGGCTGCGTTATCGGTCGTAACAGTATACCTAATACGGATTCCTCCCGCTGGCCTTGCCAAAAACATTATCTTAACGCCCATAAGTGGGGCTTCGCACCATTTCACGTGTTAAGCCGGCAGGATGACCTCCAGTTCGATTTTGGAGAAGTCGTCCTTGCGAAGGGACAGGTGGTAGCCACGCACCTTGATGTTGATCCTGTCATCGGCGGCCTCCACCTCCTCCAGTTCAATGACACTGCCAGGGGTGATGTCCAGTTCCTTTAGCTTATCCACGATCGTGCCTTTGCCTTTGACGCGGATCAGTCGAGCGACCTGCCCCGACTCGAGACTTTCGAGGGTGATCGTCTCCCGCTTGGCCTGTTGGAACTGCCGTTGACGTTTTTTGAGATCGTCCATGCATCGGGTGATGGCGTTCTCACACCCGGACAGGGCATTGTCCTTCTCGCAGAACTGGCGAAACCCGCCGATCCACTCCCCCCCCCCTCGTGGGCATATCTGGATGAACTCCACGAAGCGCACCAGCCGGTCGATGATGGTCGGCGAAACGGCATGCTCCATCTTGCAGGCGGTGTCTTCCGCTTCCTGCTCTTCCACATCCAGCACTTTGGTGAAAAAATCCTTGAGGATTTCGTGGCGGCGCACAATGTCCCTGGCCAGTGTTTCTCCATCGGGGGTCAGGGTGATTACGTCATAAGGGGCATAGTTGATGTGGCCCTTTTCGGCCAACAGCCGCAGTGCCCCGGTGACTGATGCGCTGTTGACCGCCATGCGAACGGCAATGTCCTTTGCCCGGGCGGCCTTTTTTTCGGAGACAATATGGTATATGGTCTCCAGATAATCTTCCATATTTGCGCTCAGGCGCTTGCTTTTCGGCATGGTCTTACTTATTTTCGCTATTGGAGAAAAACGGGTTCTGCCATCATTGCCGTCGCTGAAGGTCCAGCCCATGTGGCGCCCAGTTATTGCCGGAGTGTACACGGGTCTCCGAAAAAGTGTCAATATGATTTTGGATCTCCTAAAAAATCAAGGCGTATCGATAATCTTGCCCGCCAAACGACGGGTGGCCGTAATATTCAACTCAATAAGGAGGAACCGATGATGGACAACAGTTCACTGGATATTCTTAAAAATGCGATCCTGCTGGAAACGCGGGGAAAAGCGTTTTATCGGACAGCCGCCAACCAATCCACCAACGATGACGTGAAGGCTTTTTTTGAAACCATGGCCGCAGAGGAGGTCCAGCACGTCAAAATCCTTTCCGATCAGTTCAAGGCGTTCAAGGAAACCGGTAAATTTAAGGCGCCGGATACATCGGAAACGGGTACCATCTCTAACAAGGTGTTGACGTCGGAAGTCAAAGCGCGAATTGCCGCCGCAGATTTCGAAGCCGCGGCCATATCGGCGGCCATGCTCATGGAAGAGCGCGCCATCGCCCTGTACGCTGGTCGTGGAAAAGAAGCCCAGGATCCTGAAGAACAGAAATTGTACCGGTGGCTGGCGGATTGGGAGAAGGAACATCTGGAATTTCTCGCCGCCATCGATGCTGAGTTAAAAGAGCGGATATGGAACGACAGCGGGTTCTGGCCGTTCTAACCTTGATGAACCGGTAAAAAGTCCCATTTCAGATGGTTTTGTAAAAAACGCCGAGATCAAGGCTTGCGATTCCCGAGGAATGAGGCGTAACGTAGATATCGGACTTTTTGCGGAAGCATCAATCTTAGACGTCGCCAATGCTACCTGACGATTCCCCGAAGACGGCGCCAGTCAACGGGGAATCTCTCCCCTCCCTCTCTTTTCCCCATCAGTCGTCTACCATTGAACCCACCCGGCTACTGTTGAAATTTTCCTGCACGGCCTTACATTCCCAATGCAACGTGTGTTTGTAGGACTGCAGCAAAAGCATTGAAAGTGGTGGTATCTGCCATCTGTGCCCTTTGTCCCACCCACCGCCTGTACGCAAACCAGTGATGCCCAACCCATCACCACAGGTGATGTCGATATATAGGAGGATGTTCCAATGACCGAAAACAACAGTAACGACAGTGCCCAAAAATTTTTCACAGAAGGTATGCACGAATTCGCAAAAACCCGGTTCAACGAAAGTATCGTGTTGTTGACCCGCGCCATAGACGCCGATCCCAACCATACGCTGGCAGCCGTCAGCCGCGGGGCGGCATATCTAAAGCTGGATATGCTCGACCAGGCGCGGGATGATTTTGACCGTACAATTAAGATTGATCCGGACTATGCCCGCGCCTATCACATGCGTGGGCTGGTCAGCGAGAAACGAGGTGATGATCACACCGCCCTGGCCGATTTTGACCGGGCCATCGCTCTGAATCCGGACTACGGCGCCGCTTATTACAGTCGTGCAGCCCTTCACGCGAAGATGGCCAACACGGAAAAAGCCCAGGAGGACATTGAAATGGTGGCCCACCTGGGAAACCGCAACATGGAGTCCTTCATGAATGAGAACAACGTCTGGCATACCCAGCAGATGCGGGTGGAGGACGCCATCGAAACCGAACTGCAGCGGTAAATGACTTCGATAAAATTGCCTTGACTCGGTCGGCAGGTATGGGATAAGTTTCCAGCAATGAACAGACGCCATGAAGGCGTTGCGGTAAACCGAAAATAGAACTCGTTACCAGGCCACGAAGGCATCGGCAGACAACATTCATCTGCCTCCGTCTAGCGGCCTTTTTCATTTTCAGCGGTCGGAAAGAGACGGTATTTTAAATGGAGGTACGCGATCATGTGTGAAGCCAATGCCTATATGGTCAAAGACGATGAGGAAACCCTGCTCATGGAATCCGTCGACCTGGTGGAGCCCGAAGCGGAAGGTACGTTTCGCCTGGTAGGGATTTTCGGCGACCAGATTGTAGTTAAAGGAAAGATCAAGCGGATGAATCTTGTGGAGCACCGCATTCTGTTTGAAGAATAAGGGGCAAAACAGGAACTTTTTCATAATTTTAATGGTCCGTTTACGTGATATTCAATCCATCAATAATTAGAAAAGAGTTGACAGGGGAAACACTAATTGGGTATATGCTCTAAAAAAGTAGGGGCGGCAGAAGCGGCCCTCCATTGTGCTTAAAAGAAACACCCTGCTCCTTTTGGAGCGCCACAGACCAGACTAAATAAGATAAAATAACCAAGCCACGAAGGCCACGCACTCCAATTTTGGACGTGTACTTTCGTGGCTTGGTTTGTTTTTGGAGGGACAGATGCTCAAACCATCGTGGAGTAGGGGCGATGCCGGCGGCAAGATCAGCAGCGATGCGCCGTTGCCGCCGTCGGCTGCTGCACCATTGGGAGCTGTGACCGAGTCGTTTTTGGCTTACGTGCGGGGTAAACGAACCCTGATGGTTTCCCTGTTGGGCGTCACCGCCTTTCTGGCGGTGGTTGCCGTGACCCAGGGGGCCTACGACATCAGCCCGGGCCACCTGCTGCGGGTGCTCACGGGATCGGCCGTTGGACCGGCCGATATCGTCGTCTGGAAGATCCGACTGCCCCGGATTATGTCGGCCATTGTGGTGGGCTGGGGGCTTTCGCTATCGGGTCTGGGCATCCAGTCTCTGTTGAAAAACCCGCTGGGATCGCCATCCACCCTGGGGATCAGCCAAGGGGCAGCTTTTGGGGCGGCAGCCGCTATCGTGATATTCGGACAGCAGATGGTTTCCGTGACCGTCTTCGCCTTTGCCGGCGCCATGGGTGCAACGGCCGTGATCATGGTGTTGGCCAGCCTACGGCGGCTTTCTCCCCAGGCCATCATCCTTGCCGGTGTGGCCCTCTCTTCGCTGTTTGCCTCGGCAACGGTACTAATTCAATATCTGGCCTCGGATACCCAACTGGCCGTGATTGTGTTTTGGACCTTCGGTGATGTGGCCCGGGCCAGCTGGTCTGAGATCGGTATGTTGACCGGGGCGGTAGGGGTTGCCTCCATCTTTTTGATCTCCCGGCGATGGGATCTCAACGCCATGGCTGCCGGAGAGGTAACTGCCAAGGGGTTGGGTGTCAACGTGAATCGCATGCGCCTGCACGGTATGTTGGCCGCTGCCCTGGTGGCGGCACTGGCCACGGCCTTTCACGGCGTCATCGCCTTTGTGGGACTTATCGCACCGCACATCGCCAGAAAGCTGGTGGGTGGCGATCATGGCCTGTTGATCCCATTTTCAGCCATCATCGGTGCACTTTTGTTGCTCACCGCAGATACCTTCGGCCGGGCTCTGATCGGTTCCGGTGCTCTGCCAGTGGGCATTATCACTTCCTTCATGGGTGCCCCTATGTTTCTCTTCCTGCTGGTCCGGGGTTATCGATGATCCTGTCGGTAAACGACATCCGCTTTTCCTACAATAGTCATGCGGTGCTGGATGACGTCTCTTTTTGCGTGGGAAAAGGCAGCGTGTTGGCCATCCTGGGCGTTAACGGGGCGGGTAAGTCGACCCTGCTCAAATGCCTCAACCGGATTCTGCACCCGCAGGCAGGATCGGTGCTTCTCGGAGAAGAAAATCTGTTTAAATTGTCCCAGGATGCCATTGCCCGACGTATGGGATATGTCCCTCAGCAGCACAATCCACCACGACTTACCGTATACGAGGCTGTCCTGTTGGGCCGCCGGCCCCACATGGGGCTGACGGTGGGGAAGGCAGATTTTGCCATAGTGGAGCGGACCCTGGAGCGGATGGGACTTTCGACACTGGCCCTTCGGCCAGTGAGCGATCTGAGCGGCGGAGAGATGCAGAAGGTGATGATTGCACGGGCCCTGGCCCAGTCACCGACAATCCTGCTGCTGGACGAGCCCACGAGTAACCTGGACTTGAAAAATCAGATGGACGTCATGGGTTTGATTCGAACGGTGGTCAGTGACGGTGAGCTGATGGCCGTCATCGCCATCCACGATTTGAATCTGGCTGTGCGTTTCGCCGACCAATTTCTCTTTCTCAAAGACCATTGTGTTCATGCACTGGTCTCCAGGGATGATCTGAACGCCGGGATCATCGAACAGGGGTATGGTCTGAAATTCATGATAGCAGAGGTGGCTGGACGTCGGGTGGTGGTGCCGTTGTAACTGGTTAAATAGGGTTCAAGGGGCCAAGGGGTCGAGGGATCAAGCGCGGAGAAGTAGGAGTATTGGAGACGTGTCGGAGCGGCACCTATCCGCGATAGGATTTCGGTACTCCTTAACGTTTTGCTCGCGTATCTCGCGGGAAGATATCAATGAAGAGGAAGGTGAATGAAAGGCAGATACTGGCTGCCATTGCTGCTGGTGCTATGGGTTACTTCCACATCCCTGGCGGAACCGCTGATCATTACCGATATGGTCGGGCGTACGGTAACCATTCAGGCTGAACCCCAACGCATCATCTGCATCGGCCCCGGTGCCCTGCGGCTGATCGTCTATCTGGATGCCCAGGAGAAGGTGGTGGGCGTCGAATCCATGGAAAAACGACTTCCCGCCGGTCGTCCATACTGGCTGGCCCAACCCCAATTGCGAACCTTTCCCGATATCGGTCCGGGAGGGCCGGCGGCAATCAACAAGAAGCCGGATATGGAGGCGGTATTGCGGGTGGCGCCCGATCTGATTGTTGTCACTTATATGGAGGCTGCCTTGGCTGACGAGGTGGCTGACATCCTGGGGATTCCCATGGTGGTGCTCAGCTACGGGGAACTGTCCGTCTTCGATCAGGCTGTGTACGACTCTCTGAAGCTGGCCGGCAGGATTTTAAACCGACGGGAGCGGGCCGATGCGGTGATCGACTATATCGAAGGACTTCGTGGGGATCTTCACAATCGAACAGCAACTGTTTTCGACAGGGATAAGCCAGGCGTTTTTGTGGGTGGCATCAGCTACCGTGGATCCCACGGCATCGAAAGTACCCAGCGGAACTATATTCCACTGGACTGGAATCATGCCGTCAATCTGGCCCAGCGCATAGAATCGACCACTGGCAGCCACGTTTTCGTGGACAAGGAAGTCCTTTTGGGGCTCAACCCCGATGTCATTTTTATCGACGGTGGCGGCTTGGCCTTGGTGGCGGAAGATTACCGCAGGAAGCCGGATTTCTACCGGGCGTTGACGGCATTTCAATCCCGACGCGTGTACACGCTGTTGCCTTTTAATTTCTACACCACCAACATCGGAACCGCGATGGCCGATGCTTACGCCATCGGAAAGATGCTCTACCCATTGCGTTTCGAAGATGTGAGCCTGGCTGATAAGGCCGATGAGATCTTCATCTTTTTGGTGGGGCAGCCGGTTTATGCGGCCATGCGGCTCGAATACGGGGATTTGGGACAGCCGGCGCCTTATCGACTGACGGATACAATTGGGAGGTTTTGATGAAGAAGCAGAGGAACAATGTAATGGTAATGCAGCTCAATGCGGTGGGTGTGGTGAGAAGCGGGATAAAGAGCCCCATGCTGACTGCCGGTGAATTGGGCCTATCGCTGGAAGAACACATGGACAAAATCAAGGCGCATTATCGCCAGGTAAAAGAATCCGTCTGCGAGTTGATCATCGATCCCCGTTGGGAGGAACTTCTCGACGGGATCGAAGATTTTTCCCATATCCTGGTGCTCTACTGGCCACATCTAATTGATCCAGAACGGCGCAATCTGAGAAAAGTGCACCCCATGGGGCGCAAGGACCTGCCCTTTAAGGGTATCTTCGCCACCTGCAGCCCGGCCCGGCCCAATCCGGTACTGGTATCGGCGGTGCCGCTGATAGCCAGAAAAGCCAATGTACTTTCCGTCAAAGGACTGGAAGCCTTAGAAGGCAGTCCCATTGTCGATGTGAAACCCTATTCCGAAAGCTACCTTCGGGTGGACAACCTCAACGTTGCGGATTGGATGGAGAAGATTCACAGGGAACTGGAATCCGACTAAAAATGAATCCGGATGAATGCAAAGAAAATTATGGAAAATGACGCGTTCAAACGATGCGACGCCTGTCTCAATGCCCTGGGACTGGCCTATTCGCTGGCATCTCTATCCAGACAGACCGACCCGAGGGGATGGCCTGTTAGATCGTGAATGATCCGATCAAGCTACTCAAGTCGAGAGACCAACTCTGCAGCCGTTGAGCAGTTCTCACCGCCGGCCGCTTCGATGCTCCGTCGATAATTATGGCTGGCTCGTCCGCCGACCACCACCGGGAATCCATTTTTCAGCAAGTCAGACAGGCGGATGAGTTCGTCTTGCATGAAGGCATCATTGACGCGACAGGTGATGCTCAGGGCAATCATTTCCGCGCCAGGGATAGAACAGGCAGCGGCGATCTCTTCAGCCGGCAGATTAAAACCTAAAAAGACCGGTTCCCAACCGTGATCCTGTGCAGTAATGGCCGCGGCCAGAGCGCCCAGGTAACAGCACTGGCCGGCCGGTGCGGCGATCAGCAAGCATGGCTTTTCAGCGGCATCGCCGGTGGGATGACTCAGCAAGCCAATGAGTTGCGCATGAATGACGACCGAGGCCATCTGTCCATGAACAATCCGCAATGATCCATCAGACCACCTGCGGCCGACCTGCTCCATGAGCGGACAGAATATCGTGTCAATCAAGGCTTGACGGCTGAAGGTCGCGGCTGCCTGCCGCAGTCTGCCCTGCAGCGCCTTGCCGTCAAGCATGGCAACGGCTTCTAAACTATGGCTGACTATCTCAGTTGGGGTGATGCCGGCGGGCATTTTTGAATCGGCGTGAGTTGGCTCGTTGGGCTGGATGGCGGGTGGTGAGGTGGTTTCCGCCAGTTCGACCAGTTTGGCCCGATCGAGACCGGCAATGTGCGATATGCTGTGGCCATTCTGGATCACCCGTCTGAGCAGAACGAGGCGGTCGATGTCCGACTGGGTGAACAGTCGTCGGCCGTTGGCCGACCGCTGCGGTGCAACCGCATGGTATCGGCGTTCCCATGCCCGGATCACATGGGTGGAAAGACCGGTGTGCAAACTCACAAAACCAATCGGAAACGCAACCGGACCGGGCATCGTATCTACTCCGTTCGAGAAAAATGTGGCCTCGCGCAAACGATTCCATGGCTGCTCAGAGCCCCGCTTGCCGTCGATGACCCATCATGCATAACAAAACATAGTTCCAATTGTTGATGAACTCGTAAAAAATCGCATTTCCGACGGATTCGTAAAAAGCCCGAGATCAAGGCTTGCGAATCCTGAGTAATGAGGCGTACTTACGGTACGCCGCAGTGACGAAGGATGAAGCGCAACGCAGATATCGGGATTTTTACGAATCCGTCAATTGTTGACAATTTGCCCGCTACCCCACCAAAAGCAGCAGGGGTAGTTTCTATATTGGCGGCTTTTCCGAGTTCATCGACGCTGGCGGGCCCGATTTTATTCGTCGACAAGTTTGGAAATGGCCAGCGCGCAGGCATTCACGGCTTCATCAGGCCCATCCAAGTTGATGATATGATTTTCAAGATCAAAATCTACAATAGTGCAGCCATGGTTTTCAACCGTCATCTTGAGTACATTCAAAAATGTTGCTTCATCCATAAGCGTCATCCTTCCCATCCGTCATCCTGCGACAAAAAGGATTGCCGGTGACGGATTTACGTCAATATTGGGTCAAATTGATTTGACCAACCTATTGGCCTGGGGCACATCTGTCAAGAAGCATGAACCCGCGAAAGCTGCCCGAGAAATGGGGCACGAGGAACCAGAGCTCCCCGTGCGCGATCGGTGCAAGACCCTCAGGTCACTTGGCTTCGGCAGTTATCCATTCGTCTTCGGCCGTGGAAGTACGTATCCATCGGCTTCTTGAGTGGACAGCAGGCCACTTTCAAGGTCTTTTCCCTTCAGGTCGGTGTAGGCATTCGCCATGCCTTCGGGCGTGGTTCGAATGGGGAACTTAAAACGTTTGATCGTTCCGTTTCGAAACTTGCAGGTCCACATGACGTCTTCGGTCCCCATCATGGGCATGATGCTGCTGCCCAGGGGCACAAAGTCGGCATAGCCTCTCACCTCGATCGCTTGCGTCGGGCAGATCTTAACGCACGAAAAACATTCCCAACATTGGTCCGGCTCCTGATTGTACGCCTTCATTTGGTTTGGATCCAGAACCATCAGATCGTTGGGGCAAATGTACATACATGCAGTTTTGTCCCCGCCTTTGCAACCATCGCATTTTTCAGCGATTACGAAACTAGGCATATAACCTCCTTGCCTGTTCGGGTTAAAAGGAACGCTCATCGGCGGTGCCTGAACATCCGCAGATGGCGCCATGATTTATGCCATGCCCATCATGGCACCCCATTAAGATAGGTCAACAGGCCCGTGTGTCAATGAATTGTCTAGTTTAGGGACGCAGTTTTTTGGACACTCGGCGATTGATCGATGCGGACATCTCGTCTCCCAAAAAGTCCATTAAAGATAGCCGGCAGCCGGTTCGTCTTATGCACCAGGTGCGTCGCCTTTTGCTATTCAGCGTTCGCTTCAGGATTTCCCGGTTTCCGAACAGGTGTGGTTTCAATCCCGTATGCGGCAAAATCAAACAAGTGGTGCAGGCGTAACGATTTTTCACACCGACAAACAAAAATCGGATTGCAAATGTCAATATTGTGTTTAAAATTCGTCTAAGTTTAATCTGAACAATATTGTGGCTTAATCACCTTACCGAAAAAATATGTGTGGTGAAAATGGAAGATCGTCGCAAACGGGTACGCGCCAAGAAACCTCGCATCAGGTTAACGGATCGGGATCTTGAACTTCTTTTTGAGATACATGGCACCGATTCGGCCGCAGTGCTGGCCAGGCGGACGGGATTGGCCTATCTGCTGATCTACAACATCATTCACCGGCGGGTGATGTCGGTGAGCCACCGACACTACATGTTGCTTTACGGCCAACCTGCACCCCAGCAGGCGGCGCTTAAGGTGGATGGTGCGGCATTCAGGGCAATGGCTGAATTGTGGCTGTTTCTCAATGACGGACTCACTCGAGCCGACCTTTACCGTGAGTTGTTTGGACTGGAATCCCATCAAAAAACCGATCACCGGATTTTCAATGGTAAGGTCAATACTGTCGATGCAAGAATAGCGCACATCATGAGGAAGAAATTTGCCGATGCGGGTGTCGACACGCAGATGTTAAATCAGTGGCTCGACGAATTCGACACGCTGCCGCACAGTGATTGGGTCCCGTACACCCGCATATGGCCGACATTGGTGTATCTGTGGGAAAAATTGGGCGTTCACCCGACATCGGTGTTGAATCAGTCCGTCGTCAAATACGAAACCGGAATCCTCAAGCGCGTTTCCCGGAGCACCGCTGATCGAATCGAGGCGCTAAAGAACAAAACGGAAAAGGAACTCCGGGAAGATGGAAAACAGGATAAGGAGAAGATAAAGGAGTTTATTGTCGGTGGCAAACGCGGGTACACGCTTTATTCCGAAATCAGGGACGAACTGCTTTTTTTATGCAGAACCACTCGAAGAGGTGCCAAATACTATCTGGGGCGAAGCCCTTGGACCTATGAAAACGGGAGGGCCAAACGAATCGCCAATTGGAGAGCCCGGAAGATTCTGCAGGACTGCGACCAGTTCATCCGGCAGTCACCCGCCATACTTCTGGCCAGTCTGCCGCAGTCGCGGCAACGGGCGCAGCTCCAACGGCTGATCGATCTACTGGTGGCCCGAACCGCCCAACTGCTCTCCGATAAGGACGGCATCGCTTTCGAAAAGCGCATCCTGCGACCGGCTCACACGCG
>JAQYWF010000088.1 GCA_030145105.1 Desulfosarcina sp.
CGGTACACCGCAGTGACGAGGGATGAAGCGTAACGCGAATTCGGTTTTTTTACGAATCCGTCACTTGATGACCTTCAAGGTATGTCCGGCCTGCAGTCGTTTTTGGAGTTGCGTCAAAATCACATAGGACGCCTGTTCAGGAGTGATCGTTGTTACGCTTGCGGTGGACATGCAAGATTTCATCAACGGATCGTTGCCCGGAAGGCGGAATTCGTTTCGCAGGAAAATGCCGTATGAGTGGTGAAACCGGACCAGTGCCGCCTCGTTCATGTTGGCCAGACGGGTTCTCTCCGCAAACGTCATGTCCACCGTGAGCTTGTCCACGACGTTTTCCACGGTGGGCGGGAATTTATCCAGAAAATAGTTCATGGGTGCCACCCGAGGAAGACCGATCAGCCCTCACAGGTAAAGGGATAGAAATGAAAATAACAAAACCCGCCGGGATCACCGTACATCACCTCGGTTTCCATCATACAGGTTCCGATCATATGCTTAGACGCTTCAGCATAATCAGGCTGTTTTTCTTCCGCTTGTTTGCAAGCCAGGCAAATGGGTTGGTGATCAAAGACGGACAGAATTCGCTGGTCCCTGGCAGCCAGCTTCGCGTTGCATCGGTTACAGGCAACCGCACAGGAGAGTTCGTGTTCCCACTGGTCTTTCATTGATTTACCCCCTTGCATTGATCATTTTAATCAACCGGCCGACCCGACATGACTAATAATAACGCCGCCATGGTCTTTTTCAACCCGCGCAGCCCGATTGAACCGCATAGAAAGCGGTGTTGCATCGTTGCTGAAGCCACCATACGGATCGATGCCATTTACTGGCAAGGACCGGTTCGCCGGCCACTCATCTCGGTCACCATGACCATCCCCATATGCTCCGTGGTCATCTCGCCCTCGAACCGGTCGCCGTGGTAGGTTATCTTTCCCTTGCTCTTCATATTGCCGGCCTGTTCGCCGCAGGTCACCGACCAGGACACCGTGCTGCCGATTGTCTTGATGTCGGAGACCTTGCAGTCCTCCTGTCCTGGCGAGTTGGTCTGGGGGACGGCATTATCTTTGGTGATGCACTGGGAGAAGGTCATCGGAGGAATGCTCATTCCCTGCATCTTTACCTGAGAGGTGATCTCCCACGTGCCGTCCTCCATATTGAGTTCCGAACCGGCGTAAACGGCGCTGAATAAACTGACGACCCCCAGAAGAATCCCCATCGAAATCCACTTGACCATATTCATTACCTCCTTTCAACCTCTCAAGATGGTGCGGTCCACGGAATCAGCCCTGGCCGTTCCGGTGAGCACCATGGCGGTCATCAATTCCCCGGCAATCCGCTGAATATAGTGGGATACGCCTTCCTTAAGACCACCCACTGCAGCAACGGAAAAGGGTCGGCCAATCATAACCGCATCGGCGCCAAGGGCCAGCATTTTAAGGATATCCCCACCGGTCCGGACACCTCCGTCAGCCAGGATAACGACCTGGCCCTTCACAGCATCGGCGATCTCGGGCAGCACGTCGGCGGCCCCGGGGGTATGGTCCAGCACCCGCCCACCGTGATTGGATACCACGATGGCACGAGCACCTGCATCCACAGCCATTTTAGCATCCGCCGCGCTCATCACCCCTTTAAGGATAAACGGCACCTTTACCTGATTGATAATTTCGCCAAGCCGCTTCGGCGACTTCGGAGAAACCGGCCGCCCCATCTGCTTCAAGGTAATCAAGCCGGCAGCATCGATATCCATGCCGATTATCCTTGCACCGGCCGCCAGCGCCTTATCCACCTTGTCGAAGAATTCCGCATCCGCCCAGGGCTTGATGAACGGGATCCCCTTTCCGTCTAACGCCTTGATGGCCGCGTATCCGTCCTGATGAATAAAATCCGGAACCCCGTCCCCCACACAGCCCATTATCCCGGCCTGGGCACATCCATCCAGAACGGCGGAAATATACGCCGCCTCCGTAATTTTACCACCCATGTTGAAGGAGACGCCGCCAATCGGCGCCGCTAAAAAGGGCCCGGTCAGCGACTGCCCCAGAAAATCGATGCGGGTGTCGGGTTCCGACACGTCATGCACCAGGCGCATGTTAAACCGAAAGGCCGCCAGAGATTTCAGGTTGGCCGCAAAAGCACTTCCGGTTCCCAACCCGCCCATGCCAGGCACCTCTCCGGCACAGGCCCGGCCATCGCACAATATCCGTTCATTCTTTCCCGGGCCACTTTTCGAATCTCTTCCAATTTTGGGTTCCTTTCTTCGACAACACCGATCGTCGGTGATGGTTTCGTATGCGTTCACAGGTTCAGCGTTCACCGTTCTGGGTTTGTCTTCATTCGATGACCGTACTCATGGGATACCAACTTCATATGATTTCAATTAATTTTATGTGCTTCCGGTCACAATACCCGTCATTTTTTTTAACCACAACGAAAAAAAAGGCAAAGGCTGTGACCGGATCTGTCACAACCGGATGGTAATCTTGGACCTATCAAACAGATCAACCCTTAAACGGAGGTGTCACATGAGAAAGCATGAACTGACCACCGATTATCACGACTATTTCGAGTATTTCGGAAACACCGAGATCGAACGGATCAGACGGCGGGCCGGTCGGACCCTGAGGCGGGACTGGATCATTTTTGATACGGTTGAGGAGGCCATGGATTTTTTCAACAGCAAATGCGGCGAATTCGCGGGGTATTACATGTAGTTTTAACGCGAACCGGTATTACAAACGCCAATAGTTGATGCCTTCTTTTTCGGCATCACCCGGTTCGAAAGCGCTCTTGACATCCACGACCACGGCACGGCCACCGCACAATCCGGCAAGCCGCGCCAGCCCCATTTCCCGGTAGGGTTGGTGGGAAACGGCCACCACCAGAGCATCCAGACCCTTAAGCTGATCCAGGGCTTTCAGGTCAACACCGTAATAGGCCTTGGCTTCGTCGGGGTCCGCCAGGGGATCGTGAACCAGGACATCGATGCCGTAGTCCGCCAGTTCGGCGATGATGTCGACGACGCGGGTGTTGCGAAGGTCCGGCACGTCTTCTTTGAAGGTGATGCCAAGTACGCCGACCCGCGTGCGGTTGATCTGTTTGCCCTCCTGGATCATCAGCTTGACGACCCGCTCGGCCACATATTTGCCCATGCCGTCGTTGATGCGTCGGCCGGCCAGGATCATTTCCGGATGATAGCCGATGGATTCGGCCTTGAATGTCAAGTAATAGGGATCGACGCCGATGCAGTGCCCGCCCACCAGACCGGGCCTGAAGGGCAGAAAGTTCCATTTGGTACCGGCTGCTTCGAGGACCGCCGTGGTGTCGATGCCCATGATGTCGAAAATCATGGACAGCTCGTTCATCAGGGCAATGTTCAGATCCCGCTGGGTGTTCTCGATAACCTTGGCCGCCTCGGCCACCTTGAGGGTGGGCGCCAGGTGGATGCCGGCTTTGACCACCCTGCCGTATACCTTTTCCAGCAGTTGGGCCGTGGGCGCGTCGGACCCGGAAACGATCTTCATGATCTTGTCCACGGTGTGAACCTTGTCCCCGGGGTTGATCCGTTCCGGTGAATAGCCCACGCTGAAATCCCTGCCGAAGACCAGGCCCGAGGCCTTTTCGAGGATGGGCACGCACACCTCTTCGGTGGCTCCTGGGTAAACGGTGGATTCGAATACCACGCAACTGCCGCTGCTCAGATGCCGACCCGCGGATTCGGATGCGCTGCGCAGGGGTGTCAGATCCGGAATGCGGTACTGGTCGATGGGGGTAGGAACGGCGACGATGATCAACCGGCAGTCGCCAAGGTTCTTGGGGTCGTCGGTGTAGCTGACAGTGGCAGCGGCCATCTCTTCGTCGGAGACCTCCAGGGTGCGGTCCCTGCCGGACGCCAGCTCGGCGATTCTGCTGGATTTGAAATCGTAGCCCACCACATCGAAATGCCGGGAGAGATGAACGGCCAGGGGCAGCCCGACATAACCCAGGCCCACCACCGCGATCTTCTCTTGTTTCGCCGCCAGCGCATCAAAGCTCAACATCATCCACGTCTCCTTGTGTTCAACACGTTTTTGAATTTCGGCACCCGCCTGCATGTCGTCAACCACTCACCATCGCGCGCCAGCATACATCATATCTCATCGAGATAAAAGAACAATCACATCAGTTTAGGGCCTCGGAAAAAATAAATGGCACCATCTATTGATCTCCGACGAAAAACGGCCTGAACTCCGTTTCCGGCCGCATGAGAGAATCGTCGATCTGCGCCAACAGGCGATTGCGGCAGCCGGGCAAACGCCCTTCCAGATTGATGTAATTGGTGTAGTGGTCGCTGGTCAGCTGCGACGGGGTGTCTATCAGCCGGATCATCGTGGCCGCCTCCTTCAGCACCTCGTGCGGCCCCAGCATCTTGAAGGCGCCACGCGCCACCATCTTGAGCAGGGGGGTGTGACGCTTGGGCACGAGAGTCCGCAACCGGATGAAATCCGGAGCGATGCGGTTGAGCACCTCGGCTGTCCGGGAGGCGTGCGGCAGGGTTCGAGCCACACCGCCAATGCCTAAGACGACATAGAGGCTAAGCTGAATACCGGCGGCCACGGTCCACTGCCCGGCTGCCACCTGTTGCTTGGCCGTGGTGCCTTTCTTGGTCAGCCTCAGGATCACGTCATCCCCGGACTCCAGCCCGACATGAATGCGGCTCAACCCCGCATCGGCCAGCCGCTTCAACGCATCAGGGCCCTTTTTATGGATGTACTGGCTGGAGCCATATACGGTAATGCGCTCCAGATGCGGAAAGATGTGCCAGGCATGGGAACAGATGCGGCAAAGGGCAGCGGTGGGCATGGCGATGGTGTTGCCCGCCGGGAAAAAGAGCGTGCGGACACCGCTGCCGTGGCGTGTCCGGGCCTGATCCAGATCATTGATAATATCCGCCACCGGCCGCACCCGGTATCGTGGGCCGTTCTTGTAGACCATGCAAAAGGTGCAGCGATTGTGGGGGCAACCGATGGTGGCCTGGACCAGCAGGGAGTTGGCCTCGCTGGGGGGACGATAAATGGGACCTTCATAACGCATGTCGAATGTCTAACCTGGTTAATCCGCAAACAGACATTTGCAAGCATTAAATTTTGAACCGATAAATTTCAATATCCAAATCTCAAATAAATTCCAAATCTCAATATCCAACTCTCAAACAAGATCGAAAACTGACGGTTGTTTGCCATCACCGGCTGCAATTGCCTTTCGCACGGTTTGGAATTTGTTTATTGTGATTTATTTGGAATTTGTGATTTGTTATTTTCTGTTTTTTCTACCCTGTTAACTGCAGCTGATTCAACAGCTGCCGCAGCTCCTCCGGACGTAAATGCCGCCATGAGCCACCACCAAGGTCGCACAGCTTCAAATCAGCCACGCGGATTCGGTGGAGGCGGACCACCCGGTTGCCCACCTTTTTAACCATCCTGCGGATCTGGCGGTTTTTGCCCTCCTTCAAAACGATACGGAAACGATTGCCGTAAAGGCGGTGCACCCGGGCCGGCCGAGTCATGACACCGGACAGCGGCAGGCCTTTTTCCATGGCCGCAAGGGCCTGATCGGCAAGGGGCCACTGCACGGTCACATCATACTCTTTTTCGTGATCGAAGGAGGGGTGGGAGAGGCGGTGATGGATGCGGCCATCGTTGGTCAGCAGCAGCAGACCGGTGGATTTCTTGTCCAGCCGCCCCACCGGGAAAAGCCGCTGGGGCAAGTCGACCAGGTCCGTCACCACCGGCTCCCCCCGGTGCTCGCAGCTGGCCACGATGCCTTCGGGCTTATTGAGCATCACATAAATGAGTTGATCCGGTTTGCCCACCGGTACACCGTTGAGATGCACCACATCGGTCTCGGCATCGACCTTGGTACCTAAGGTAACCACCACGTCCCCGTTGACGGTGACGTTGCCGGCAAGGATGTGCGCCTCGCCTTTACGCCGGGAACATGCTCCGGCTTCGGAGAGGAATTTTTGTAGACGAACCAATGCCATGACTATATATTCGGCCTTTCGTCAGGAGCGGTAGTCGGCGTTGATCTTCACATACTCCAGGGAAAAATCACAGGTCAGCATGCTTGCTGTCCCCTGCCCCAGATTCAGATCCAGGGTGACGGAGAATTCCGGCTTTCTGAGCACCCCGGTGGCCTTTTCTTCGGCGTCCGGACCGCAGCCCGTGCCGTTTTTGACCATCTGCACCTCGTCGAAATAGAGATCCAATCGTTCAGGATCTAAAAAGACACCGGCCCGCCCGGCCGCCGCGATGATGCGCCCCCAGTTGGCGTCCTGCCCGAAAAAAGCCGTCTTGACCAGCGGTGAGTGGGCAATGGTGTCGGCAATAGCCCGGGCATCCTCATCAGAGCGGGTCCCGCAAACCGTCAGGTCGACCACCTTGGTGACCCCCTCGCCGTCCTTGACCATCTGCCGGGCCAGATCCATGCACAGATCATCCAACAGCCGCTGGAAGTCGGCCCGATGGGCGTCCGTTTCGATCCTGGCCCCGGAGGCGCCGTTGGCCATCAGAATCACCGTATCGTTGGTGCTGGAGTCGCCGTCGATGGTGATACGGTTGAAAGATCCGTCCACCGACCGCTTCAGCGCCGACCTGAGGTCGGAAAGGGAAATGTCGGCGTCCGTGCAGATGAAACAGAGCATGGTGGCCATGTCCGGCCGGATCATGCCGGCACCCTTGGCAATGGCGACGATGCGATAGGAGATGCCATCTGCCGATCCTTCGCGCGCCCCTGTTTTGGGACGCGTGTCGGTGGTCATGATGGCACGGGCCAGATCGGGCACCCCGTTTGGATTCAATCCACCCGCCAGGGCCGGCATGGCCGCCTCGACCGTTTGGATGGGAAACGGGGCGCCGATAACACCGGTGGAAGCCACTAGCACCTGGTCGTCGGGAACGTTCAACGCCCGGGAAGCAGCAGCAGCCATGGCTCTGGCAGCAGCCAGTCCCTGCGGGCCATTGGCACAATTGGCATTGCCCGCATTGACGATCACCGCCCGGGCCGTACCGGATTTCACCCGCTCCCGGTCCAGCTTCACGGGCGCCGCCTGGACGCGGTTTTTGGTAAACACCGCCGCCACCCGGGCCGGCCGGTCGGATACCAGCAAGCCTAAATCGAGGTTGCCGTTTTTCTTGATGCCTGCGGCCATGCCGCAGGCAGTGAACCCTCTGCAGGTCAATGGAACCATAACCATATCCTTCCCAAACTAAGCGTTTCATCTTTCTTGGATTTAGCAGATAAGCATTTATTTTAGACCGTTTACCATTGATTGGCATCCTCAAAAGGTGAAACCCTTTGGGCTTGCCGATCTCACCGCATCTTCTGCGTTAGATGCCGTTGCGCATAGTTCACTATAGCGCGACGACATCTGCCTTGAATATACGGCAATCTCGACAATCGCTTAGTTTGGGTCCTTAATAACGCGTTTGCATTTCATTGCTCAAATATCGCCCGTTGTCAATCGGGGAAAAGCGTTCACACCCCTTGCAAACCGATCATAGATGGCATAAAAAGCGCCTGTCTGTATGATCGCACCGTCTGGGTTCTGCGTTCACCGTTCTGCGTTCTGGGTTCGACGTTCCAAACCTCTGAACCCTGAACCCTGAACTCTGAACCCTGAACCCTGAACGGCTAAAATAAGGCAGTTGGTTTGAAACCAAGGAGCAACCAATACTAAAAAAGCCCACATGTGAGCATTGCCACACCCCCCTGACGCTGAAACGGACGTGACGGTCGGTAATTTTCAGCTGCACGGGCTGCAGTGCCGAATACCCGCTGGCCAGATTCATCCATCTCATGGACGATGCCATGGAGCAGGAGTTGGCCGGTCTGCGCTGTGACAGGGTATAGCCGCTATGATGATTCTCAACAACCTGTTCCCGGTGTTCGCCCTCATCGGTCTGGGTGCGCTGCTCAAACACATTCACATAACCGGCGAGCATTTTCTCAAGTCCTCGGACCGCCTGGTCTACTTCATCTTTTTTCCGCTCATGCTCTTCTGGAAAATCGGTTCTTCTCCATCAGCGGACAACAGCGCCACCAACCTGATTGCTGCCGCCATATGCGCCGTGGTCATCGTTTACCTCGTCAGCGCGGTCTGCCTGAAGTTGTTCAACGTGCCGACATTCGTAGCCGGGTCTTATTCCCAGAGCTGCTACCGCTTCAACACCTACGTGGGGATGGCCGTGATCCTGAACGCCCTGGGTGAAACGGGCGTATCGCGGTTCGGTATTCTCATCGGATTCATCATTCCCATCGTCAACGTGCTGGCCGTATCCACCCTGATCTGGTACTCCGGCCAGGCCATCGCCCCCCGTGAGCGCTTGCGTATCACCCTGCGCGCCCTGGTGTCCAACCCGCTGATCATCGGCTGCCTCGCCGGCATGGCCTATTCGCGTGTCGTCGGCGAATTCCCGGTTTTCCTGGACAACACCTTCCGCCTGGCCGCCGGGGTGACGCTGCCTCTGGCCCTGCTCTCCATCGGCGGCACATTGACCCTGAAGAACCTCAAAAACCACCTGGGACACGCATTCTTAGGGTCCACCATCAAGCTGCTGGTCCTGCCGGTGGTTGGCTGGTTTTTGCTCAAGGCATTTGATGCGTCGCCCTTATCCTTTCAAGTGGGAATGATTTTTTTCAGCCTGCCCGCCTCACCGGCCATCATCGTGCTCTCTTCTCAACTTAACAGCGACACCGAATTTGCATCCGCAGCCATCGTCCTGTCCACGCTGTTGTCTTTCTTCTCTATGAGCGTTGTGCTATTGATTTTTTAACAGGAGAGTCACCTTGGGTGAAGCCACACAACAGACATTCAAACTGGTCATCGAATACGACGGTTCGGGCTTCCACGGCTGGCAGCGGCAGAAAAAAGACCGCACGGTTCAGGAAACCATCGAAAACGCCCTGGCGGTCATGACCCGGGAAAAGGTGACCGTCATCGGATCGGGTCGCACCGACGCCGGCGTCCACGCCCTGGGCCAGGTAGCCGGTTTTAAAACCCGATCCCGCCTTGATGCCTCGGTTTTTCTAAGCGGCCTGAACAGCCTGCTGCCCGGCGATGTGGTCGTCCACACATGTGACCCGATGCCCGACACCTTCCACGCCCGCTTTGATGTGACGTCCAAGCATTACCGCTACCATATCCTCAACCGTCCCATTGCACCGGCCATCGGACGGCAGTTCTTCTGGCACATCCGCAAACCCTTGGACACGGTGGCCATGGCTGAAGCCGCCGTCACGCTCCTGGGCACGCATGATTTCAAAGCCTTTGAAGGCACGGGCAGCCCTCGAGAACACTCTATCCGCAGCGTAACCGATTCTACCCTAAGGATAACCGGCGACGGCAACCTGACCTATGACATCCAGGCCAACGGATTCTTGCGCTTCATGGTGAGAAATATCGTGGGGACCCTGGTGGACGTGGGTGTGGGAAAAATCGCCAAACAGGACGTTCTAACCATTCTGCAGTCGAAAGACCGTTCGCGTGCCGGCGCCACGGCGCCGCCTCAAGGTCTGTTTTTGATGGACGTGACATACGCGTGAAAACGGGGTTTGCGATAGAAGGTTCGGGCCGCAAACCATAGCGGCGCCGCTCCCTACCCCACCACGCTATCGGCCGCCCATTTCCGGGTTCCATCCACATCTGATTCGTTCTTGACACTTATTGTTTATCTGGATTAGTATGGTCTCATCTCTCCGAATCCATTACTAATTTAATCGATCCAGCTAAAACGGCACCTTTGGGGCCCACTGGTATTGGGAATGAATCTGTCTACCCACGAAAAACAAAAACGCGTGGCAATCCGAAGACTTGCGGATAAACATCTTCAAGTCCAGCTCAAAAAATACTCCCGCCTTATCCAAGCCGGACAAATTATTACCTCTGAATTAAATTTTGACGCCCTGTTCGATGTCATATCCGATCAAACCGGCAAGATTCTGGATGTCGAACGATGCTCGATTTTTTTAATCGATGAAAATCAACAAAATCTTTGCTCGTTCGTTGCCGCCGACATGGAATCCGATCAAATTCAATTTTCTACCAACCAGGGCATCGCCGGATGGGTGTTTTGCAACCGAACACCTCAAGTTGTTAACAATGCCTATGCTGACGCGCGTTTCTACAGGGACGTCGACAAAAAAACAGGGTTTCGTACCGTTAACATACTCTGCGTTCCATTGGTCAATCATCGCAGAAATTGCATCGGAACCATGCAGGTGCTCAACAAAAAAGGGGGTGATTTCACCGAAGAGGATATCGACATCTTAACCTACATGGCAAGCTACGTGGCGGTGGCCCTCGAGAACGCATCTCTTTATGAAGAGTTGAAGGAGACTGACCGGGCCAGACAAAAAGTGGTCAATCACCTGTCGCACGAACTCAGAACACCCTTATCGATTTTAGCATCTGTGTTGACGCGATTTGCCGATACCGCCCACGACCACGATCTGACACACCTGATCCGGACGATTGAAAGGGGCCGGCGCTGCATCGACAGGCTCAACCATATCCAGGAAAAAGTGGAGGACATCGTAGGCAGAAAAATTGTCGATTGCGAAAAACAATATACGAGAATTTTCGAGGATCTGATCAGCCTGGTTGAAGAAACCGGTGAAGACACGACATTTCAGTGCGGACCCGTGGCCGAGCATGTCATCAATCGCATTAAATCCATTTTGAAATTTGAACCGGAGAGAATCGAAACGATCAGAATCGATCTCTTCCTGAAAGACATTCACAATCATGCCGTTAAGATTATCCAGGATCGACGCTTAAAGGTTTCGCTGGCCATCGAAGACGGTCTTTACATAAAAATGGACAAAAAGGTCCTCAAAAAAATTTGTGGCGGTCTGTTGAAAAATGCCATTGAAAACACCCCCGATGAGGGAACGATAAAATTGACGGCCGGGACTACAGCAGATGATATTTTTTTAGAAATTCAGGATCATGGCGTTGGCATTACATCGTCAAACCAAAAAAATATTTTCAAAGGATTCTTTCACACCCAGCCGACCCAGCACTATTCATCCAAAACCCCATATGCCTTTAACGCCGGTGGCACAGGAACCGACCTTCTGCGAATGCAGACCTATGCGGAAAGGCTTGGGTTCAACATCGATTTTTCAAGTCAGCGCTGTCGTTTCATTCCGGGTGATGCCGATGCCTGCCCGGGCAGCGTATCCTTGTGCGAAAAAATAACGGCTGAGATGGATTGCATGGATTCGGGGGGTAGCATCTTCACGGTCAGGTTTCCCAAAATTGACGGGTCCGTAAAACGTCCGATATCTGCGTTACGCTTCAACCCTCGTCACTGCGGAGTACCGTGAGTACACCTCACTCCTCGGGCTTCGCAAGCCTTGATCTCGGACGTTTTACGAACCCGTCGGAAATGCGACGGTTCTCGGGTTCATTCAAATTTGGTGATTGTTTAACAAACCATCTTTTTATTTAACCAGGAAAGAAAGGGCTCACGGATGAACAAAAAAGTCACGCTGAAGGGGAAAACGATACTGGCTGTCGACGATGAACCCGACATCTTGGAATCGATCCAGGAGGTATTGGAAGGATGCGCTGTCGACACCGCGCAAGATTATGGTTCTGCGATGGAATTGCTCAATTCAAAGACCTACGATTTGGCCGTGCTCGATATCATGGGCGTTCAAGGCTTTGATCTGCTAAAAACAGCCAAAGCAAAAAAAATTCTTACGGTCATGCTCACCAGCCATGCCCTCAGCCCCGACAACTTCGCCAAGTCGATGGACGGTGGGGCCGATGCTTACCTGCCCAAGAATAAGCTGGCCGAGTTGGACGTGTTCCTGGATGATGTCTTGAACGATGATCGTCAAAAGCCCGGGGTGCTCGGCGTGTGGTTCGATCGCGTCAAGGGTTACTATGAAAAAAAATTCGGCCCCGGCTGGCTTGATGAATACAAAGGATCCTGGCACTGAAGCATATGAGCAATAATCGTCTTCATCGGTTGTTAAAATATCTAAATCCGGTTGATTGTGTCCATACGGTGCTTGCGCATCGAAGGATGGCCCTCGCCGTCATCGCCGCATTGACGCTCCTGTTCGCCGCGTTCATTCCCCGCCTGGCATTCAAGACGTCGATACACGACCTGATTATAGAGGATCTGCCCGAAAACGTGCAGTACGAGTCATTCAAGGCGGTCTTCGGATCGGAAGAGATCATCCGCGTCGTAGTGACGTGCAAGGATGTTTTCGACCCGCTTAACTTTCAAAAAATTGCCCAGTTGGAAGAGGCCGGAAAAACAATCAAAGGCGTTCAGCGGGTCATCGGGCTGCCGGGCATCAAGAAGGCGGTGGACCTGTCCGGCAACTGGCCCATGCAAAAATTCGTGGCCTTCGTCTCCGGGGTTGACCTTTTCAAACATAATCTGATCGCCGACGACCACAACACCACCTCGATCACCCTGGTGCTCGACAAGGATGCGGACCAGGACGCAGTCATCGATGCCATCGAGCGATTGATCGATGAAACAGGCCCGGATATAAGCCTTTACCAGATCGGCATGCCGCTGATTTCCCAGGCCCTGGCGCAGTTCACGCGCAACGATTTTCTGCGCCTGCCGCCGCTCACCTTTCTGCTGATTGCCGTGGTCCTGCTGCTGCTCTTCAGGAACGTGCGCTATGCACTCATCCCGCTTTCCTGCGTGACCCTTTGCCTGATCTGGACCTTCGGTTTGGTTTCCATCCTTCAGGTACCGCTTTCGATTCTCACCATGATCGTCCCGGTCTTTTTAATCGCCGTGGGAACGGCCTACTGCCTGCATATCCTGGCTGAATATCACGACGCCGCCACGCCGTCCCATACGCCTGTCGATGCAGCCGCAATGACTTTCTCCAAAACAACCCTGCCGACCCTTCTGGCCATCCTGACCACCCTGCTCGGCCTGGGGTCCCTGTTCGTCAACCGGATTTCCGCCATCCGGGAATTTGCCCTCTTCTCGTGCATCGGGATGATCGCTTTTCTGATTCTGGTGATGACCTACCTGCCCGTCGTGCTCTCTTTCCTGCCATACAGAGAACACGCCTCATCAGAAAAAAAGCAAGGGTCGTCGATTCTGGATCGCTTCATAGGTTGGATCATTGACCTGAATCTCAATCATCAACGCATGACCCTGTTGGTGATCGCAGGGATAGCGTTGTTCGCCGGTGTCGGCTTGCTGCGTCTCCGAGCGGAAACCAATCCGGTCGGCTATTTCAAGGCGAACACCCAGGTCGTCAGAAATTTCCACAACATCTATCAGGATCTATCGGGCAGTTTCCCGGTCAATGTGGTCATGACCGCAACCTCGGAAGATTTTTTCGAAAATGCTGAAAACATCGCCGACATCGAGCGGCTTCAACTATTCCTGGACACCCTGCCCGGGGTCGACAAAACCATCTCTTTCGCCGACTACCTGAAACTGGTCAACTACGCCTCCAACCGATTCGAACCCGCCTACTATAAATTGCCCACCGAGTCCTGGGAGCTCAGGATGCTGATGAACACCTTCAAATCCATGCTGGGCATGGACGTGTTCAACGCGTTCATGGGTCCGACCTTGTCACAGGCCAACATTCTGCTGCTGACGCACATATCCAGCTCCAGGGACTTTTTAGACCTTCGGAAAACGATTCTTCGTCACGTCGGCGAAGCCTTCAACCGGGATCTGACGTGGGACGTCACCGGGTTCGGCATCGTCATTTCCGCCAGCAGCCACCACCTGGTGTCAGGGCAGGTCAAGAGCTTTTTAATGACCATGGCTGTCATTTTCATCATCATGTTCGCCCTGTTTCTCTCCTTCAAGGTGGGCCTGATCGCCATCGTCCCCAACCTGTTCCCTATCGTGATCAATTTCGGCCTCATGGGGTGGTTCGGCATCGAATTGTCCATGGCGACCAGCCTGATCGCCAGCATCGCCATCGGCCTGGCCGTGGACGACACCATCCACTACCTGGTGCGCTTCAACCGTGAATTCCAAAAAGACCTCGACGACAAGCGGGCCCTGAAAGAGACCATCGCCCACATCGGACGCCCGATCATCTTCACGACCCTGACCATCAGCACGGGCTTTTTCATCCTGGCCTTTTCCGGTTTCAAGCCCACCGCCATTTTCGGTACGATGATGGTCATTACCATGCTCTCGGCCCTCGTCGGCGATCTAATTCTGCTGCCGATCCTGGTACAGCGCGTCGAGTTGGTCACCCTCTGGGATCTGGTAAGGATCAAAATGGGCGGGGAAACCGACCTGGGCATCCCGCTCTTTCAGGGACTGTCGCGGGCAGAGGTTCATTCCATCATCATGGCCGGCACCCTGAAGAAGGTCAACGCGGGGGAGTCCCTGTTCTACAAGGGCGACCAGAGTGAATCCATGTACGCGATCATATCGGGCGGCTTCGATGTCATCGACTACGACCCCACCTGCACGCTGAGCAGCCACGAGGGCATCCAGAAGTGCATCGCCAAGGTCGGCACCGGTGACATCCTGGGTGAAATGGGCCTGCTGCGCGCTGCGCCCCGCTCGGCCACCGTCATGGCCACGACCGACAGCGAGCTGCTGCCCATCAACTGGAAGGTGATCCGGCGGCTGCAATGGCTATATCCGCCCACCGCCCAGAAGTTCTTTGTCAACATGATGGGCATTCTGTGCGACCGTGTGGAACGTCTGACCACCTGCCTGGCCAATGAGAGCCTGATGGATGACCTGACCGGCCTGAACAACCGCAAGGGCTTCGTCCGCTCCCTCGAGCAGGAAGCCAACCGGGCCTACCGGCTCCAGGAGACCCTGGTCATGGCCTTGATAGGGGTCCGCTTCAACGATGCTGCCGGGAACCATTTGCATGGAATTAAAAACGACATCCTGAGAAAGATCGGAGATACCCTCACTGCCACGATCAGGCGCTGTGACATGGTCGGCCGGATCGAGACGAACACCTTTGCCATACTGATTGCCAGCGGCTCCGACAAAGACAGCGGCGCCGCCGTGCAACGCTTGCGAAACGACCTGCAAAAGATGCAGGCCCGGTTTGAAAAGCCCATCGCCTTCTCGATTGACGTCAGCCACACAACCCTCCGCCTGCAAGCCGAAACCGATGGGGACCGGCACCTCGACGATGCCCTGAATTGGCTACACCGGATGGACAGCCACAGTTTGAAGGAATCGATCAATTAGTGTTAGGAAGGATTTAAAACCATGCTAAATCTTCAAAAAATCAAGGCAGACTATTGCAAGACCCAAATCATCGAGGCCTATCAGCGAACTTACAGCGACATGGAAAAAGGCCTGGGCAACATCATCACCTGGACGGCGCACCTGGCCCTGGAGAACATCGCCAATTCCGACGCCCTGTATCATGACGCAGAACATACGATCATGGTCACGCTGGCCGGGCAGTCCATCCTGGAAGGCAAGCACCTGTCGGAAGGGCGCGTATCTCCAAA